>NZ_CP045118.1:2704817-3005352 GCF_009189165.1 Pseudomonas sp. SCB32
TTCCGGGGCGATGGCCACGATCGAGGCGATATTGATCAGCGCACCGCCGCCGCGTGCGACGAAGCCCGGAATGGCCGCGTAGGTCAGGCGGGTCACGGCGTTCACGTTGAGCGCGATCAGGTCGTCCAGTTTGTCGATGTTCGATTCGAGCAGGGGGCGGGTGGCGCCGATGCCGGCGTTGTTGACCAGCAACGTGATGCTGGCATCAGTCCGCAGGATGTCCTCGACGCGCGCCAGGTCGGCCTTGGCGCCCAGGTCGGCGACCACGACCTCGATGGACCGTCCCGTTTCGTCGGTCAGGCGCTTCGCCAGGGCATTGAGCAGCGCCTCGTTGCGAGCGACCAGGATCAGGTCGTAACCGCGTCGGCTGAGCCTGTCGGCATAGATCGCGCCGATGCCGGAAGATGCGCCGGTAATGAGTGCAGTACCAAGTTTCGTCGTCATGGCTGTCTCCAGAGGGAGGGGTGGTTGTGCTCCCTGTCTGGAAAACATCCTATTGCTTGTTGGGGTGTCTCAAATGACATATAAGACACCTTTTAGGACATGGTGAATCCCCATGCATAGCATCGGCTTCGTCATCTTTCCCGGCTTCCAGATCATGGGGCTCACGGCCATCACCGCGTTCGAGCTCGCCAACCTGACCCTCGGCAAGCCTGTCTATGAAGTCACGCTGCTGTCGGAAGAGGGCGGGCTGGTGCCTTCGTCGGCGGGCTTCCGTATTGAAACCCAGGCCTTCGGCAAACGGACCTTCGATACCGTGATGTTCGGCTCCGGCACCGCCATCGCGCCGGTCACTGCCGGGCTTGCCAACTTCGTGCGGCAATCGATGGAGTCCGCGCGAAGAGTCGCCGCGCCTTGCGTCGGAGCCTTCGTGCTGGCCGAAAGCGGGGTGCTCGATGGCCGGCGGGCAACGACGCACTGGCTATTCGCGAAGGAACTGCAGGACCGATTCCCCGGCGTGAAAGTCGAGGCCGACAGGATCTACATCATCGACGGCCCGGTGTGGACCTCGGCGGGTATGACCGCCAGCATCGATCTGGCGCTGGCGATGATCGAGAAGGACCACGGTCTCGAGACGGCTCGCACCGTCGCCCGCAAACTGGTGGTGTACCACCGTCGCGCGGGCGGTCAGTCGCAGTTCTCGGTACTGCTGGACCTCGAGCCGAAATCCGATCGCATCCAGCAGGCACTGGACTACGCCCGGCGCAACCTGAGGAATACCCTGAGCGTGGAAGAGCTGGCAGAAGTCTCCCACCTGAGCCCCCGCCAATTCAGCCGCGCATTCAGTGCGGAAACCGGCCAGTCGCCGGCCAAGGCGGTAGAGCACCTGCGGGTCGAAGCGGCACGCATGCTGCTTGAGGGCAGCGGACACCCAATCGAAGTCATTGCCAGAGAGACGGGGTTCGTTGATCGCGAACGGATGAGGCGTGCGTTCCTGCGCACCATTGGGCAGACGCCTCAAGCGGTTCGGCGAAGTGGGACGCCAAGCGCCCAGTGAGAGCCTGGCAATGGTTTTCGCCTGGTTCGCTTCGGGTCGCAATCGACGCCGAAGCGTAGGGGTGAGAACCGCGGAGCCTTAGCCGCCCAGCTGGCCCGTCATTTCCACAAGGCGCTGGAGGAATCGCGGAAGGTCTATGATCGCCCGCCGGTGGGTGCCTGCGCCGATAACGCCCTTTTCATCCTGGCACTCCACCTGGAACACCAGCGACCTGCCCTCCAGGGCGGTGAGCTTGACTGTTGCCACTACCCTCATTCCAACCGGTGTAGCGGCAACGTGGCTCACATCCTCGTGGGTGCCTACCGTGCGTTGTTCGGGCGACAGGTAGGACCGAAGCCCCTCGATGCAGGTCTGCTCGATGAATCCGATCATCATCGCGGTGGCAAGGACGGGCGGCATGTCGCTGAAGCCTGGCCAATCGGGCTCCACTTGCGGAACCGTGTGGCGGTCAGCCACGACCAGCGTTTCGTTATGGATCAACCCGATGGCAAGCGGTAAAGGCTGGAGAGGGTTCATAGACGTCCGACTCTCATGTTGATGGGCCAGCTGACCGGGTGCCGCGTGGCGGGGTCTCCCCAGCATTTGGCCATGTCGGCGGCGAACTGGTGCAGCAGGTCTTCGCGGCCGGCCTCCCTGGCGCTGCGCACTGCCGACCAGGTCGAAACGTAGCCGAGGAACTCCTCGAGATTCCATTCCAGCTGAATGGAGATCTCCGGGGCTTGCAGCTCGGGAAAGGGGAGGTCTATGGTCGCGTAGCCGCTGTCCACCAGCTTGCGTTCAGCGGGCCAGTAGGGGCCGATCTCCTGCCCGTAGAACTGCTCGAAGCGAGCGCCCAGCATGCCTTCCAGGTGCAGCACGCCGTAACTGATCAACGCAAGAATCGCATTGGGTTCCGCCACCCGCCGCACTTCGGTGTAGAACCGGGGCAGATCGAACCAATGCGCGGCCTGGGCGGCGGTGATCAGGCTGGCGCTGCGGCCGAGCAGGGGAAGGTCCTCCGCCTGGGCACAGCCGTAGTTGATGTTCTCCTGCGGCACCGTGTGGGCGATCTGATCCATGCTGGGATCGAACCCGACTACCGCATCGAAGTGTTCGGCCAGCTGCCGGGTCAGTTGGCCGCTGCCGCAGCCGACGTCGACCGCGAGCAGCCGGTCGGGAGCGATCGAGGCCAGGTAGGCGGTGAGTTCCGCCGGGTATTCCGGGCGGAAGCGCGCATAGGCCAGACCGCCCTGGTCGAACCAGTTTCTCAGTTCGAGGTGTGGGCTATTCATGACATGAGCCTCCCGTTTCCAGACGTTGCTTGACGCTGTTCAGACGCTCCGAGAAGTCCTGTTTTTCGAGTGCTCTCGCGGTGTCTTCCAGAACGCGGCGCAACGGGTAGCCGATCTCGCTTTCCAGGTGCTCGATGGCTTCGAAGGTCGCAGCCCAGTGGGCATTGAGTTTGTTCACCAGCTTCTTTCCGGCCGGTGTCAGCTGAAGAACGCTCTTGCGGCCATCGTCGGCGCGCTGCCTGGAAATCACCCCGTCAGACTCCATGTGGCCGACGGTCTGGCTGATGGCGCCCTGGGTCAGATGGGTGCGCGCCGTGATTTCGGTGACCGTCTGCGCACCCGAGCGGATGGCGCGCAGCACCGGCGTATAGCGCGCACGGACGTTCAGCCCCGTCTGCTGGTAATGCTCTTCGGCACCAAGCTCCACCAGCTCTGACACGTAACGCAGCAGCTCGCCCAGTCCAGGCTCGTTCTTTCTGTTCATGGCAGCCCTCTCCAGCAATGGCTCGAAATTACATTAGCGCTAATGTAATTTGCAAGCCGGATCTCCTGGGCAATGGGGTGCCGCTGAGGGGAGGGTGGCAAGCCAGCGAATGGCTGGCTAATCCGGTTAGCTACTCGGGCCAGACAGCAGACAAATACGGGATTGAGCGCCTGTTTCTGGCCGGAAGCTGCCCTCGGTGAGCGGCTGCTTACTCCTGTGGATTCAACCCGAAGCGGCCTCTCGCGAATGCCACGGATCTGCCCTTCGACGCGGGGATGCGCTCGTCCGCAAGGGCCTGATCGCTCAGCTCTGCTGATGCCTGCAGAACCACCACATAGTCACAACGGCCGAATCCAGCTCGAACACGCTCCATTATCGACGGGGAGCAGCGCCTTTTGCCCTCAGCAGAGTAACGGCGGCAAGCACCCAACTCAGCACAACATGAGGGGCGATCATGAATACTCGAGAAGGGTCATGGTCGGTCGCAAAGAGACGGGTAAACAGGAGCCCGGAAAAAATACTCAATATCGAACAGGTCCAGATAAGCGAGCTGCGCCTTGTCGCTCTACTCACTGAGATATACATCAGCGCCGCTGGGCCCAGCACCACAATAACAAGCCCGAACACAAAACCACTGCTGGGGCCCGAGTGCATATCTACGTAGATGAATGAAGCCAAATTCACCAAGACGCAAGCTGCCGCAACAATGGCATTAGAACGCTCCATATTCTCCCCGCTTTTGGCCGAGACTCCGTTTCTCAAATAGCTAAGTTCCAAAGACGGCAAACGCAAGCGGCACCTCTGCGATCTGGCTCGTAGCCCCCTGAACCAAACCTGCCGATACCCCATCACCACGCCATCAGCTACGGCTCTGTCTGCACCGCATCAAGGTTGCAAGCGTGGTCTGCCCCCTGACCTGACGCTGAATACCGCGGGCAGCCCGAGCTACCGGATGCACGAGTGCGAACGCACCAGCAGCGAGTGTCGGTAGAGTCTGCACTGCTCAAGCCAACTCACTACGACCTGCCTTCGCTGGTGGAGCACCAGCCGGCAGGGCGCCTTCACCATGGTTGTCGAGCGTGCCGCTCAGGGTGAGGTCGAGTGCACCCTCTTTGCTGGAGCAGGCAAAAAGGGGCAAATAGGTGACAGATTCATTTTCCGTACTATAAGCGTCTGCTTCAGCCAATAGCTGCCATTGCATTCCTGTCCGCCGCCTACGTCTTGCCACGCAATGCGCCCGTATCGAACGCAATGCCAGTCAGGTCACGGTCTTCGCCTGGAGAGACAGCACGACGACTACCCATATGCCGAGCGTGGCGAGGAAGTTGATCGTGAATACCAGTCCGCGCAATCGCACATTCGTGGTGAGTATCTGCACGCCGCTGTGGGCCAAGCGTCCGAGAATGAAAATCCAGGCAAGCCAGACGGCGGCGTTGGCTGCGAGTTGGCTCTGGATCAGTAACAGGCAGGCGGCATAGAAGAATAGCGGCCACTCGAACTGATTGGAGAGATTGGCACTGATGCGCGGTTCTACGGCCGCCCATGGATTGCTGCCATCCGGACGTTTGCCGATCCCCCAGACTTTCGGCGCGCGCGCGACGGTCAGCAGTACGTAGAGAAAGGCGGTCAGCGCAATATGCGCTGACATGGGAGCTATGAGCGGGTGCACGTCAGGTTGCCCTCATTTCGCGATGCTGTTGATCGGCAGGTCGCCCAGGGCCCTGAATGAGGGTTTTGCAAGTGAGTTCCGGATTGCGACACACCATCCCTGCAGTTCCCTTGGCGCGTGGTGTTCAGGCTGGGTTGAGGCTAGCGCCGCCGCAGGCTGGTAGCAATCCCGGCCGTAGCTCCAGACGTGGGCGAGCGCTCAGGAGGCTTGCCGGGACCGATCCCGGACGCAGAGCAATGCCGCGACCTGCACGGCGGTCGCTTTGGCCGATTGCGGGTTCTGCCCGGTGACCAGGCGGCCATCGACCACCACCTTGGGAACGAAGGGCAGCAGGGCCTTCTCGTAGCGCGCGCAACGCCGATTCATTTCCTCTTCGGCGTTGTAGGGCATCTTGCCCGATACGCCGGCCAGCACTTCTTCCCGCCATGAGAAGCCGGTCACCCGGCGTCCTTTCACCAGCAGCGTTCCGTCGCTCAATCGGGTGTTCAGCAGGCCGCAATAGCCGTGGCAGACCGAGGCGACGATGCCGCCGCGCTCGTAGATCGCGCGGGTGATGCGCTGCAGGGGCTCGCAATCCGGGAAGTCCCACATGACCGCGTGGCCGCCGGTGAAATAGATCGCTGCAAAATCGGCAGGATCGATGTCAGCGGGGCTGGCCGTGTTCGCAAGCAGCGCCATCCGGCTCGGATCGGCCAGCCAGGCCTTGGCGGTGGCATCCGCATTCGGCCATTTGAGCGAGCGCGGTTCGAGCGGAGAGGCCCCGCCCAGCGGACTCACGATGTGCTGCTCGAAGCCGTTCTCGGCGAAGACCTGATAGGCATGGGTCAGCTCCGACAGCCACAGGCCGGTGGGCTGCGATGGATCGGTGTAGTGGGCGACATTGCTGACGACGTGGAGGATTCGTGTGCTCATGGGGCGCTCGTCTTTCCGGTGCCGGAGTGCTTCAGGTAGCGCGCCGATCACGGGTTGGTTTCCAGAAGCGTAGGAAGATGCAGCACGATCTGCGCGTCCTTGACGACGTCCAGGCGAACCATCGTCGAGGCTCCCAGCCCGTCCAGCAGCTGGCTCAAGGGCCCGCCATTGCGCGTGAGCCTTGCCTCGCGGGGGAAGAGCCGCTGCGCGAACTCCAGTGTATTGCTCTGCACCTGTGTCTGGTGCCAGCGGCCATCGACCTGGTGGACCATGGTTGTGCTGCCCAGGCGCGATTGCGGCGGGACTGTGTTCAGTTCTGGCAGCGGAGCCTGGAGGACCAGGTCGGCAGTGCCATCCGGCGCAGCGATGCTGGCGTATACATCGCTACCGATGGCCAGCGTGATGCCGGCACGCCATTTGGGCAGCTGGTAGCCATGCACGCCGCGCACCCGGGCGATTTCGGTGGAGACCGGCAGGGCCAGCACATGGGCGACGAAACTGCGCCGGCGCATTGCGTCGAGCAGCTCCAGCGCATGGCTGCCACGGGCGCCTGGACGGCGGATGACCACAGCGACCGAGACTTCGTCGTAAGGGTCGTTGTCGCACACCGAGTACGAGAAGAAGGTGAGGGCGACCAGCCCATGGCCGGGGAGCGCGCGCAGCGGCTCCAGCGGGGAGGGTAGCGCCGCGCGCAAGCGGTCGATGGGCGCCAGGAAAAGGAGCTGGATGCTGCTGGTGCGGTAGTAGAAGTTGGGCGCCCAGGTCGGCCCGACCCGCGATGCGATCAACTGCTTGGGAATGCGCCGGAAGTAGTCGATGTTCCCGGCGGACGGGTCTTTGGCCACTTCGTCCAGGTCCGGGTTCATCCGATAGCGGTCGTAGTAGCCGTCCTCGATCACTTCAACGGTGTGCGTGCCGAACTCGATTTCCTTGAACCGTACTGTCATCTGCTTGCCCTTTTCAGTGCGCTCTGGGAAGTCGCCCGACGTACCGGTCGTGCGACTGACAGTAGAACCCTAAGGTTAAAGTTAACTTTAATGTCAAGGTCTTTCGCGAAGCGATCAGGCCCAGGCTGATCTCACGGGCGAGACGAATGGCCAGGAAGGGGCGATTGGCGCGGAGGGGGGCGGCGTCACGGAACAGGCCGGTGGGGAGGTGTTGTGACGGGCGTCGGGCCCATGAAGTGGGGCCCGCGCTCGATGGCAGATAGTGATCTGCTGGGTGCACCGGCTGCCGGGAAGGCGCCGGTGCCGTGGCTTACTGCGGCTCGACGCTGACGGCGACGGCGGACGTGATGCGCAGCACCACCTGATGGCCCACGTACTCGGGCTTCATTTCCACGTCAGGGCGCACCTTGACGGTGTCCTGGTTACCGTCGGCGAATTGCAGGGTCGCGGTGCGCTTGGCGGTATCGATGGACTTGATCACGGTGGTGACCTCGACGGTATCGGCCGAGACCATGGCCGGCTTGTCGCCGAGGCGCGAGGTGGCCAGCAGGCTGGCGGCACCGTCCACGGCCGCTTCGCCGGGCTTGCGCAGGTAGACGATGCGCTCCAGGACGACGACGGCCTTGACCCGATCCCCGACCTTGAGCTGGTTGAAGTTACGCATCTCCGGCGGTGCCTGGATGGTGCGGCTGTTGCCCTGTTCGTCCTTGAGCGTGAAGGTGCGCTTGGCCGTGTCAATGGCCGAGACCGTGGCCCGCAGCTCCTCCGTCTCGGTAACCGCATTGCCCGGCACGCCTTTGGCGACGGTCTCGGTGCGGTCGTACTCGGTGTTCAGCGGCTGGTCGGCCTGGCTCTGGCAGCCGACCAGCAGGGCTGCGGCCAGTGGCAGGAAAACAAAACGGGATGCACTCACGGCGGGTCCTTGCTTATGGTGTTTGAGGTTCGGTTTCGCGAATTTCGTAGACGGCGTTGTCCGGGCGCATGGGCGTCACGCGGATCAGGTAGCTGGGGCCGGGCTGGAGGAGCATCATTTCATTCAGGTTGAAGCGCACGTCGAGCTTCAGGTACTTGATCTCGCCTGGCGCGATGGAGAAAGTCTGCTTGATGTCGCGCGGTTCCCAGCTCGCCTTGCGGGTCAGGCCGGTCACGCGGAGGCTGTGATTGCCTGGCGCAAGCTCGACGCGGCGATAGGAATTGAACTCCAGCGTACCGACGCTCTGCTCGTCGATCAGGATGTCCGGGTAGGAGAAGCGCAGGGGTTGCCGGCCCGGATTGTCGGCCTTGGGGCGGTACAGGTAGAGGGTCGCCTGCTTCGGACTGCTGGGGGGGATGGGTTCGAAATAACCGGGGCCGCTGCAGCCCGTGAGCAGGAGAAGGAAAGCGAGGAAAATAGGGAGCCGGCGCATGACGGTCTTTCGTGGCGGCCTGGAGCGGCTCAGCGTACCAGAGCCCCTGAGCGTCGTTCAATGCGCACTTGTACGATTATTGCGCCCGCCGCTGGCGGAGTGCGGCCCGTCACATTCGTCCAGGGCCGCTGTGCTCCAACAACTTCACCTGCGGCCCGGTTCGCGCTGACTGCTCAGTACTTGATGTCCCGAGCCCGCTCACGTCCTTGTTGCTTGGTCTGCCGTTTGTCCTGCCGGCATTCGTAGTTGTTTTTCTGATCCGCGGCGCGGCAGTTCTGCTTGGTCTGGCGGGCATCCTGGCGGGTTTCCTGGCGGACGTCGCGCGCCTCTCGACGTTGTTGAGCCTGCTGCGTCGCCCCCCAGGATGTGCCGACCGAAGCCACGAGGAGGGTCGCAGTCAACAACGCGGTAAATAGAGATCTTGCCATGGCATCGTGCCTCCAACTGAGGTGTCGGGAATGTCAGTACAGTCGATTTCTCCGGCGCTTGCCGGGTGATGTCGCTGGGTCGACGAAAGGTGTGAGCGGGCTGCCGCCATCAGCCATGTTGCTGGACTTTCAAGGTCGCCCGGCGCCAGTCTTGTCGTTGGCCCGTTCGTCGACTTGAACGGGCAGCGCCAGCCCGTGATTCTGCCCTGAAGGTGCTGGATAGAGCAGCAGCAAGCAGGGCAGCCAGGGGATTGTAAGTGGTATGAGCCTGGCGATTGAGGGATCTAGTCCATTTGGACGAGGCAATACGCCGCAGCATTTTCATAGTCTCGAACCACCCCTGGTTCTCCCTCAAGGGCGGTGAAGGCAATGAAAACAAAAAAAATCTGCCTGGCTGCGGTTCTCTGCGCTCTCTCTGCAGCCTATGTCCTGCTATTGGTCCAGCCCAAACCGGCTGCTGTGGCCAGTGCCGTCTATTGCAACGCCAATTACCCCAGCTGCTACGCGCCCGCTCCGTCGATCAGCCGGCTGCTGCCCTGATCGCCGACGCCAGGCACGTAACAGCCTGCGCGGGCCGTGCCCTGCGCAGGGCAGGACGCTGCTGCGCCTGACCTAGGGCATACAAGGCGGGTAGGCCCGCGACTCCGGCAGGCGCAGGTAGAGCCGCGCCGCCACCAGGAGCGGCGCCCAGCCGCCGATATGGAACACCAGTTGCCAGTGCTCGGCGCCGGCCGACATGCCGGCCAGCGACGCCAGCGCGCCGCCCAGTGGCACACCGCAGTACATCAGGCTGACCGCCGTGGCGCGGCGGGCGCTGCCGGCGGCCTCGGAGGTCAGGGCGATCAGGTTGGGCAGCGCGGCGCCGAGGCCCAGGCCGGTCATGAAGCGCGCCGCCAGCAGGCTGTCGAGGCTCCAGCTCTGGGCAGTGAGCAGGGAGAACAGACCGAACAGCGCCACCGCGGCGGTCAGCACGCGCTTGCGTCCGATGCGGTCCGCCAGCAGGCCGCCGAGGAGCGCACCGGGCAACAGGCCGAGAATGCTCGCGCTGAAGACCCAACCGAGCTGGATCTTGTCCAGGCCGAAGTGCGCGGCGATCCCTGGCCCGGCAATGCCCGAGGACTGGATGTCGACGCCTTCGAGCAGGGCAACGAGGAAGCACAGCAGGATGGTGAGGCGAGTGGCAGCGGTTCGCCGCGCCGCCGGAGCAGGGGTAGTGTCGTTCATGCCAATAGCGCTCTTGTAGTTTTTGTAGTTCGCAAATTAGTTAATTAAATTAACTAGTTTGTCGATGCCAGGAGGCTTGAACGGATTCGTCAACGGCACGGCCGTCCACCGCCGCGGGGCGGTGGACGGGGGCGATCAGGAAACTGGAGGGGAGCGGGGCGGGGAATTACGCGGGGGTATGGATCTTCTGCAGCAGGCCGAGCAGTTGTTCGCGTTCTGCGTCGTTGAGGCCGGCGGTGGCGTCGAGGTCGCTCTGCAAGGCGACGTCCTTGAGCTGCTTGAGCAGGGTTTCGCCTGCCTTGCTGAGGAAGATGCCGTAGGAGCGCTTGTCCGGCTTGCAGCGTACCCGCACCGCCAGTGCCCGGGTTTCCAGCTTGTTCAGCAGCGGCACCAGTTGCGGCGGCTCGACGCTCAGGGCGCGGGCGAGGTCAGCCTGCATCAATCCGGGATTGCTCTCGATGATCGCCAGGGCGGTGAACTGCGCCGGGCGCAGATCGAACTTGGCCAGCTCGTTCACCAGGTGCTGGAACACCGACAGCTGGGCGCGGCGCAGGGCGTAGCCGACGTAGCTGTCCAGGGGCGAACTCAGGTCCGGGCTGGCGGCCTCCTGGACCTCGTCATCGGGAGCAGCGCTTTTCTTGGCCATACGGTTACTCGTGTTAACGATTTTGGGCGATCTTCGCACTTTTTCGGGTGGGCTGGCCAGACGGTACGGATTTTCCACGCGCGCCGATGCGCTTGAACTCAGGAACGGGGCGGCTCGTCCTTGAACACCTGGCGCATCAGCTCAAGGTAGCGCCGGGCACCCAGGCCGAGCGGGCGGGACTTTATCCAGATGACGTCGACCCAGAGCCGCAGGCGGCTGGCCATGTTGTCGAAGCGGACTTCCGTGACCGCGCCCGAGGCAATCAGCGGTTGCACCAGGGGTTGCGGCAGGTAGGCCCAGCCAAGGCCGGACTGGATGAACTCCAGGGTGGCCAGGTAGCTGTCGGTCAGCCAGATGCGCCGCGACAGCACCATGCGCGGGTCGGACCCGGTGGACTTGCCCGAGGCGACGATGATCTGCCTCTGCTCCGCGAGCTGCTCCTCGCGCAGCGGCACGTCCTTATGCCGGGCGACGGGATGCTGCGGCGAGGCCACCGCGACGAGCAACTGGCTGCCCGCTTCGAGGAAGGACTCGCGCTCGTCGATGCCGGGGCGCTCGAACACCAGGGCCAGTTGCACGGCGCCTTCGTGGAGCATGCGTACCGCTTCCGCCTGCGTGGCCGAGCGGACCTCGATCTCCAGGCCGGGGAACTCCTCGGCCAACTGCACCAGGGGTTGGCCCCAGCGGCCGGTTTGCAGCTCCGGCGCAATCGCGATGCTCAACCGCTGTTCGAGCCCCTTGTGCAACTGCAACGCCTGGGCGTCGAGCAGGTTCAGCTGGCAGATCACCTGCCGGGCCTGGGGCTCCAGGGCCAGTGCGGCCTCGGTGGGCAGGGCCTTGCGGGTGCTACGGTCGAACAGGATGAGATCCAGCTCCGCTTCCAGTTGTGCCACCGCCATGCTGACGGCGGATGGCACGCGGCCGAGCTTGCGCGCGGCGGCGGAGAAGGAGCCGCTGTCCAGCACGGCGAGGAAGATCGAAAGCGAGTCGCTGGAGAATGCCATGGTTTTCAAGAATCCTGATGACGATCTTCGCCGGGTCCGGAGTTGCTGGCCTGAGTCCATTGAAACTCGAGAGTTGGCCTGTCTGGTTGTCAGATTAGCTGATGACAATCGTCTTTTTCGATCTTCCGGATGAGCTTACTTTGGTTCGCAATATTCGAACGAATGCATGCAGCCCAAGGAGGCAGTTATGCCGAATGCACAATGGCACGGCCAGGTCGCGTTGATCAGCGGCGCCGGCAGCGAGCAGGGGATTGGAATGGCGATTGCGCGGCGGCTCGGCCAGTGCGGCGTGAAGCTTATCGTCACCGCCAGCAGCCCGCGTCTGTTCGACCGCGTGGAACAACTGCGCGCCGAGGGATTCGACGCCGAAGGACGGCTGGCGGACCTCTCTGACGAGGCCCAGGTGGGCGCCCTGGTGGAATGGGCCGAAGCGCTCTGGGGCCGCATCGATATCCTGGTCAATAACGCCGGCATGGCCATGCAGGGCAGCCCGGAGCCCTTCGCCGACGTGGTCGACACCGATCTGGCGGCATGGAACCTGGCGCTGTCGCGCAACCTGACCACGGCCTTCCTGCTCACCCGCGGGGTGCTGCGCGGCATGAAAGCGCGTGGCTATGGGCGGGTGGTGCAGGTCAGTTCCACCACCGGCACTCGCGGCAGCAACCCCGGCGAGGCGGCCTACAGCGCGGCCAAGGCGGGGATGGTGGGCATGAACATGGGACTGGCGCTGGAAGTCGCCCGCCATGGCATCACCGTGAACAGCGTGGCGCCAGGCTGGATCGCCACCGGCTCCTCCACCGAAGAAGAAGCCATCGCCGCGCGCCATACGCCCGTCGGCCGGGCAGGGCGACCCGAGGAAGTTGCCGCCGCCGTGGCCTTCCTGGCGTCGCCGGAAGCGAGCTATGTGACCGGTGAGATGCTGGTCATCGACGGCGGCAACTGCCTGGTCGAAAACAAGGCGCCCTGAGTCCACGAAGGAATACAGCGATGAGCAATCCAGTGGTTCTGATAACCGGTGCGTGCGGTGGGCTGGGGCAGGCGTTGGTGCAGCGATTCGCCACCTCGGGTTGGTGGGTGTTCGCCACCGATCTGGACGGCGAGGCGTTGCGGCGCCTGGCGGAGGCGGAGGGCCTGGCTGGCAGCAGCGCGGGTGACATCCGCCAGCCTGCCGAATGTCGGCGGATAGTGGCCGATGCGGTAGCGGTGGCCGGGCGCATCGATGCGCTGGTCAATGCCGCCGGCGTCTGGCGCGAGGGGCCGGTCGATGAATGCAGTGAGGAGGACTTCGACATCGTGCTGGACGTCAACCTCAAGGGGACCTTCTTCATGTGCTCGGCGGCGATTCCGCATCTCAAGGACACCGAGGGGGCAATCGTCAACATCTCCAGCGATGCCGGCCGCCAGGGCAACCGCAATGCCGCCGCGTACTGTGCGAGCAAGGGCGGAGTGACGCTGCTGAGCAAGACCCTGGCGCTGGACCTGGCGCCCTTCGGCGTGCGCTGCAATACCGTGTCGCCGGGCGACATCGAGACACCCATGCTGCGCTTCCAGGCCGAGCGTTACGGCGGCGGCGATCCCCAGGGCTACTACCGCGAGCTGCTCGACAAGTATCCCCAGGGTGACAGGGCAGCGTTCATCCAGCCCGCCGAAGTCGCGGAGCTGGTGCATTTCCTCTGCCAGTCATCCGCTCGCTCGATCACGGGCGCGGACCTGGCGATCGATCGTGGCGTCTCCGCGGGCAACTGAGCGTCCCGATCCACCGTAGTCATGAGAACCACAAGGAAGGTCTCGCCCATGAACAACCTGCACCCGGAAAAGGATTCGCTCGTGCATCGTCCCATCGCCTGGCACGTCACCCACTGGAGCCAGGACATCTATTGCCAGGGCGCGTACAGCACGCTTCTGCCCGGTGGCACGCCGGCACATCGCGCGGCCCTGGGCGAATGCCTGGGCGGCCGTCTGGTCATTGCGGGTGAGGCCTGCAACCCCAAAGCGCCGGCCATGGTTCACGGCGCCTGGGACGACGGTATCCGGGCGGCGAATCTGGCCGTTCGCGCCGGCGCTCGTCGGGTCATCGTGATCGGCGCGGGATGCGCGGGCCTGGGCGCCTCCCGTCACTTGCGCGCACAGGGCATCGACTGCGTCGTGCTTGAAGCCCGGGAGCGCATTGGTGGCCGCACCCACAGCCTGCAACTGGGGCCGGTGACCGTGGATGTGGGCGCCGCCTGGCTGCAGCAGTTCGCCGACAATGCCTTGGCTCGCGAGGCGGAACGTCTGGGTTTGCGCCTGGTGGGGACTGATTTCAGCCAGCCTCTGGCTGCCGCCAGCGACGGACCTGTCGATGGCGTCGATGCCGCCTGGGAAGCGCTGCGCCGGGGAATCGATCGACGGCTGCCTCTGGCCGAGGGTGTGGAGCGCTACCTGGCAGCCCTGGAGCCGGCCGAGGCGCGCGCAACACGCTATGCCATCGACGGCAACCTGATCATCGAGGCCTGCCTGCCGCTGGTGGAGCTGTCGGTGGAGTCGCTGGACGAGGACGGTGTCGGCAACAACGACCATTTCCTGCCCGGCGGCTACAGCCAGGTCGTCGACCACCTGGCAACCGGGCTCGACATTCGGCTGGGGCAGCCGGCCACGCGGATCGACTGGCAGGGCGGCGAAGTCCGGGTGAACGACGAGCGCGGCGACTTCTGCATCTGCACCGTGCCGCTGGGGGTGCTCAAGACGCTGCAGTTCGTCCCGGAGCTGCCGCAGCCCCAGCAGGACGCCATGGCCCACCTGGGCATGGGAACGCTGGAGAAGGTGGTGCTGCAGTTCGAAGAGCGTTGGTGGCCGCGTTCGCCGACAGGCTATCTGCGTTGGTACGACACGCCGGCCAGTTGGGTCGAATGGCTGGACCTGACCGATGCGGTCGGCAAACCCACCGTGGCCGGGCTTATTGCGGCGGACGCCGTGGAGCGGCAGTTCAGCGGCCGCAATGACGAGGAAATCGCCCTGGCTGCCCGCGATGCCCTGCAAGCCTGGGCCTGTGCGGTCGAGGCGACGCTCTGAGATTCGTGGATGAAGGCCCGCCATCGGCGGGCCTTTTCATGGGGCGCCTCGGACTCAGCGCGCTGCCCAGGCATTGAAGCGCTGCTGCAGCTGCTCGCCGTGGTCGGCCCAGAAGCTGGCGTTCATCGCCAGTTGCTTGTCCAGGTTCTCCGGCGCGCTGGGCAGATCGCGGGCCTGGGCGGGGGCGATCTCGGCGGCGGCGGCGAGGTTCACCGGGCCATAGGCAATGTGGTCGGAGTAGGCCTTCTGCTGCTGGGTCTGCAGGGCGAACTCGATGAACTTGCGGCCCTCCGCGGCGTTCTTCGCGCCCTTGGGAATGGCGTAGGTCTCGATGTCGTAGATACCGCCGTTCCAGACGACCTTCAGGTTGCTTTCGTTCTGCACCGCGGCGATGCGGCCGTTGTACACCGCGCTCATCACCACATCGCCGGACATCAGGTACTGCGGCGGTTGCGCGCCGGCTTCCCACCACTGGATGTACGGCTTGATCTCGTCGAGCTTGCGGAAGGCGCGGTCCTGGCCTTCCTGGGTGGCGAGCAGGTCGTAGATGTCCTTGTAGGGCACGCCGTCGGCCATCAGCGCGTACTCCAGGGTGTACATCGGGCTCTTGCGCAGCCCGCGCTTGCCCGGGTACTTCTTCACGTCCCAGAAGTCGGCCCAGCCGGTGGGTGCGACCTTCAGCTTGTCGGCGTTGTAGGCCAGCACCGTGGACCAGACGAAAATACCGGCGCCGCAGGGCTGGACGGCGCCCTTGACCAGCTTGGGCGTCATGGCGGCGATGGCCGGGTCGCTGCCCAGTTCCTCCAGCAGGCCTTCGTCGCAGGCACGGGCCAGTTCGGGCATTTCCAGTTCCACTACGTCCCAGGTGACGCTGCCGGTGTCGACCTGGATCTTGACCTTGGCCATCTCGCCGTTGAACTCGTCGGCAATGATCTTGCTGCCGGTCTGGGCGCTGTAGGGCTCGTAATAGGCTTTCTGTTGCGCGGCCTTGTTGGCGCCACCCTGGGAGGCGACGGTGATGTCGGCCAGGGCGTGGGTTGAAAGGCTGGCGATGGAAAGGCAGGCAATGGAAAGTGCGATGGCGCTGCTCAGAGACTTTGGCATTGTTATGGGCTCCGATGGGTCGTTGGGTGCTGCCGGTGGCAGTGGGCCGGACGGTGAGGTGGGTGCGGCTTGCGCACCAGTTTCGCCACGGGACGGGCGTCGCGATATCAGACGGATTTACAAATCGGCATGACCTGGTTCATATCTTTGTATGGAGTTCATGGCGCTGGGCCGATGGGATCCTCTGCCGTTGAAAACCGCGGGTGAAACCCCCGCCTGCCGGAGATGCCATGTCGATTTCGATTCAGGACCTGCTCGCTGCCCCCGCGCTCTCCACGCGCCTGGTCAGCGGCGCCAGCCAGGCCGGGCGGCGCCTGCGCTGGGCGCATGTGTGCGAACTGCCCGACCCGTCGCAGTGGCTGGGTGAAGGCGAGCTGCTGATGACCACTGGAATCGGCATCCCGGCCGGTGCCGGCCCGCAGCGGGAATACATCGAGCGCCTGGCGGCGGCCCACGTCGCCGGGCTGATGATCGGTGAGAACATGCAGGCGCCCGAGGAGCTCGGCTCGCTTTACGACACGGCGCTGCGCCTGGACTTTCCCGTGCTGCTGATCCATCACTCGGTGCCGTTCTCGGCCGTCGCCCGGGCCATCATCGACGCCAGTCGGCAGGAGGAGCAGGAGCGCCGCAACGCGGTGACGCGCATCTACGAAAGCGCCCGTATGGGGCTGCGCAACCTCGGCCTGGAGTTCCTGCTGCAACGCCTGACAGCGGACCTGCACGCGCAGCTCTACCTGTTCGACGTCGCGACGCTGGAGCCCTGGCATGCCGGGCTCAGGCCGCTGCCGGCGCATTGGCGCGAGGCTCTGGGGAAGCGCTCGCCTACTGCGACCACGGTGACCCGCCTGGCGTCGGAGGAGGGCGATGGCCTGACCATGGCGCTGCCGTCGGTGCCGGCCTGCAAGATTCTCGCGTGCGGCGGTGGCCTTCTCGACTACGGCCTGCTGCACCATGTGACGGCGGTGTTGGGGATCGAGCTGGAGCGGCAGCAGGTCGAGCATGAGCGGGTGCTGCGCCAGGGCGGGGAGCTGCTGGACGATCTCCTGCAACAGCGGCTCAATGAACGACCCGCCCATGAACGACTCGCCGCCATGGGCTGTCAGGTGGGCGACGCGGTGTTCGCCGTGGCTCGCTGCCAGGCGGAGCTGCCCGAGCGCTGGTCGCAGCGCCTGCATCTGCAAGGTGTGACGCTGCTGGCGCGGGTGCAGGGCGAGGAGCTGATCCTGCTGCTGGCCTCGCTCGAGGCCGCCGAGCAGGTCCAGCAGGTGCTCGGTTATCCGCTGGGCCTGTCCAATCCCCTGGGGCATGCCGGCCGCACCGGCGAAGCGCTGCGCGAGGCGCGCCTGGCCCTGGCCCATGCGTCGGCCAATCGTCTGGTCGCCCATTACGGCCGCGCCGCCGGGGAACTGCTGTGGCTGCCGTCGAGCCTGGAAGAGGCACTGTTGGTCTACCGCCGCGCGCTGGGCGCCCTGGCGGATTACGACGCGAAGCAGGGCGCCCAGTTGCAGCACACGCTGCAGGTCTTCCTCGAACAGAACCGCTCCTGGCAGAAGACCGCCGAACGGCTCAACGTGCACCGCCAGACGCTGGTCTACCGCATCCGCCGCATCGAGGAGATCACCGGCCTGTCGCTGGATTCCACCGAGGATGTGGCGGTGCTCTGGATCGCCCTGCGCGCCGGGCAGATATCCGGCATCGGCGCCGGCCTCAGGGAATGATCACGAAGCTCTTGCGCAGGGTTTCGCGGATGTCCCAGGTGCCGTGGCAGTTCGCCGGGAAGAGGATGGCGTCACCCGCGCGCAGCTCGATCGGCTCACCCTCGTCGGGGATGAAGAAGCCGTGGCCGCTGATGAAGTGGCTGAACTCGCGCTCCATGACCTGACGGCGGAAGCGCCCCGGCGTGCATTCCCAGACGCCGGTGTTGAGGCCGCCCTGGCCCGCGGCGGCGTGGGTGGCGGCCGCGGCCACCGGCGTGCCGATGGGTTCCTTGGCGGCAACGGCGGCGGGTAGGGCGAAGCCAGCGGTATCGGGCAGATGGATCAGGGGATTCATGGGGGTCTCCTTGCGTGCTCAGACGCTCTTGTCTTCCAGGCCCGCCGGGGCGAATTTGCTCAGTTGCAGGTCGATCCAGGACGGCTTGCGGTTCTTCGATTCCTGCGCCTCCTTGCGCTGCACCGCGCCGCGCACCAGCAGGCCACCAAAGTAGCGGACGGGTTCCGGGGGGAAGCGCTTGGGACGACGCCCCACCAGGCCGCAGCGGCTCCACTCGTCATTGCGCCCCAGCACCAGGCTGGCGAGGATGCGCCCGCCCAGGCGAGTCGGGCCGACGCCGTTACCGCTCCAACCGATGCCGTAAAAGATGTGCGGCGCGCCTTCCAGATGACCGAACACCGGCATGCTGTCGTAGGTGCGGTCGATGGGGCCGCACCAGGTGTGGCTGATCGGCTCGTCGGCGAGTTGCGGGTAGGTACGGCGGAAGTCCTGTTCGGTCTCCTCGGCCAGCCGTGGGTTGTCGTCGAAGCTTTCGTCGATCTGGCTGGCGTAATTGATCATCCCGGTGCCCTTGCCGAAGGCGATGCGGCCGTCCTGGGTAGTGCGGTAGAAGTCGACCATCAGCTGCGAATCGGTGATCGACTCGCCGCCGGTCCAGCCGATCTGCTCCAGGCGCTTCGGGATCGGATTGGTGGCGACGATGGTGCTGGTGACCGGCAGGATCACCCGGCTCAGCTCCGGAATCTGCGCGGCCCAGGCGTTGGTGGCGAGCACCACGCGGCGCGCGGTGACCGAGCCGCTCGGCGTGCGCAGCACGGCGGGTTGGCTGCGCTGGATGTCTTCGACGGGCGTGTTCTCGAAGATGCGTACGCCTTTCTCCAGCGCCACCCGGCGCAGGCCACGGGCGAGGCGGGCGGGCTGGACCGTCGCGTTGCTGTCCTCGATGACGCCCTCCAGGTGCTGGCGGGAGCCGGCGCGGCGCTCCACCTCGTTGTCGGGGAGCGAGCGGAAGACCCTGGCGCCGAGGTTCTCGCAGGTGCGCTGCACGCCTTTCCAGGCGCCGCGCTGAGCGTCGCTGGTGGCGGTCCACAGCCAGCCGCCCCGGCGGAAGTGCGCGTCGATGCCGTGCTCCTCGCAGAACTTGCCGATCTCCGCGATGTTCGCCTCGGAGGCGCGGGCCAGGCGCAGGGCCTCTTCCTGGCCACACTGCGCCACCAGCGAACTGATCTTCGGCCACCAGGACATGACGAAGCCGCCGTTGCGCCCCGAGGCGCCGCCGCCGCAGATATCGCGTTCGAGAATCACGATCCGGCACTTGGGATCGAGTTCCAGCAGGCGCAGCGAGGTCCACAGCCCGACGAACCCGCCGCCGATGATGGCGACATCGACGTCGAGGTCCTCCTGCAAGGAGGCGGTCGGAGCAAGTTCGTCGGCGATTTCCTGGAGCCAGAGGGAGCGTTTCATGGCGAGGGTCCATGGGTTGTTGTTTCCCCATAATCTCGCCGCACTGGCCTGCCGCTACCTATTGTGCATTCCTAAGGTTCGAGTGGCAGTTGTTCATACAAATGCATGAATGAAGACGCAGCCTACAGCGTCATCACCATCTCGTGCCACGCCATGCCGCCGTGGTCCGATGCGGACGGGCGCACGTACTGGTAGCCGTAGCGGCGGTAGAGATCGACGTGGCGCTCCTTGCACATCAGGTGAATGGTCTGCTTGCCCATGTCCTTCATGCGCTCGATGAAGGTGCGCATCATCAGCGAGGCATAGCCCTTACCCTGGTGGGCGGGGTCGATGACCACCGACATGATCAAGACGTTGGGCGCATCGGCGTCATGGCCAATCAGCTCTTTGAATTCCTCGTCGGACATCACCACGTCATGGGCGCAGCCGCTGTTGATGAAGCCGATCACCTCGCCGTCCAGCTCCATGGTCAGGAAGCCTTGCGGATACTGGGCGATGCGCGTGGCGATCTTTGCCTCGGTCGCCGCTTCATCGCCCTCATAGGCGGAAATCTCGATCTGGTAGCAGCGCGCGACATCGGCCGGGGTGGCCATGCGGAAGGTGGGCGTAGTCATGATGGGTATCGATTTCCTGCCCAATGAACGGGCTCCGGGTGAATGCACCTGGCTATGGTAAACATTCAACGAAATGCATGAAGTGCATTTGATTCGGCGAAGGATGAAAACCATGCACGCCAATCTGTCCCGCCTCGACCTTATGGAGGGCAGGGCGCATTTCGCGCTCGGGGTTGTCCCATGACTTGGCGGGTCAGGGCAACAGCATTACGGCAGTGGACTGCTTTGCTGATGACGACGTGGTGGTTGCCAGTGCGCCCCATCCGAGGATTTTCGACTCGCTGAGCCTTGCGCAGCATCTCGCCGAGCGGCATGTGGCGGTGCAATTGCCCAGCCTGATGGCCGCGCCGGGAGTCATTTCCCGCTCGGACTACGTGCTCACCCTGCCGCGTCAGGCGGCACGGCATTTCGTCGAAGGCGCGTCCCTGAATCCGTTTGCCGCGCCGTTCCAGGGGCCTCGCTACAGCCTCCAGTTGCTCTACCTCATCCGCAACGTCAGTACGGCTGGCCATCGGTGGTTGCGGGAGCAGACTGTCGATTGCGCTGCATGACATGCCGATGGGCCTGAGGATGGGGCTGGGAGCGTTAGCTTCGGACCCAAAGCGGCCTGTCGAATCGTACGATGCGAAGCGCGCCTGGTGACCGGCAGCGGCGAGGAGGCCGTGCTGCTGGTGAACGACTTTGGCGTTTTCCATGTGTTGCAGCGCTTGCGCTGGCCCGAAGGGGTATCACCCAGAAAACAATGTAGGAGCGGGCCATGCCCGCGAAATCAGGCGCGCCCGCCGCTATCACAGGTAGCACGGTTCGCCATTGCGCAGGTGGGGAAATCCAGTGGCGCGGGACCCGCTGCTGGAGGAGAAGGAACCGCTACGCGAAGCCGACGAGTACCCTGGCTGCGTTTGGCCGTTGGGCGTGACGAAGGCGGTACGCAGGGCTCGTGCGCTCCGGGCTTGGAAAAAACTCATGAACAAGGTGAGGAACAGGACGTGATCTTTCTCTACAACGCGGAGCCGGAAAATGCAGAGCAATGGAGCAGCCTGCTGGCAGCCCGACTGCCGGACCTGGAGTTCGTCGAAGGCTTCGATGCTGTCGATCCGGCGCGCGTGCACTACCTGCTGACCTGGGAGCCGGTTACCGATATCGGGCGCTATACCAACCTGCGCATCCTCTTCGCGGCGGGTGCCGGGGTGGACCAGTTCGACCTCTCGGCGATCCCGGATTCGGTTGCGCTGGCGCGCATGGTCGATGAATCGCTGGCAGACATCATGGCGGAGTTCGTGGTGCTCTCCGCGCTGGCGATACACCGCGAGATGCCCGCCTATCGTGTGGCCCAGGCCGCTCAGGTGTGGGAGACGCGGAGCATCCTCCCGGCCTCTGCCAGCCGCGTCGGCGTCATGGGCCTCGGCCAGCTGGGCATGGCCTGCCTGGCGCAGTTGCGCCACCTGCGTTTCCAGCTGCTGGGCTGGAACCGTTCGGCGCGCCAGCTCGACGGGGTGAAGACCTACACGGGCCGGGAGGAGCTGGAAACCTTCCTATCCCAGTGCGACATCCTGGTCAACCTGCTGCCGCTGACCGACAGCACCCGCGCTATCCTCGACCGCGAGACGCTCGCCTGCCTGCCGCAGGGCGCCGGGCTGATCAACGTCGGCCGTGGCGAGCATGTGGTCGAGGCCGACCTGCTGGCGGCGCTGGATTCAGAGCAGGTCGGCGCGGCGATTCTCGATGTCTTTGAACGCGAGCCGCTGGCGGCGGGTCATCCGTTATGGTCGCATCCGCGCGTCTGGGTCACCCCGCACATCGCCAGCACCATGCAGGTGGAAGGCGGCGCGGCGGTGGTGGCGGAAAACATCCTTCGGGACCTTGAAGGCCGGGAACTGCTCTACACCGTGGACCGGGCAGCCGGTTACTGACGGCCGGCGAGGCCCGCTCGGCGGGCTTTGCGGTAAAGCACGCAAGGGCTCGATGGCAGAGGAGGTGCAGCATGGAACGATTCACCGGTGGTTGCCTGTGCGGCAACGTCCGTCTCGTGGCGTCAGGGCGGCCCTATCGGGTCGGCCTGTGTCATTGCCTGGATTGCCGCAAGCATCACGGTGCGCTGTTCCATGCGTCGGCGATATTCCCCCAGGAGGCGGTGGCGATCGAAGGCGAAACCCGTGACTACGCCGGGCGGCATTTCTGTCCGCGTTGCGGATCGTCGGTGTTCGGGCGCAGCGGCGATGAGGTCGAGGTGAACCTGGGTTCACTGGACGCTCCTGACCAGCTCAGGCCGACCTATGAGCTCTGGACGATTCGCCGTGAGAGCTGGCTGCCGCCGTTTCCGCTGTCGCGGCATTACGAGCGGGATCGTAATGCCACGGGGCGTTCCGAGGAATAGGCAGATACCGGGGCTCAGAATCGTGCAAAGCGCTGTCGATACTGCGCCGGCGTGAAGTCGGTCAGTTCCTTGAACATCCGCCGCAGGTTGGAGTCGCTGCTGAAGCCGAGTTCCTCGCTTATCGCACTGATGGACGCCGAGGTCAGTGTGAGGCGTTCACCGACCTGGCTGAGCTTGATGCGCCGGGCGTAGGCGGCCACGGCGGTCCCGGTTTCGCTGCGCACCCGACGCGCCAGGGTGCGCTCCGTGAGGCCGAGTCCATCTGCCAGTTTCTGCACCGTGATCTGTTCCGCCGGCAGGCTTTCCACCAGCAGGTGGAGTCGCTGAAGCAGGCCGCTGGGCTGCCCGATCAGGCTGATGGTCTGGAAAACGTCATGGGACTGCGCAGGGCGTGGGAGCACCATCAGTTTGACGAGGTCGCGCAACACCTCGGCGCTGACGTGCCGCTCGATCAGCGACTGGGCGATCGGCAGGTAGCCGTTGACCCCACTGGCGGTGGCGTTGTGCGCGTTGAGGATGCAGTTCTTTTCGCTTTGCCAGCGTATCCGGGGGTAGCGCCTGTGCAGGGTCTCGGCCAGCCACCAGGTCACAGTCGCGGGCTGGCCGTCCAGCCTGCCACTGGCGGCGGCCAGGCAAACGCCTACGCAATAGCTCCACACCTGGCAGCGCTTGCTGAGTCGAGCCAGGGCCCTCAGCAAGTCGCTGTTGCCTGCCAGGGTGGCGTCGACCTGCTGCGGGGACTCCGCCCAGAATCCGGGGATCAGCAGGGCGTCGAGCGCGAGCTCGGCGATGCCGTGGTTCGCCGGCAGGACCAGCCCGTGGGCGCACTCGACCGGCCCGCTGCGCACGCCGACGTACTGGGTTGAAAAGAGCTCGACACCGGTTCTGCGATTGGCTGCGTGCAGCAGGTCGGCGAAGGCAAGCAGGCCCGCCGGCATGCAGCCGGGGAACAGCAGGAGGCCGATCTGAAGTGTTCTGGGCATGGCGAGAAATGAATTGATTGTGGCAGATGCTGCCATTATGGCGGCTGTTGCGGATCGGCACCATGGAGCCACACCTTAGGAGGGCTCCACGATGAAGATTCAACAGATCCGCAACGCGACTATCGTCCTCGAGCTGGCTGGGCATCGCATCCTGGTCGACCCGATGCTGGCGCCCAAGGGCGCGCTGCCGCCGCTGCGGGTATTGGCCGCGCGGCAGAGAAACCCGCTGGTCGAGCTGCCGGAGGAGGCCGAGCAGGCCCTTGAGGCGGTGACCCACTGCCTGATCACCCACTGCCAGAAGGGGCACTTCGATCACCTGGACCGGGCAGGCGTGCGCTGGCTGAGGGAGCGGGGGATTCCCGTGATCTGCACGCCTCGCGACGCGCCGTACCTGGCCCAGCGCGGGCTGAACGTCCAGCCGTTGCCGGATGATCACGAGCAGCCGTGCTCATTTCTCGGTGGTTGGATTCGCACAGTCCGCTGTACCCATGGCGAGGGCTTCGTCGGCAGGCTGATGGACCACGGCGTCGGCTACCTGATAGAGATGCCCGGCGAACCCAGCCTGTACCTGGCGGGAGACACGTTGCTGAGCTCTACCGTCCGCGACTTCGTGGTGCGGCACCAGCCAGGGGTCTGCGTCATCCCGGCCGGCGGTGCCCGCTTCGACATCGGCGCCGACATCATCATGGGCGTGGATGAGGTACTGGAGTTCATGCACCTCAGTCAGGGGACGGTGATTGCGAACCACCTGGAAGCCATCAGCCATTGCCCCGTTACCCGCGATGAACTGGCGACTGCCGCGATGCAGGCCGGTTTTGCCTCACGCTTGCTGGTTCCCGGCGACGGGCAGACGCTGAGTCTGTAGCCGGGCGTCAGCAGCCTGAGTCGTCTTCCGCCTGTTTCTTCAGGTGGAAGCGGCAGACCTGTCCGCCACGGTGCATGCATTCCAGGTGTTCCACCGGGTGCCCGCCGAGGGTGCCGATCAGCGCCAGGTCGAGTTCGCAGACTTCGGGGTAGAGGTCGGCCAGGTGATGGAACACGCAGTTGTGCGCGACGATCTCCAGCTCGCCGGAGCTGCGGGCGATGATCTGCGCTTCGTAGCCCGTGGCATTCAGGTGCTCGCTGATACGCGCCTCCGGCACCGGTTCGGACTCCAGTTCGGCCGCCAGGCGGGTGCCGAGCTTGCGCATCATCTGCAGCAGGGCGTCATGCCCGATGAGCTGGGCGATCTCGCCGATCAGCAGGTCGCCGAGCAGTTGGTACTGGCGAGGGAACAGCTCCCGGCCTTGGGCCGTCAGCAGATACAGCTGCTCAGGACGGCGCCCGGTCGGACGGGTGGGGCCGCGCACCACCAGGGCGTCGCGCTCCAGCGCCGCCAGGTGCTGGCGCACGGCGGTGCGGGTGACCGCCAGCTGTTCGGCCAACTCGTCGATGCTCATGCCGCCCGCCTGGTAGAGCAGGGCGGCGAGCAGGTCTTGCTGGGTGCGGCCCATTCCTTGAAGCATTCGCGTACCTCACTCAGAACTTGTCCGGGAACTGCTTGACCAGGGCGCCGTTCAACGCGTCGGCGAGCATCAGGATGTGATGCCGCATGGCTTCCCAGGTCTTGGCTTCGCCAACGTAGTCGTGGGCGCCGAGCTGGTCGATCTGCGCGATGTGCTGGGCGCCATGGGTGCTGAGCATGGCCACCAGGTCCTTCTCGGGCAAGTTGGGGTTGGCCGAGGCAAGGAACTTGGCGATGGCGCCGGCATTGCTGGTGAGGTCTGCAATGGCGGCTTTGCGCCCGGCGGCGTCCTTGGCGACGCTGGCGTCACTGTAGTGCTTCACGGCCATCCAGTGACCGGCCAGCAGCTTGAGCAACTGGTCGGCAGCGGGTTGGCCGTAGAGCGGCGCGATGGCGTTGGCAATGCTCGTGGCGTTGGCCACCACCTGGTCGGCGGCCACCTTGGCCTGGGCCTTGTCGCCGTTCTGGTTGGCCTGCACATAGTCGCGAATCCAGAAGATATGTTCCTGCCACAGGTCGCGCAGGGCCAGGCGGTTGTCCAGGGCGGCGGCGGAGGCTGTTGGGGCGCTGGTGCTGGCGTAGCTGGCGGCGAAGGTCGGGGCGCAGAGCAGGGCGGTGAGGACGAAGAGTATCGATGATCCGATTTTCATGACGGTAGCCTCTGAGGGGCGGAGATACTGCAAAATCTATTTAGGCATATAAAAATGCCGTAATTGGTTTATCCGACAAAAGGCTTGTCCTTGGGCGTAATGCTGCTCTGCCGCGACGCCCTGACGGGGTCGTGGCGTTTTTTGTAGCAGGATTGGCTTTTCGTAGGAGAGACGGGGGCGCCTGGCCCTTGTCCGCGAAAAAGCAAAACCGCCTGCCGGCGGATCGCGGAGCAGCTCCGCTCCTATATTGTTTTTGGGTGATACCCCTTCGGGCCAGCGCAAGCGCTGTTCGCGATGAAGCCGCGTCCCGCGTTCGCGGGGATGACGCTGAGGAATGCGAATCCAACTCCCGTAACTCCCGCGAACGCGGGAGCCCAAAAGACAGTTGCTTCTACGGGAGCAGAACCAGTTCGGCGCAGGCCCCCCAGCTTTTGTCTTGCTCGTGAGGATTTCCGGAGAAGTGTCCGCGCGCGCCGAACCGCCCCTTCAGGAGGCCGAGCGGAATCGCAGTTTCAGGGGTTGAGCGGCATGGATGCCGCGAGAGCGTCGTTGGGCCAGGGATGGCCCGTCGACGCGTGCCCCTGAAACTTCGATGGAGCGAAGCGAAGTAACAGCCGAAGGCTGGCCCGAAGGGTGAGCGCAGTGAATCACCCCGGCGAAGCCGGGGGCCGGATGCAGGGGCAGGACCTTTGGTTACTTTTTGTGGGGCGGCCATCCGCAGTTTGAGAAAGTAACTCGCCCGAGGGGGCGAAATAAAATCTCCCAGCACACGCCGAAGCGGCGCAGAAACACCCAAGCCCAGAAACGGCGGATGACGCTTGAAGCGTTATGCGCCCTACGGAAAGCAAAAGCATCGCGGTCGGAGTCCGCTCCTACAGAGTCAAGAGCTCTTCCCCTGCGCGCGGAGCGGCGTTTCACGTCAAGTGAACAGCATTACGCCCTTGAACGGGCCTGGGCTGTTCTTGAATGCACGAAGGGGCGATATCGTCGCCCCTTCGCGGTCAGCAGGTCAGCGCCGCGACTACTCGGGCTGGAACGGCAGGCGCGCGGGCACGCCCCAGAACCGGCCGTGGCGCACGATGGCCCGCTCCTGCGGGACGGCGGCCACGGCTGCCGCCGCGTTGGGCGCCTTGATGACGACGAAGCTGGCTTCATTGCCCACCTTCAGCCCGTAGTCGGCCTTGCCGATCACGCCGGCGGCGGCTTCGGTGGCCATGTCCAGGGCGACCCGCAGGTCCTCGTCGGTGTAGAAGCCGGAGCGGTAGCCCACCAGCATTGCGCGCTGCAGCATGTCGCCGTTGCCGTACGGCCACCAGGCGTCCTGGATGTTGTCATTGCCGGTAAACACCCGCACGCCGCCTTTGCGCAGGCGCAGCACGGGCGGGAAGTTACAGTCGCCCGGCGCGTTGGTCATGATCGACACGCCGGCAACGGCCAGTACTTCGGCGATGCGGTCGAGCTCGGCGGCCGAGATGTCGCCCAGGCCATAGGCATGACTGACCGCGACACGCCCTTGCAAGCCGAGGGCGCGGCTGCGCGCGGCGATGCGTTCGAGCTGGGCGGTGCAGATCTCGCCCGGTTCGTGCAGGTGGATGTCGAGCTTGACGCCATGCTTGTCGGCAATGCCGAAGACGATGTCGAGCTGCTCGTCGGCGGCGCCATCGAGGGTCGTCGGATCGATGCCGCCGACCACCTCCACGCCCTCGCGTGCGGCGGCTTCGAGCACTTCGGCGGTGCCGGGGCAGGACACCACGCCGGCCTGCGGGAAGGCCACCAGCTCGATATCCATCAGGCCCTTCCACTTCTCGCGGGCTTCCATGATCGCGTGCAGGTTGGTCAGCCCGGTGGTGGCGTCCACGTCGACGTGGCAGCGCATGGCGATGGTGCCGAACGAGGCGGCCTGGCGGATCAGCGCATCGGCGCGGCCGACGATGGGCGGTGCAGTGGCCAGCTCGCGCTTCTCGATGGCCAGGCGCTCGCGCAAGCTGTCGGTGTGCTGGTGCGGGCGCCAACGGTCGCCGACGAAGCTCTTGTCCAGGTGGATGTGGCCGTCGACGAAGCCCGGCAGGACCAGGTGGCCCTGCAGGTCGATGACCTCGGCGTGCGGCAGAGCAGGGCGGTCCTGGCCGATCTGGGCGATGCGCCCGTCCTTCACGGCGATGTTCAGCGGCAGGCCGTCGGCGTCGATGGCATTGATGAATAGGCGGTCGTTCATGGCAGGCCCTTTGCGGCGGGGCACGGCTTGAAGCCGGGCTCGGGATGGCGGCGTGCGGCCCCGCAAGTGAAAGCGGCGCACACGATAGGAGAGGCTCCCGATCATTAACAAATTAAATATGAAAATCCTTTTGATCCATTTCAAGAATGCTTGGAGTGTTGCGATCAGCACCCTTGGCGACGGTACAAACTATTAAGAATCAAACTGGACGTGATTCGTATATTTAACTTTCAACTGCATTACCCCTGAACCTAGGATGCGCCGCGAGAAGGGGCTGGGCTCACCCGGCCAGGCCACTTCTGTCGTCGGACGGCTCTGGGACCTGCCTTGCGGAAGGTTCCGGCGGATCGTCCAGAAAATAAAAACAAGTTCTGCGCACAGGGCAGCCCTGGCGGCGGGAAGCTGCATGCGCTCGTGAGGCGCGTCCGAGCAGGACGGCGCACACGATCGAGGTGGGCGAGCCCCCGTGCCGGAACAGAGCGTCAGGGTCCCCGTATGAACAAGAATTCCAAGCTACTGCGTGCCTCCCTCATCTTTATCGCCTGTACGTCGTTCATCGTCTGCGGCGTCCAACCCATCTTCATGGGCCTGCTCACCGAGCGGCTGGGCCTGTCCTTCGACCAGCAGGGCTGGGTCGTCTCGATCGAAATGGTGGGGATGACGCTCGGCACGCTGATCTGCCCGGCCCTGATGAAGCGCTACAGCGGGCGCAGCCTGTGCCTGTACGTCGGCCTGCTGTGCGTGGCCTTCAGCCTGGCCACCGCCTGGGTCGGCAGCAACGCCCTGCTGCTGCTCGTGCGCCTGCTCGCCGGCACCGCGGCGGGGCTGATCTATTCCTACGCCGTCTCCAGCCTCGGTCGCCTGCCCGACCAGGACCGCTCCTTCGGCCTGATGCTGCTGTTGCAGACCCCGGAGTACACCTTCTTCTCCGCCGCACTGCCGCTGCTCGCCGCCCAGAGTGGTAGCGTCATCGCCCTTTGCTCGGTCGCCGGCTGGTACCTGCTGATCTGCCTGGCCGCCCTGGTGCTGCCGCGCGTTGCCGTGCGCTCCGGCGTGCCGGCCGAGCAGATGGCCAGCGACGGCGGTTCCGCCCGCACCGGGCGCAATGCGCTGGTCGGGATGCTGTTCATGCAGATCGCCATCTATTGCGTCTGGGGCTTCGTCGACCAGCTCGCCCGTGACCAGGGCATCTCGGCGGTGGATATCGGCTGGGCCTTCGGCCTCGCCAACATCGCCGGTCTGCCGGGCGCCGGCCTGCCCAGCCTGCTGGGTGCCCGCGTCAACCGCCAGGCGATGATCACCCTGGGCCTGGTGTCCATCTTCGTCGCGATCGGCATGCTTACCGGCCACACCGATACGCCCACCAAGCTATTCGCCGCGCTGTTCCTGCTCACCTTCGGCTGGGTGCTGGCGCTGTCCTACTACATGGCCCTGATCACCACCAACGATCCGCGCGGCAACCTCACTCCGCTGGTCAGCGTGATCCTGATGGCCGCGGCGGCCTTCACCCCGGCGCTGATCGCCCTGCTGGTGGAAGGCTCCAACCACCAGCTGATCTTCCTGCTGGGCAGCGGCGCGCTGGCCATCGCCTTCGCCGTCACCTGCATGAGCGGCCTGGTCCGGCGCGGGAACCTGCAGCAGCCGGTTTCGGGCTGAGCGTCAGACTGACGTTTCGGGCCTTCTACGCAAGGCCGGGGAGGGGACAGGCGACTGTCCCCTTCGTCGTTTCTGCGCTGCCGGATTCCCTGAGTTTGCCCTTAAAATGCAAGTTAACTTGCATTGTTTGACAATATGACAGAAATCCACCATTGTTCCTTCCACCTCGAAGGAGCACCCATGGACAGTTCGATCAAGCAGCGCCTGAAGGACAACCTGACCGCCAAGGCTGCGTCGTCCCGCGCCATCGCCCATTACATGCTGGCGAACCTGACCGAGCTGCCGTTCGAGACTTCCGCCTCCATCGCCGACAAACTGGGCGTCAGCGAGTCCACCGTGGGCCGTTTCTGCCGTTCCCTGGGCTACGCCCATTTCAAGGCCCTGAAGGCCGACCTCAAGGATGACCTGGGCGACAGCCCCTGGCTGATCGGCGACCGCCTGGAGGAGTTCCGCCGGCAGGGCGACGAGGCCCCGCTGGCCGCCTCGAAGAGCCTGGAGCTGGAAATGGCGGCCCTGGTGCGGGTCTACGAGTATTCGCGCACCGAGCAATGGCAAGCGCTGTGCGAGCGCCTGGCGAGCCGCACCTGGCTGTTCGCCGCGGGATTCCAGACCGAGCGCGGCATCGCCATGTCCTTCGTCCACCTGATGCAGTACCTGCGCGAAGGGGTGCGCCTGGTGGACGGCGCCGCCGGCAACTTCAGTGACGTGCTGCTCAGCGACCCGTCCCAGAGCGCCTTGCTGGTCTTCGACACCCGGCGCTATTCGCGCCACGCGATGCTGCTCTGCCAGCGGGCCACCGAGGCCGGCATCCCGGTCACGCTGATCACCGATGAATTCTGCGACTGGGCCGAGCCCTACGTGAGCGAGGTGTTCCGGGTGCCCACGGAGCTGAACCTGTTCTGGAGCTCCGACGCGCCGATGCTGTCCCTGGTCAACCTGCTGGTCAACGACGTGTTCAAGCGCATGGGGCCGGACGTGGAGAAACGCCTGGAATCCATCGCCGAACTGCACAACGAGTTCGTCGGCTACACCACCCCCTTCAACCCATCCCGATAACGGATACGCGGGAGTACCCATGAAGCACTTCGGTATCTGGCGCGTCGGCTGACAGCGCCTCGGGCATCACGCCAGCCTGGCCGGTTCAGGTATTCCAACTGATTTTTTTTTTTCTGCGCCGGGACAGCTCCTGCGGGCCGGCCTGCGCGCGCCACAACAATCTGCATGCCCACGGGCAGGCGCGGACAGGGCGGAGCGTTGCCCATCGCGCGGAGCCCGGGCCGAACACGAGGAAGGTTCATGGATTGCGATGTCATTGTGCTGGGAGCCGGAATCGTCGGCGTGTGTACGGCGCTCCATCTGCAGGAGCGCGGTCGCAGCGTCTGCCTGGTGGACCGGGCGGCGCCGGGAACGGGCACCAGCCACGGCAATGCCGGGTTGATCGAGCGCTCCAGCGTGGTGCCCTACGCCTTTCCGCGCGATCCCCTGGCGCTGCTGCGCTATGGCCTGAACCGCGAGCCGGACGTGCGCTACAACCCGCTGTTCCTGCCGAAGATCGCCGGCTGGCTGCTCAGTTACTGGCGCAATTCCTCGCCGCGCCGGCTGCAGGAGGCGGCCCGCGACATGCTGCCCCTGGTGGAGCGCAGCGTGGAGGAGCATGACCGCCTGGTGGCCGAGGCCCAACTGGAGTCGCTGATCCGCTCGCGCGGCTGGCTGGACCTGTACCGCACCCCCGAAGCGCTGGCGCGGGCAGTCTCCGAGGCCGCCGCGCTGGAGCGCTTCGGGCTGCGTTCCAGCGTGCTGGACCGGGCGGAGCTGGAGCGGCAGCAACCTGCGCTGGGCAGCGCCCCCATTGGCGGCATTCACTGGCACGACCCGAAGACGGTCCGCGACCCCGGCGCGCTGGTGCGCGGTTATGCGGCGTTGTTTGTCAATCGTGGCGGGGTGCTGCTGCGTGGCGATGCCGACAGCCTGAGCAGCAGAGGGAGCCTGTGGCAGGTCGGCAGCAGCGACGGCGATGTGGTCGCCACCGACCTGGTGGTGGCCCTGGGCGCCGACTCCGCCGAGCTGTGCCGCCGCCTGGGCTACCGCATCCCGCTGGCGGTCAAGCGCGGCTACCACATGCACTACGCCGCCAAGGACGCCGAGCTGCAGCACACCCTGTGCGACAGCCAGCGTGGCTATGTACTCGCGCCGATGAGCCGGGGTATTCGCCTCACTACCGGCATCGAGTTCGCCGACCCCGCAGCCGGGCCGAACGAGATCCAGCTGCGCCGGGTGGAAAAGCTCGCCCAGGAAATCTTCCCCCTCGGCCGTCGCCTCGACGCCGAACCCTGGCTGGGCCGCCGGCCCTGCCTGCCGGACATGCGTCCGGTGATAGGCCCCGCGCCACGTCATCCGGGGCTCTGGTTCAACTTCGGCCACGCGCACCACGGACTGACGCTGGGACCCGTCACCGGACGCCTGCTGGCCGAGATCATGTGTGGAGAGCCCACGTTCACGTCCCCCGAACCCTTCGCCGCACAGCGCTTCGCCTGAAGCGCGTCGTGCGGCACCCCAGGCGATTCGCCAAAAACCACTGCCGATACGCAATAAAGAGGACAACAAGATGTTATCGAGCATGACCGCTTTGGTGGTTTCACTGATCTGCCCGCCGTACCACGACCTTGATTCGACCCACGTCTCGCCCGCGCACGACTGCGACTGGCGAACCGGCACCCGCCCGCAGGAGGAGGTCCGTCATGGCTAAGTCCCGGGATAACGCACAACTCAACCGCGCCCTGAAACGACGCCACGTCTTCATGCTGTCGCTCGGGGGTGTGATCGGCACCGGCCTGTTCATGGGCTCGGGCGTGATCATCAACCAGGGTGGGCCGATGGGGGCGATCCTCGCCTATCTGGTGGCCGGCCTGCTGATGTACCTGGTGATGGCCTGCCTGGGGGAATTGTCGGTGGAGATGCCGGTCTCCGGCTCGTTCCAGGTCCACGCCACGCGCTACATCGGTCCGGCCACGGGGTTCATGATCGGCTGGGTGTACTGGATGAGCTGGGTGTCCACCGTTGGGCTGGAATTCACCGCCACCGGGATGCTGATGGAACGCTGGTTCCCTGGCGTGCCGATCTGGATCTGGTCGGCGGTCTTCGTGGTGCTGCTGTTCTCTCTCAACGCCCTGGCCACCCGTGCCTTCGGTGAAGCGGAGTACTGGTTCGCCGGGGTCAAGGTTGTGGCCATCCTGGCGTTCATCGTGATCGGCGTACTGGTGATCTTCGGCGGCATCCACCTGGGCAACGGCGAACCCGCGCCCATGCTGAACAACCTGGTGGGCGACAGCCTGTTCCCCAACGGCTTGTCCGCGGTGTTCGCGGTGATGATGACGGTGGTCTACGCGTTCCAGGGCTGCGAAGTGCTCGGCATCGCGGCGGGGGAGGCGGAGCAGCCGGAGAAGAGCATTCCGCGCGCCGTGCGCAACGTGGTGCTGCGCATCCTGATCTTCTACGTCCTCGCCATCGTGGTGCTGTCGGCGATCATCCCCTGGCAGAAGGCCGGCCTGGTGGAAAGCCCGTTCGTGCAGGTGTTCGACATGGTCGGCATTCCCTACGCCGGGGACCTGATGAACTTCGTGATTCTCACCGCGATCCTCTCGGTGGCCAACTCGGGGCTCTATGCCTCGACGCGGATTCTCTGGTCCATGTCGCGGACCGGGATGGCGCCGAAGATCCTCACCAGGCTGAGCAAGCGCGGCGTGCCGCTGTACGCGCTGCTGATCACCCTGGGCTGCTCGCTGCTTTCACTGCTGACCAGCGTGGTCGCCGCCGACACCCTGTTCATGGTGCTGACGGCGGTGAGCGGCATGGCCGGCACTGTGACCTGGATCGTGATCGCCTACGCGCAGTACCGCTTCCGCCGTGAGCACATGGCCAAGGGCGGCACCGTGGCTGACCTGAAGTACGCCGCACCGCTGTTCCCGCTGCTGCCGGTGGCGTGCATCCTGATCTGCTGCTCGCTGTTCGTCTTCCTGGCAATGGACCCGACCCAGCGACCCTCGCTGTACTGGGGCTTCGGCTTCATGGCGGTGTGCTATGCGGCCTTCTACCTGATCAAGCGCAAGAGCCCGGAACACGCCAGCAGCGTGGCTCTGGGACAGGAGGGCTGATCCAGCCCGCCAAGGCTCTCGGGTTCGTTCCGAGAGCCTTGGCACTTTCACTCAGGCGCCCACGGCGCTCCTCAGCAGCGGGTAGTCGGTATAGCCCCGCGCATCACCACCGAAGAAGGTCTCGCGCTGGGTATCGTTCAGCGGCGCGTTGCTCTTCAGCCGTTCGACGAAATCGGGGTTGGCCAGCACCATCTGCCCGTAGGCTTCCAGGTCGGCCAGGCCGGCGGCGAGATCATTGCCGATCTCGGTACGCGGGCGGTTCGGCCGGTTGAGGATCAGTGTGTGGCTCCACTGCGTGCGGATATCGGCCAGCAGCGCCTCGTCGCCCAGGTGCATGAGGTGCAGGTAGGCGAGGCCGAGCTTGTCCAACTCCTTCACCAGATAGCGGTACAGCGCCGGCCCCTCGGGGCCTTCGTCGATGCCCCACATCTGCATGCCGGGCGAAAGGCGGATGGCCGTACGGTCCGCGCCGATCTCCTCGGCAATCGCCTTGGCCACTTCGATGGCGAAGCGCGCGCGGTTCTCCAGCGAGCCGCCGTATTCATCGGTCCGGGTATTGGCGCTCGGGGCGAAGAACTGCTGGATCAGGTACGCATTCGCGCCGTGGATCTCCACGCCGTCGGCGCCGGCCTCGATGGCGCGACGGGCCGCATGGCGGAAGTCGGCGACGGTCTGGCGCACTTCCTCGGTGGACAGGGCGCGCGGAGCCGGGATGTCCTGCATGCCGGTCAGGGTGAACATCGGGGTGCCGGGGGCGATGGCCGACGGCGCCACGCCCTGGCGGTGATGCGGAGTGTTGTCCGGGTGCGACATGCGCCCGGCGTGCATCAACTGGATGAACAGGCGGCCACCCTCGGCATGCACGGCGGAAGCCACCTGTGCCCAGCCGGCGACGTGGGTGTCGGTGTGGATGCCCGGCGTGGTGAGATAGCCCTGGCCGTCTTCCGAGGGCTGGGTGCCTTCGCTGACGATCAGTCCAAGGCTGGCGCGCTGGGCGTAGTAGTCGGCGGCCAGTTCGCCCGGCGTGCCGTCGAACTGCGCGCGGCTGCGGGTCATCGGCGCCATGACCAGGCGGTTGTGCAGGGTGTAGCGTCCAACGCGGACGGGGGTGAACAGCTGAGTCATGATGCAATCCTCAAGGGTGGTGCGAACTGGGCATTCGCTTGAGGGAGATCATCTTCTCCATTGGATTTGGGATAAATACGGTATTTTTGAAATAATTGACCCATTGATGGAGCAATACCGTGGAGCTGTTGAACGACATGGCGCTGTTCGTGGAAGTGGTGAAAGCCAAGGGCTTCCGTGGCGCCGCCGAGGTGACCGGGGTGCCGAACTCGACCCTGTCTCGGCGCATCAGTGCGCTGGAGAAGGCCATCGGCTTGCGCCTGCTGCACCGCACCACGCGGCGCATCGAACTGACCGAGGCGGGGCAGCTCTACTTCGAGCGCTGCAAGCGCATCGTCGATGAAGCGCGCCTGGCGCACGACCAGCTCGGCGAGATGCTGGCCCAGCCGAGAGGGACGCTGCGAGTGTCTTTCCCGGTGGATTTCGCGATCGCCTACCTCGCGCCGCTGATCGCGGAGTTCGCCGAGCTGTACCCCGGCATCAGCTTCGATTTCGACCTCACTCCACGGCGGGTCGACCTGATCGGCGAGCCGTTCGACGTCGCCATCCGCATTGGCGAGTCGGAGAACTCGCAACTCATCGCCCGCCCACTGGCATCTTTCATCCCTGGTTTGTACGCCTCGCCACGCTACCTCGAGCGGGCGGGCGAGCCGTTGATTCCCGCCGACCTGGCCCGGCACCAGTGCCTGAGCATGCTGAAGGCGGACAGCTGGACGCTGCAGCACGGGGCGCACACGGAAAGCGTCGCCGTCGGCGGGCGCTACAGCCTCAACAGCGTGGGCATGGCCCGGCGGCTGGCGGCGCTGGACCAGGGCATCGTGCTGATGGTCGAGGAGATCGTCGCCGACGAACTGCAGCAAAGCCGGCTGGTACGCATCATGCCGGACTGGCAGGGCATGCCGATCCCGGTCTACGCCGTCACCGAAACCCGCCTGTTGCCGGCCAAGACCCAGCGCTTCATTGAGTTCCTGAAAGAGCGGATCTGAGGGCGCTCGTAGAAAGTCCTTGGCAACGCCCGTCACAGGTCTATAGTTAGCCGTATGGCTAACTATGAAGCGGCAATCAGCGACGTGTTCCATGCGCTGGCGGACCCCACCCGCTGCGCCATCATCGGCGCGCTCGGTCTCGGCGCGCAGCCGGTGTCGACCCTGGCGGCGCCCTTCGACATGGCGCTGCCGTCCTTCATGAAGCACCTGACGGTGCTCGAACGCAGCGGACTCATCCGCAGCCACAAGAGCGGTCGTACCCGCACCTGCGAGCTGGTGCCGCAGCGACTGGCGCAGGCCGAGCAGTGGATCGCCGAGCAGCGCGCCCTGTGGGAAGCGCGGTCGGACCGCATGGCCGAATTCGTCGAACAACTCCACCAAGAGGAGCAGGACCATGACCCGGAATGCTGAACCCGCCGACTCGCGCGACCTGATCATCACCCGTGTGCTCAATGCACCACGCAGCGCCCTGTGGCGCGCCTGGGCGGAGCCCGAGTTGCTCCGGCAGTGGTGGTGCCCCAAGCCCTGGACCACCGAAGTGCTGGCCTTTGAACTGAAGCCGGGCGGTGCCTTCCATACCTTGATGAAGGGGCCGGACGGTGGCGTCAGCGACAACCCCGGCAGCTTTCTCGACGTCGTGCCCGGCGAGCGCCTGGTGTTCACCTCGATGCTCACCGCGGGCTGGCGGCCGAACACGCCGTGGATGGGCTTCACCGCGATCATCAGCATGACCGACGAAGGCAACGGCTGCCGCTATACCGCCCACGTCATGCACCCGGACGACGCCTCACGGGAAAAGCATGAAGAGATGGGCTTCTTCGATGGCTGGAACACCGTCATCACCCAACTGGAAGAGTTCGCCGCCAGCCTGGGTTGATCAGTTTTTGCGCTCTGCTCACATGCAGGAAGGCTACTCATGATTTGAAGTCAAAAGACTTTGCCGTGCCGGCGTCTTAATCGTTCAAAGCGAAGCCGGCACACTGAGCTCCATTGGAACCGATCAACCTTCCTGGAGCCCCAAACATGAGTATTCCTTCCTTCGGCCTCGGCACTTTCCGTCTGACCGGCCAAGCTGTCATCGACTCGGTACGCACCGCGCTGGAGCTGGGCTACCGCACCATCGACACTGCGCAGATCTACGGCAACGAGGCTGACATCGGCCAGGCCATCGCCGAGAGCGGCGTGCCCCGTTCAGAGCTGTTCCTCACCACCAAGATCTGGGTGGAGAACTACGCCGCCGACAAGCTGATCCCCAGCCTGCGCGACAGCCTCGCCAAGCTGCGCACCGATCACGTCGACCTGACCCTGATCCACTGGCCGGCACCGGGCAATGGCGTTGAGCTTCCCGAGTACATGGCCGCGCTGGTAGAGGCCAAGAAGCAGGGCCTGACCCGCCAGATCGGCATCTCCAACTTCAACATCGACCTGACCCGCCAGGCCATCGCCGCCGTGGGCAAGGGCGAGATCGCTACCAACCAGATCGAGCTCAGCCCCTACCTGCAGAACCCGGCGCTTACCGCGTTCCTGAAGGAGCAGGGCATCAAGGTCACCTCCTACATGACCCTGGCCTACGGCAAGGTGCTGAAGGACCCGGTGCTGGCCGCGATTGCCGCCAAGCACAACGCCACTGTCGCGCAGGTCGCGCTGGCCTGGGCGCTGCAGCTGGGCTACGCGGTAATCCCGTCCTCGACCCGCCGCGAGAACCTCGCCAGCAACCTGCTGGCCCAGGAACTGCGCCTGGATGCCGACGACATTGCGAAGATCGCCACGCTGGAACGCAATGGCCGCGAAGTCAGCCCGGAAGGCCTGGCTCCGATCTGGGATTGATCGCCATGTCCGCACCTCTGCATCGCCTGACCGGCGGCGGCTTCAGCGTCGGCCTCGAAGCCCCGCTGGACAATGACTGGACGCCCGCCGGCGAGCAGGCGCGGCAGCAGGCCGGACGCCGCCCCGGCGAGCCCGACCTGGCGCAGCACGCAAAGCTCGCTCAGCTTGCCGACCGCCTCGGCTTCCGCGCCCTGTGGGTGCGTGACGTCCCGCTCTACGACCCGTCGTTCGGCGATGCTGCCCAGGTCTTCGAGGTGTTTTCCTACCTCGGCTACCTGGCCGGAGTTACCCGCGACATCCTGCTCGGCACCGCCGCCGTGGTGCTGCCGATCCGCGAGCCGCTGCTGACCCTGAAGTCGGCGGCGAGCGTGCAACGCCTGAGCGGCGACCGCCTGCTGCTCGGCGTGGCCAGCGGCGACCGGCCTGTGGAATACCCACTGTTCGGTCGCGACTTCGAAGGCCGCGGCAACAACTTCCGCGAGCAGATCGCGCTGCTGCGTGATGCCGCGCGTTCGAGCCTGCCCGAAGGCATGGCCGTGCTGCCGGCGCCGACCTCGCCGCTGCCGCTTCTGGTAGCCGGCCTGGCGCAGCAGACCCCGGCCTGGATCGGTTCGAACCTGGACGGCTGCCTGGCCTATCCCGGCACGCCGGAAGACCACCAGCGCCGCGTCGCCAACTGGCGCGCGGTGGCCGGGGCCAAACCCTATTCGAGCTTCATCCACCTGGACCTGGCCGAGCGCGCCGACGAGCCCCTGCGGCGCTGGCGCTTCGGTTTCCGTGGCGGCCGCGATGCGCTGGCCGCCGAACTGCGCGCGCTGCGTGCCGCCGGCGTCGATCACGTTGGCTTGCAACTGCGGCGCAACCTGCGGCCGCTCGACGAGACCCTGCAGGAGATCGCCGAGTACGTGCTGCCCGAATTCCATGCCCAATCGACCACGGCGGCCAAGCCGCTGGAGGAGATTTGCAATGTCTGAGAATGCATCCCCGCTGTTCCACAGCTATGCGCTGGGTGGCCTCGAACTGCCCAACCGTATCGTCATGCCACCGATGACCCGCTCCCGCGCCAGCCAGCCGGGCGACGTGCCCAACGAGCTGATGGCCGAGTACTACGCCCAGCGCGCCAGCGCCGGCCTGATCGTTAGCGAAGGCACCTGGATTTCCCCGCTGGGCAAGGGCTACGCCTGGACCCCGGGCATCCATTCGCCGGCCCAGGTCGCCGGCTGGCGCAAGGTCACCCAGGCGGTGCACGCCGCTGGCGGGCGCATCTTCGCCCAGCTTTGGCACGTTGGCCGGCTGAGCCACATCAGCCTGCTCGACGGGCAGGCGCCGCTGTCCTCGTCGGCCATGCAGGCCGAGGGCGTCAACGTGTTCGTCGCCGAGACCGATGGCACCCCTGGGTTCGTCCAGGCTTCCAAGCCCCGCGCACTGAAGACTGAGGAAATCCAGGACATCGTCGACGAGTACCGCCAGGCCGCGCGCAATGCCATGGCCGCCGGTTTCGACGGTGTCGAGCTGCACGCCGCCAACGGCTACCTGGTCAACCAGTTCATCGACTCCAACGCCAACGACCGTACCGACCAGTACGGCGGCTCGCTGGAGAACCGCCTGCGCTTCCTCGCTGAAGTGGCCCAGGCGCTGGTCGAAGGCACGGGCGACAAGAGCCGCGTCGGCATCCGCCTGGCGCCGCTGACCACCCTCAACGGTTGCGTCGACGCCGACCCGGAAACGACTTATCTGGCCGCCGCGCGCCTGCTGGGCGAGATCGGCGTGGGCTACATCCACATCGCCGAAGCCGACTGGGACGACGCCCCGCACATGCCGCTGGCATTCAAGCAGCGCCTGCGCGAAGTCTTCCCCGGCGCCCTGATCTACGCCGGCAAGTACACCGCCGAGCGCGCCAACGCCGCGCTGAGCGAAGGCTGGGCGGACCTGATCGCCTTTGGCCGGCCCTTCGTCGCCAACCCCGACCTGCCGGAACGCCTGCGCCAGGGCGCGGCGGTCAACCCGCACCAGCGCGAAACCCTGTTCGGCGGTGGCGCCCACGGCCTTACCGATTACCCGCGCCTGGCGACCGCCTGAGCAACGACAGGAATTCGAGAATGAAAGCCCTTGCGACATTCACCCTGGCTGCCTTGCTGCCGCTGGCCGCTCAGAGCGCTAATGCTGCGGACTGGTACCCGTCCGCCTATGGCGCGGGCGACGAGATCGGCGCCGCCAACCTGCTGACCCCCGAGGTGACCAAACAGGCGGTGCAGCTGGTCAAGACCGGCAAGACCTACCCACTGGCCGTGCCGGTGGACAAGAACCTGCCGGCCTTCCGCCACCGCAGCTTCCACCTCTACAACATCCAGCCGGGCGAGCAGGGCGGCCAGTCCCTCGGCCCGAACAAGTTCACCGTCAACGACGAACTGGTGAACGCCTGGACCGGTGTCGGCACCCAGCTCAACGGCATTGGCCACATCGGCATCGAAAACCTTTACTACAACGGCAACAAGGCCGCCGATTTCGTCACAGTGGAAGGGGTGAAGAAACTCGGCATCGAGAAGGTCCCGCCGTTCGTGACCCGTGGCGTGGTGCTGGACATGACCGCGTACTACGGCAAGGCCATCGTCCCCGGCGGCACCGAATTCAGCGTGGCCGACATCCAGGCGGTGCTGAAGAAGGAAGGCATCACCCTGCGCAAGGGTGACGTGGTGTTGTTCAACACCGGCTGGCTGGAGCTGATCGGCAAGGACAACAAGCAGTTCCTCGAAGTCGAACCGGGGATCGGCATGGAGGCCGCGAAGTGGCTGGCCGACCAGGGCATCGTCGCCTTCGGTGGCGACACCTGGGCCTCGGAGGTCTACCCCAACCCCCACGGCAAGGACGAGTTCCCGATCAACCAGTACCTGCTCGCCAAGCGCGGCATCTACAACCTGGAACTGATCGACAGCCGCGCGCTGGTGCGCGACCAGGCCTGGGAATTCCTCTTCGTCCTCGGCCAGCCGCTGTACGTCGGCTCGACCCAGGTCAACATCAATCCGGTGGCCATCAAATGAGCAAATCCAACCAGACCTCCCTGCCGGTATTCGCCGGTCGCGGCTTCCGTGTCGACTACGACGGCCTGTCCGCCCACAACGTCTACTCGGCGGACGGCAACAGCATCCGCTACGCCATCGTCTCCGGCCCCTATGCCGGCGCCCGTGGCGAGGCAGCCTGCCAATGGCAGGAAATCGCCGAAGGGGTCTACGTGATCTCCTGGCAGGAAGCCGACGGCGCCACCGTGGTGCATGTCGACGACTTCGCCAACGGCCGCTCGAAGGCCTTCTTCACCGCCACGGACCTGAGCTTCTACCGCATGCAGGGCCCGCTGACGGAAATCGACGCCGCCGAATACGGCGCCGGGGAAGGCGGAAAATGAAATCCGGTCGGGTTCTGTTCGCCCTGGCCATCGGCGCCTTCGGCATCGGCACCACCGAGTTCACCCCGATGGGGCTGCTGCCGGTGATTGCCGATGGCGTGCAGGTCAGCATCCCCACGGCGGGGATGCTGGTCACCGCCTACGCGGTCGGCGTGATGGTCGGCGCCCCGGTAATGACCCTGCTGTTCAGCCGCTTCGGCAAGCGCGCCGCGCTGATGGCGCTGATGGCCATCTTCACCGTCGGCAACCTGCTCTCGGCGATGGCGCCCGACTACTACACGCTGCTCGCCTCACGGCTGGTCACCAGCCTCAACCATGGCGCCTTCTTCGGCCTGGGTGCGGTGGTGGCGGCCAGCGTGGTGCCCAAGGACAAGCGGGCCAGCGCGGTGGCGACCATGTTCATGGGCCTGACCATCGCCAACATCGGCGGGGTGCCGGCGGCCACCTGGGTCGGCCAGCAGGTCGGCTGGCGCCTGGCCTTTGCCGGCACCGCCGGGCTCGGCGTACTGGCCATGGCGGCACTGTGGTTCGCGCTGCCCAAGGGCGAGCGCGGCATGGTGCCCCATGTCCGTCGCGAACTGGCGGTGATCGCCCGGCCCAGCGTGCTGCTGGCGATGGCGACCACGGTGCTTGGGGCGGGCGCGATGTTCACCCTCTACACCTATGTCGCCCCGGTGCTGGCCGAGCTGACCGGCGCTTCGAACAGCTTCGTGACCCTCGCGCTGGTGCTGATCGGCGTCGGTTTTACTGTTGGCAACAGCCTGGGCGGCCGTCTCGCCGACTGGTCGCTGGATGGTTCGGCACGGATCTTCCTTGCCGCGCTGGCGGTGATCATGCTGCTGTTGCCGCTGGCCCTGACCAGCCATGTGGGCGCGGCCATCGGCCTGCTGCTGTGGGGCGTCGCCACCTTCGCCGTGGTGCCGCCGCTGCAGATGCGCGTGATGCATGCCGCCGCCGAAGCGCCGGGGCTGGCCTCGTCGATCAACGTCGGCGCCTTCAACCTCGGCAACGCCGTGGGCGCGGCGCTGGGTGGCGGGGTGATCAGCCTGAATCTCGGCTACGCCGCAGTGCCGGTCGCAGGCGCGCTGCTGGCCGCTGCCGGGCTGTTGCTGGTGCGGCTGGGAAGGGCGCAGAAGGTCACCCTTGAAGCTGCGGAAAGTCCGTCTCGCGACAGGGCTTGATACCGCTCGGGAAGAGCGATCGAAAAGGCCGTCTCCAGGTGAGACGGCCTTTTTTGCGTTTCATCCGGGGTCATGGTCTTCGGTCTCGGGCCTTCGCGTCCGGGAGAGTTCTCGTCCGCTTCGTCGTGGCCATTCGCGCGATGCCGGAAAGGATAGGGCCAGTGGTACGGCTTGAAGAAAGAAGCCTGCACGCTGCCTGCGCAAACAAAAGCCCCGGCCTGTCAGCCGGGGCTTGGTTCAGCGGTTCAGGCGCCGTGGCGCCTGCTGCGCCCGACTCAGATCGCCAGGCTGTCCACCACACCCCCATCCACCCGCAGCGCCGCGCCAGTGGTAGCGGAGGAGTAGGGCGAGGCCACGTAGGTGACCAGGGCCGCCACTTCGTCGACTTCAGCGACGCGCTGGATGATCGAGCTGGGACGCTCGCGGCGCACGAAGGCGTCGGCTTCCTCGCGGGGGGTACGGCCGGACTGGCGCACGGCGTCGGCCACCAGGTTGGCGACGCCTTCGGTGAAGGTCGGGCCGGGGAGGATGGCGTTGACGGTCACGCCGGTGCCCGCCAGGCGCTTGGCCAGGCCGTGGGAGACGGCGAGGTTGGCGGCCTTGGTGACGCCGTAGTTGATCATCTGCGCGGGGATGGCGACGCCCGATTCCGAGGACAGGAAGATCACCCGGCCCCAGCCGCGCTCGACCATGCCGGGGGTGTAGTGGCGGGACAGGCGGACGCCGGAGAGCACGTTGATTTCGTAGAAGTCCAGCCAGTCCTGGTCGTCGGTGTCGTAGAAGTCGACATCGTCATAGATGCCCAGGTTGTTCACCAGGATGTCGGCGTGGGGCTCGGCGGCGAACAGGGTTTGCGCGCCGGCGGCGTTGCCCAGGTCGGCGACCACGCCACGGGCCTTGCCGTTGGCGGCGCGGATGCCGGCCACGGCCTCGTCCACGGAGGCGGCGTTGCGGCCAACGATGACCACGTCGGCGCCAGAGGCGGCCAGCTGGCGTGCAATGCCCAGGCCGATGCCGCCGGTGGAGCCACTGATGATGGCGGTCTTGCCGCCGAGATCGATCTGCATGGTGAAATCCTCATCCAGGGGGCACGGAATGTGCCGGTAATCGACTGGAACTGGCGACATCCTAGGGGTGGCCTATAAGATCGTACATAACTTAATTCGACACACTTGAGTCCTGGAAGGTCATATGCTGGATCTCAGACAACTCCGTTATTTCGTCGCCGTGGCCGAAGTCGAGCACGTGGGCAAGGCGGCGGAGCAATTGCACATTTCCCAATCGCCGCTGAGCCGGCAGATCGCCCAGCTGGAGGAACGCCTCGGCCTGCAACTGTTCGAGCGTAGCCAACAGCGACTGCGCCTGACGTCCGACGGACGTACCTTCCTGCACGAGACCAAGGCGCTGCTCAAGCACGCCGAGCGCCTGGAATCCCTCGGCCGCCGGCTGGGCCGGGGTGAGACGGGCGGGCTGTGCGTCGGCTACGTCAGCCACGCCATCCATGCCGGGGTGCTGCCCGATGCGTTGCGCCGCGTGCGCGAGGAACGGCCGGGCATCCACATCGCCCTCTACAACCTCTCGGCCCAGGAGCAGTTCGAAGGCCTGCGCCAGCGCAGCCTGGACATCGCCCTGGTCTGTGAGCCGCCAGCGGCCGACGATCCTGACCTGCTCGCCGCCCCGGTGTTCAATGACCCGCTGCACCTCGCCCTGCCGCTGGGGCACCCGCTGACCGGGAAGGCCGCCATCGAGCCGGCCGACCTGCACGAGCAGGACTGGATCATGGTCGAGGGCCAGACCCAGTTGAACCGCCGGGAGCGCTTCCTCGCCAGTTGCGTGGAAGCCGGCTTTACCCCGCAGATTCGCCTGGAAGCCGCCGAGCCGCTGAGCGCCCTCGGGCTGGTGTCCGCCGGCCTGGGCCTGGCGCTGATCCAGCAGAGCATCGGCGGCGAGCGCAATCCTAACGTGGTGCTGCGCGAGTTGCCCTGGCTGGGGCAGAGCACCGGCCTGTGGGCGGCCTGGCATAAGGTCGACCTGCGGCCGATCGTGAGCGAGTTCCGCGAGATGGTACTGGCCTGCTCGGAAGTCTGAACGGCGCTTTCCGGCAAATCACTCTGGCGAGGCAGGGTAAGGGGTAATGACCTCATGAGTCTCAAGTCTGTCGAATTATGACTTGGACGGTCTTGGCTGGGCGGGCATAGGATTGCCGCCACTGGAGTTCACAAGCGACTCCCCCTTACACGGAGAACCCCGTCATGAGTCTCAAGTCCCTGATCCCCACCCGCCTTGGTTTCGGCACCGCGCCGCTGGGCAACATGTTCCGCGCCGTGCCCGCCGAGGAAGTCCAGGCCACCGTCGATGCCGCCTGGAACAACGGCGTGCGCTACTTCGACACCGCTCCCTTCTACGGTGCCGGCCTGTCCGAAACCCGCCTGGGCGCCGCCCTTGCCAACCGCCCGCGTGACGAATACGTACTGAGCACCAAGGTCGGCCGCATCATCCTCGATGAACTGGAAGACCCGGCCGCCCGTGAACTGGGCGAGAAGAGCGGACTGTTCGAGCACGGCAACCGCAACCGCATCGTCAACGACTACAGCGCCGACGCCACCCTGCGTTCCATCGAGGACAGCCTCAAGCGCCTGGGCACCGACCGCCTGGACATCGTCTGGATCCACGACATCGCCCAGGACTTCTACGGTGACGAATGGCTGACCCAGTTCGAGATCGCCCGCACCGGCGCTTTCCGCGTGCTCACCCGTCTGCGTGAAGAAGGCGTGATCAAGGCCTGGGGCCTGGGCGTGAACCGCGTCGAGCCGATCGAGCTGACCCTCGACCTGGACGAGCCGCGCCCGGACGGCTTCCTCCTCGCCGGCCGCTACTCGCTGCTGGACCATGACCGCGCCCTGCAGCGCGTGATGCCGCAGGCGGTGGAGCAGGGCGTCGGCATCGTCGTCGGCGGCCCGTACAGCTCAGGCGTGACCGCCGGTGGCGCGCACTTCGAGTACCAGAAGGCCAGCCCGGCCGTGTTGGCCAAGCTCGAACGCATCCGCGCGGTAGCCCGAGCCCATGGTGTGGACGTGAAAGCCGCCGCCCTGCAGTTCGCCCTGGCCCATCCGGCCGTGGTGGCAGCGATTCCCGGCTCGACCCGTCCGCTGCACTCCAACGAAGACCATGCCGCGCTCAGCGCCGTCATCCCGGCCGCGTTCTGGAACGACCTGCGCGCCCAGGGCCTGATCAGCGCCGTGGCGCCGGTCCCTGCCGTTTGACCCCTGCGCCGCCGGGCGTCAGGCCCGGCGGCTAGCCTCAAATCATCAGCTCACTGAATCATCGAATCGTTGGGGCCAGAGCCCCGGGAGAAACATCATGGCCAAGGCCACTGCATACATCGATCTCAACACCGACGCCGACAAGGTCTGGCAACTGATCGGCGGCTTCGACTCGCTGCCCGGCTGGCTGCCCTTCATTCCGCAGAGCGCCCTCAGCGAAGGCGGTCGCGTGCGCACCCTGAAGAGCATCGCCGGCGACACCATCATCGAGCGTCTGCTGGACTTCAACGAAGCCGGCCGCACCTACAGCTACACCATCCTCCAGGGCCCGGCGCCGGTGCGCGACTACCAGTCGACCCTGCGCGTAGTGGCAGGCAGCAATGGCAAGGGCGCCCGCGTGGAATGGTTCGGCTCGTTCACCCCCGAAGGCATCAGCGATGCGGATGCCATCGCGCTGTTCACCGGCATCTATGTCGATGGCCTGGCGGCGCTGAAGCAACACCTGGAAGGCTGATCGCCCCCGAAGAAAAGCCCCTTGCCCGGCCTGGGCAAGGGGCTTATTTCGTTCCGCCAGGAGCTGGCCAAGGCAGTGGCTATACTCTCGTCTGCGCCAGGGCTGGATCTGCCACGGGCGCGTCTACTTTGGCGGAGGATGGTCAATGAATGTACCTGGTCCCGTTGTCAGGCCGACGATCCTGATCGTCGACGATACGCCCGAAAACCTGACGCTGCTGACGGATCTGCTCAAGGTCCTGTACCGGGTCAAGGCTGCCCGGAACGGTGAGAAGGCCTTGCAGATTGCCACCTCCGACGAGCCGCCGGATCTCATCCTGCTGGATGTGATGATGCCGGGCATGAGCGGCTTCGAGGTTTGCCAGCGCCTGCGCGAACAGCCGAACACGCGGCACATCCCGGTCATCTTCATCACCTCCCAGGGCGCCACCGACGACGAGGTGCGTGGCCTGGAGCTCGGCGCGGTGGACTACCTCACAAAGCCGATCAATCCGCCGACCGTGCTGATGCGCGTGGACAACCAGCTGCGCATCAAGGCCGCCAACGACTTCCTGCGCGACCAGAACGAATTCCTCGAACAGGAGGTGCAGCGGCGCACCCGCGAGGTGGCGGCCATTCAGGACGTCACCATCCTGGCCATGGCCTCCCTGGCCGAAACCCGTGACAACGAAACCGGCAACCACATCCGCCGCACGCAGCACTACATCAGCGCCCTGGCCGAGCACTTGCAGCGGCACCCGCGCTTCGCCGCCGAGCTGGACGAGGAAACCCGCCATCTGCTGTTCAAGTCGGCGCCGCTGCACGACATCGGCAAGGTCGGCATCCCGGACCACATCCTGCTCAAGCCCGGTCGCCTCACGGCCGCGGAGTTCGAGCTGATGAAGCGGCACACCACGCTGGGGCTCGAGGCCCTGCAGACGGCGGAGGAGCGTCTGGGCATGGATGTTCCCTTCCTCCGGCTGGCCAAGCAGATCGCCTACGGTCACCACGAGAAGTGGGACGGTTCGGGCTATCCCCAGGGCCTGGCCGGCGATGCGATTCCGCTGGCGGCACGCTTGATGGCGGTCGCCGATGTCTACGATGCGCTGATCAGCCGGCGCGTCTACAAGGTCGGGATGCCCCATGAAGGCGCCGTGGAGTACATCCGGGCGCAGCGCGGCCTGCATTTCGACCCGGACATCGTCGACGCCTTCATCACCTTGCAGGACGAGTTCCATAGCATCGCCGAGCGTTTCGGCGACAGCGATAGCGATCTGGCCGGGCGGACCTGACCGGGCAGGCTGGCGCAGGAGCGCTGCTTCGCAACACGCCAACCCTGCCAGGAGGCAGCCCGATGGTGACACCGCTCGGCTTTCTTCAACGTCTGCGACTGCGTACCCGCCTGGTGCTGGGTTTTGGCGGACTGCTGCTGTTGGCGTTCTTCCTCGGTTTGTACAGCCTGAACGTGCAGCGCCAGCAGAACCTGCAGATCAACCAGATCTACGAGAAGGAAATGCTCGGCCTCTCGCACATCGAGGCCGCCCGTGTCGCGTTGGCGGGCATGGGGCGCAACGTCAGGCAGATCGTGCTGGCCCCCGACGAGAGCGGCAAGCAACAGGCGCTCCGGGAATTCAACGAGGGCAAGGCGACCCTGCGCGAGGAAATCGAGCAGGCGCGCCCGCTCATCTACCGCACGAGTGCCCTGCAGGGGCTGGTGCGTTTCGAGGGCGCCTACGAGGAATACCAGGACCAGGTGAAGCACGTCCTGGAGTTGAACGACCAGCGCATCAACGGCGGCAAGGCCAGTGACCTTGCGGCTAGCGCCTTGCTCTCGTCCACGGCGTTGCAGCGTCCCGGCGAGGTGGCCAACCAGGCGTTGGCCGAGGTCGCCCAGATCAAGCGCGCGGGCGCCGATCTGGAAGTGAACATGGCCTCGGAGCGTTTTCACCGCAGCGTCCAGCTGACCTTCTGGCTGCTGGCGCTGGGGCTGGGCGGTGGCGTGCTGTTCGGCGTACTGATCAGCCTGTCGATCCGCCGCCCGGCCGATCTGCTGCGTTTTTCGGTCGATTCGCTGAGCAAGGGGGAGCTGGACGTCGAAGTACCGTTCCAGGACTACCCCAACGAAGTCGGTGAGCTGGCGCGGGCGATCACCGCCTTGCAGTCCGAGGCCCGGCAGATGGCCAGCCAGCGCTGGGTGAAGACCCAGGTGGCGACCCTGAGCAGCGAGATGCAGTCCGTCGCCGGCTCGGCGGAGCTGGGTGACCGGATTCTGGCGGCGTTGGCGCCGCCCCTGGCACTGCGACGCGCCTCGGTGCATGTTCACGAGGAGTCCAGCGATGAGCTGGTATTGCTGGGCAGCTACGCGGCGCCTCCCGCGCTGCCCCGGCGTTTGCCCATGGGGCAGGGGCTGATCGGGCAGTGTGCGAAGCAGCGGCGGCCGATCCAGCTGCGCGATCCCGAGCCCGCCCTGGAGGGTGAATACGCGCCACCGCAGTTCCTTGAAGTGCTGCCGCTGATACACGGCGAGCGCATGGTCGGCGTGCTTGCACTGGAGGTTCTGGATGGCTTCAGCCCGAGCCGGCGGACGCTGCTCGACGAGTTCCTGCCGTTGCTCGCCATGAACCTGGAAATCCTCGAACGCACCTCGCGCACCGAGCAGCTGCTGGCGGAAACCCTCACCCAGGCCGAGTTGATGGAGCGCCAGGCGTCCGATCTTCAGGCACAGAAGCACGAGCTGGAATCCCGGCAGCAGGAAATCCAGGCGACCAAGGCCTGGTACCAGGGCATCCTCGAATCGGCGCCGGACGGCATGCTGGTGGTGGAACAGAGCGGCCGGATCATCCTGGCCAACCCCAAGCTGGAAGTCCTCTTCGGCTATGCCCAGGGCGAACTGCTCGGGCGCTCGGTGGACGAACTGGTGCCCGAGGTTCATCGCGCCCATCATGCGCAACTACGCCAGGGGTTCATTGTGGAACAGGGCAGCCGGCAGATGGGACGAGCCATCGCCGACCTGCATGGCCTGCGCAAGGACGGCAGCCGCTTCTCGGTGGAGATCGCCCTGGCGCCGCTGCCGGACCTGCTCGGCCACGGCGTCTGCGTGTGCGCCTCGGTGCGCGACATCAGCGAGCGGCGCGCCATGGAAGCGGCCCTGCAGGAAAGCGAGAAACGCCTGCAGTACATCCTCGACTGCAGCCCGGTCAGTGTCGCCATCGCCACCGAGCGGCAGCTGCACCTGGTCAACCCGGCCTTCAACCAGACCTTCGGGCTCAGGGCTGGCGACGATGCCAGCGGGCTCTATGTCGAGGCTGCCGAGCGCGAAGCGATCTGGAGCCATATGCGGGCCGGCGAGCGGATGCTTGAACGCGAAGTGCGCCTGTACGACAGCCAGGGCGGGGAACGGGACATCCTGGCGACCTACCTGCCGATCCATCACCACGGCGAATTCGCCGTGCTGGCCTGGCTGTACGACATCACCCAGCGCAAGCTGGCCGAGCAGCAGATGCGTCGCGCCAAGGAGCTGGCCGAGGAGGCGACGCGGGCCAAGAGCGAGTTCCTGGCCAACATGAGCCATGAGATTCGCACGCCGATGAACGTCATCATCGGCATGAGCAGCCTGGCCCTGAAAAGCGGGCTGGATGCGCGGCAGCACAACTACGTGAAGAAGGTGCACCGCTCCGCCGAAGGGCTGCTCGGCATCATCAACGACATTCTCGACTTCTCGAAGATCGAGGCCGGGATGATGTCGGTGGAGCACGTCGAGTTCCGTCTGGAGGATGTGCTCGAACAGTTCTCCGGCCTGGTCGGCTTCAAGGCGGAGGAGAAGTCCCTGGAGCTGCTGTTCCAGCTCAGCCACGACCTGCCCACCGCGTTGGTGGGCGATCCGCTGCGCCTGGGCCAGGTGCTGCTCAACCTGGGCAACAACGCGGTGAAGTTCACCGATCACGGGGAGATCGTCCTCGGCATAGAGCCGGCGGCGGTCGACGACGACGAGACGGAGTTGCACTTCTGGGTCCGCGACACCGGTATCGGCATGACCGCCGAGCAGTGCGGGCGCATGTTCCAGTCCTTCATTCAGGCCGATTCCTCGACCTCGCGGCGTTACGGCGGCACCGGCCTGGGACTGTCGATTTCCAAGAGCCTGGTGGAGCTGATGGGCGGACGGATCTGGGTCGACAGCGAGCCGGGCAAGGGCTCGGTGTTCCACTTCCATGCGTGCTTCGGCTCTCACACAGCCGCATTGCCCCGGCGCATGCTGCGCGCGGATGAGCTGCTCGGCGTGCGGGCGCTGGTGGTCGACGACAATGCCTCGGCTCGCGAGATTCTCTCGGGCATGGCGCTGAGCTACGGGCTTGAAGTGGACATCGCGCGCAATGGCATCGAAGCGCTGGACTGGGTAAGCGATGCCGAACGGCAGGGGCTGCCGTATCAGCTCATCCTGGTGGATTGGCAGATGCCGGGCATGGATGGCATCGAAGTCGTCGCGCGGCTGCGGGAGGGCCATTGCGAGTGCGTGCCGGCGGTGATCATGGTGACGGCCTTCGGTCGCGATGAAGCCATGGATGCCGCGCAGGAACGTGGCGTCGATCTGGGCACTGTGCTGACCAAACCGGTAACGCCCTCGACCCTGCTGGAAGCGATCAACGTCGCCCTGGGCAAGGAAAGCACCGCTGAGCCGCGCAGCCGCGAACGGGACAGCGCCGCCGCCGAGGCCCTGGCCGCGGTGGCGGGTAGCCGTGTGCTGCTGGTGGAAGACAACGAGCTGAACCAGGAGCTTGCCCTGGAGCTGCTGGGCGATGCCGGCATCGAGGTGGTGCTGGCCGGCAATGGCCAGGAGGCGCTCGATCGCCTGGTGGCCGACCAGAACTTCGACTGCGTGCTGATGGATTGCCAGATGCCGGTACTCGACGGCTATGCGGCGACCCGCGCGCTGCGCCGGCGACCGGAACTGAGCACGCTGCCGGTCATCGCGATGACCGCCAACAACATGGCCGGCGACCGGGAAGAGGCGCTGCTGGCCGGCATGAACGACCACATCTCCAAGCCGATCGACCCGCCGGCGATGTTCCTCACCTTGTCCCGCTGGCTGGCCTCTGATCAAACGGTGGGGACGACGGCGGTGGAGGCGAGCGAAGTGGAGCCTGAGGACGTCAGCCTGCCGGGCATCGACATGCAGGCGGGCCTGGCGACCTGCTCCGGAAAGCAGTCGCTCTACGACCGGTTGCTGCGCCGCTTCCAGAGCGGCTACCGCGACTTCGTCGCGCAGTTCCAGGCCATCGATGGGCAGGGCGACCCGACGGCGGAGCGCCGTGCCGCCCATTCGCTGCGCGGCGCGGCTGCCAATATCGGCGCCCTGGCGTTGGCCGGGGTTGCGGCAGCCTTGGAGGAGGGCTGTCGCACGGAGCTGCCGGCAGAGCGTATCGCAGGCTTGCTGGCGGATGTGGGGGCCGAGCTGGACCGCGTGCAGAGTGGGCTTGCGCGCTTCCTCGGCAGCCCCGAGGCGGAGTCCACCGCCGGGAGCGTGGATCAGGGCCAGGCACCGGTCCTGATGCGCCAGTTGCGGGACCTGCTGATGAGCAGCGATACCCGCGCGGAAGAGGTCGTCAGCCAGCTCTGCAGCCTCTATCGGGGCCGCGAGGAGGTGTCCGTCCTGCGCGAGCTGGCCACGGCCATCGAAGACTTCGACTACGACCTGGCGCTGGAGCGTCTCGGGCAGATGCAGGGCGTCAGCTCATGATCCGGGACGACCGCTTTGCCGTCTTGCACGGGTGCAGGCGCAGGCGTCTGGCCCAGTGGTGGTCGCTAGTGCGCTGCGCTGAATATCTGGAACCAGTCGGCCGCCCAGTCCAGGCGCTGATTGATGAAGCTCGCGTTGTCCGGATGCTTGTCTATCAGCTTGGGGTTCCAGGGGCTCGTGTCCCAGTCGCCAGTCGTGGCGTTCTGGGTCTGCGACTCGGGAAAGACGTAGTAGAGCGTCGTCACTGACATCCCGCTGTCAGCCTTGTGGAAGCCCGTGCTCACCGCTGAGTCGGGCAGAGCGATCCCCGATTCCGTGAGGCGGGTGGCGGCAAGCCGGTAGATGGGTTGCTGCCATGGGGCGCTGACATGGTTTGACCAGTAGCAGAGCTGCGGTCCCAGCGGGACGTTCTCGGGCACCTTCTTTACATAATCCGCGGGGAGATTGCAGGCCTTGTACTGGCTGAAGCCCTGATTGTCCTTGGCCGTCTGCAGGTGGATGACCATCAGTTCGGAGAGTTGGTCGCTGGCGCCTTTCGAAAGTACCAGCAGGTGATCGCTACCCCGGCTCGAAGGGGTCTTCACGTAGGCGCGCGCCTGCCAGAGTCCATCGGGCAGGAGCAACGAGCGGCTGTCGATCTCCACGTGATTGCTGAAGCTCCTGCCGGTGAAGGCGTCCAGTTGGCCGACCGAGCCGGCGCCGGTGGGCGTGTTCATCCCGCTGCCAATGGTGAAGCGCTCGCCGGTGTAGGCGCCCTGGAAGGAGGCTGGCGTCAGTCCCGTCAGGTTTTGCAATTGGGTCATGGCCTGGTCGTAGTCCCTCGAGCCCTCCTTGAAGGCATAGAAATATCCGGGTTGCTGCTGGCATTGCTGGCAACGCGGGCGCTCGTAGCTGCGGGCCTCGACAGGGACCGAGTCGGGCAGGCCTTCGATTTCCGGCCCGTAATAACCTGTCAGGATGACCTTGCGCAGATCCACGGCCGGACGGCTCACCACCCTCCAGCGGATGGGCTCGTAGGCCATCAGGGCGAGGACCATGGGGCCGGAGGTGTCGTTCAGATAGACCGTGATGGTTCGACTCGGATGCCGATTGGCGTACTTCGAATGGCACGCCATCATGCCTTCCGGATCGTCGCTGAATGCCCGGCAGTTGTCCCACCAGGGACGATGGTCTTCGTCTGCTGGCGTTGCGCCCTGATAAACACCGATGACATGCAGCCGGGTATTGGCGGAATAGGCCGTCAACGGCAGGGGAACGGGCGTGTCGAGCGCGGGGTCCAGCGTGCCGCGCGACGGGGGCGGACCCAGGCGCGGCGTCTGAATCGTCGCCGCAACCCCCATGACAGCACCCGCCACTGGCGCCGTCTGGGGCGCCACTGTCGGGCTGTACTGCGCCGACGCTGTACTGGTGGGAGCTGGCGGCTTCCAGGGCGCGCACAGCACCACCAGCGCCGACGCCAGTAGCGTCAGGCACAGCGTCCAGCGCCAGGCCGGCGAGTTGTTCCACAAGCTGTCGTCAGCGTCGGCCATCGTTCAGTTCCGGGAGTCCTGGCCGGGAGTCGCTCGTGCCGAGAAACCCTGCTCCTCATCGAGGAACAGCTCTACCTTCATCACTCCGGTCTTCTTGGCCTCGATCAGGGAGTCGGCCAGTTGTTCCTCGATGGCCCGGATCAGGTCGCGGGAGGAGCCGAGCTTGCCAAGCTTCTGGTAACGCTTCATGAGCAGCAGGATGATGTTGGGGTCGATACCCTGGTCGGCGACTTCCAGTCCGTAGCCGTGGATCATCTCTTCGATTTCCAGCGCCGTGACCCGGGCGATGTCGAGCCCCTTGAACGGCTGGAAGACGAAGATCCGGTCCAGCCGGTTGAGCACCTCGGGGGCGAAGCTCGCCTCGCGCAGTGTGTTCACCGCGGCTTCGCGCAGCGCATCCGGGTCCTGCGCGTACTGCTCGGAGATCTCGCTGAGGCGTTTGGTACCGGCATTGCTGGTGAGGACGAAGATGGCCGAGGTGGTGGAGACCTGATTGCTGTCGGAGCGTTCGGTGATGAAGCCGTCGTTCCAGGCCGTCAGGAAGGCCTTGAGTATGTCGGGGTGGGCCTTCTCGATTTCGTCCAGCAGCACCACGGCGTTGGGGCTGTCCTGCAGGCCGGCGGTCAGTTTGCCGTAGGTGTCGGAGCCCACGTAGCCCTTGTTCATGCCCAGAAGTTGCGACAGAGAGTGGCTGCCGGCGGCGAACTGGGTCATGTCGAAGTGCAGAAGCGGGCGCTCCAGCTCCTTGGCAAGGACCTTGGCCAGGTAGGTCTTCCCGGTGCCCGGCGGGCCCGCCAGCAGGAATACCCCCACGGGCTTGCCTCGCTGGGACAGTGCCAGGCGTCGACGTATCTGCGCGGCGATGTCATCGCAGACGGCATCCTGGCCGATGATCCGCTGCTTGAGCGCGGCGGCCAGGCTCTTGGCGTCGATGAAGATCGCGCTTTCCTGTTGCTCCAGCCCTTCTTCCAGCGCCTGCTTGTTGGTGAGTCTGTCCAGTATGTCCATGAGGAGCCTCGATTGCAGAGCGGTTGGCAGTCGTTCGTGAAAGTGCAGCCATCCCAGCAGCAGGAGCAGCCAGCCGAGCAGCGCCGCGGCGGCCAGGTACCAGGCCAATGCGCGAAGGCTCGACAGCAGGGAGGAAATGAGCGGTGGCTGAGGCCAGTGGTTCTCGATGAACTGGAAGAGCATCGTGAACACCATGATCGCGAACAGCAGTGGCATGTACCGGATGATCCAGTTCAGCATTGGCTGGCCACTCAGAAGGTGACGGGAACTTGCAGGGACTGCCCCGGCTCGATCACCGGAAGCGATAGCGCGACGACGCCGCTGCGCAGGCCCAGGGTGATGCCACCGCCGCCATCGTAGACACCGCGAATGGTGATGCTCGAGCTGGCATCGACGGGGACGGCGAAGCGGACCGCTTGCTTGACGATCGGGTAGTCGAGTTCGTAGCCGGCGGAGGAAATGTGTACGACATCGCCGTCCTGCGTGGCGAAGTCCCACAGCTCGATCCAGGCCAGCGTGCTTTGCGTGCCGCTGCTGCCAGGGCTGGAGAGCAGATCGCGCTTGAGCGCGTCGCGCTGGACGGTGGTGAGCTTCATCGTGGCCAGCGCGGTATCGATCTGGTTCATCGGTACCGGCGTCAGCTTGACCGCTTTCGTTGCCGCGAATTGTTCGGTCAGCTGGGACCGGGTGCTCGCCGAAATGGAATCGCTCGACGATGGGTCGAACAGTGCGCTCAGGGCCGCGCCGCCGCCCAGGATCAGGACCAGTGCGGCCACGGCGAAGGCGATCTTCCGATTGCTCCTGCGGGGCTGGCCTTGAGGTGCCGGCTGACTGAGGCCCTCTTGGGGCAGCGGCTCCAGATGCTTCATGTCGAATGCCTTCTAATCCGTTAAAAAGCCGTGTAATCGAGCAGGTCGCGGTGTTCCTGGGCTGTTGCTACGCGTGCTGCTTTCCAGGATTGCGCCAATAGAACGTTAGCATCAATTTCCGCAGGGAAAACAAGGAATCAGGGCCCATCTCACAGCGTTGGATGGCCGCGTCCGGACGCTGTGGTAGTGCCCGGCTCACGCATTCTCCTTGGGGAAGTCCAGCGGCGGCTGATCCAGGTCGATGGCGCTCTGGGTGGTGGCGGTGACACGCGCCTTGAGCCATTCGCTGAAGGCTTTCACCACGGCGCGTTCGGCCTTCACCGGGTCGGTCACCAGGTAATAGCCACGGTTGGACTGGATGGTGATGTCGAAGGGGCGCACCAGCAGGCCACGGCTCAGGGAATCGCCGCTGAGCAGGTTGTCGCCGATGGCCACGCCCTGGCCGGCGATGCAGGCGGCGATGGTGCTGGTGGCATCGGCGAACAGCACGCCCGAGGTAAACTCGATGTCCCGCGCGCCCACGGCGCCCAGCCAGAGACGCCAGTCGGCGAGGTCGTTCATGTGCAGCAGGGTATGGCCGGAAAGGTCCGCTGGGACCTTCAGGCCGTTGCGGGCGTTGAGCAGCCGAGGGCTGCAGACCGGGAAGAAGTGCAGGGCGACTATGGGTTCGACGATCTGGTTCGGCCAGTCGCCGGTGCCGTAGGCAATGAACAGATCGGCCTCCGCCGCGCGGGTGTCCTGCGGCGTTCGGGGCGTGACCACGTGCAGTTGTACCTGCGGGTATTGCGTGAGGAAGTCGCCCAGGTGCTGGCACAGCCAGTAGGTGGCGAACCCCGGATTGCAACTGACACACAGGCGGCCGATGACCTGCTGCTCGTCGAAGCTGGTGCCGGCCAGTTGCACCTCGGCGAGGATGCGCCGCACGTCGCGGGCATAGCGCTCGCCCCGGTAGGTAAGGCGTATGCCGCGCCCGGTGCGCTCGGTGAGGGCGAAGCCCAGGCGCTCCTCCAGGGTCGCGATGCGATGGCTTACCGCGCTGCGGGTGAGGTTCAGCTCGGTGGCAGCGGCGGAGACGCTGCCCAGCCGGGCCACGGCGTCCAGCGCACGCAGGGCGGTCATCGAGGGGTAGTGCATGGGCGTTCCTGGCTGGTTTGCTAACGGCGAATGGTGAAACTATCTGGACAACGAGGCCAAATTGTTTCGCTTGTTGTGAGTTTGGCTTCACCAATACTAGGCCACACGACTACAACAACAGGCAACGATGAGGAAGCCCGCCATGTCGAAATTCAAGGCCTACGTCCAGCAGTGGATCGACGAGCACCGCCAGCAGCTGTCCGACTGGCACCAGGTGATCTGGCATTTCGCCGAGCCGGCGTTCCGTGAGTACAAGTCCTGCGCCTGGTACGTGGAACTGCTGCGCAAGGAAGGCTTCACGGTGGAAGAGGGCAGCGGCGGCATGCCCACCGCCTTCCTCGCCACCTTCAGCAATGGCGAAGGCCCGGTGCTCGCCACCTACGCCGAGTACGATGCGGTGCCCGGCAACTGCCAGGCGGCGGCGACCAAGCCGATGCCGCGCGAGGGCCTGTCGAAGTACGCGCCGGGCCATACCGACCCGCACTCGGCACTGGGCATGAGCGCCCTGGGCGGCGTGCTGGCGGCCAAGGCGGCGATGCTGGAGTTCGGCATCCAGGGCACCATCAAGTTCTTCGGCGAGCCGGCGGAAAAGCTCCGTGCCTCCAAGCCGGTGCATGCCGCCAAGGGTTACTACGACGACATCGACGCGGCCGTCAGCTTCCACCCCACCTACATGCTGCCGCTGAACAACACCACCACCTGGGACACCCACTGCGGCATCGCCTACTCGTACATCTACACCTTCACCTGCGAAGACCCGCAGAACTGGATCGCCGCCGACCGCTACAGCCCGATCCCGCAGAACCACCTGGCCGCCCGCGCACCGGGCGCCAACGATGCGCTGGTGCACTTCTACACCCTGAATGAGAGCCTGCGCCGCTCGACCCTGCCGTTCACCGGCCTGTGGAGCTTCAACGAAGCCATCCTCACCGCAGGGCAGGCCACCGCCGACAACCTGCCGCCGCACATCTCGCAGATCCAGTACCTGCTGCGCTGCGACTCCATCGAGCAGGCCGAGACCATTTCCACGGTGATGGACAATAACGCCGCCGCCGCCGCGCTGGCCACCGGCTGCAAGTGGAAGAAGACCTGGGTCTGCAAGTCCCGTGGCGGCCTGGCCAACCACGTACTGGCCCAGGCCTGCTACGACAACCTGGCGCAGATCGGCGCGCCGACCTGGGGCGAGGCGGCGATCGCGGTCGCCCGCGAGATCCAGACCAACCTTGGCCTCGAACCGATGGACGAGCCCTTCCTGCCGGCCACCGAAGCGCTCATCGAGCCGCAGGAGTGCGAGCGCCAACTGCGCCTGCAGATGCCGGCCTGGCAGAAGTACCTGACCTCCGATGACTACCCCGAGTACACCTGGCATTGCCCGACCGTGCGCCTCTATGTGGCGCGCCCGATGCTCAGCGCGCCGGCCGGCTTCACCTATCCGGACTGGGTCTCCAACGCCCTGGGCGGCATCCGCGAGACCATCGACCCGATGATCGACGTGGCGTCGAAAACCATCGGCAGCACCCTGATCGAGCTGTTCACCGAGCCGGAACTCCTGGCCGCGGCCACCCGCGAATTCGATGAGCGCACCGGCGGCGGCATCGGTGGCACGCAATGGCAGGCGCCGCTGCTGCCCAAGGACTTCCAGGTACCGCATCGCTTCCGCTGGCCGGAGTACATCCGCACGGTGCGTGGCGAGGAATGGTGGATTCCCGCTCGCGACGACGAGTGATCGCGGAGGCTGACAGGGCGCCGGGCATCGAGCCAGGCGCCGACACCGCAACGACAGTGTCCGCCGATTACTGAACTTCCTCCTGCGCCGGGCGACACGTGCGCTTCAGCAACTATGATCATCCGGGGGCTCGATCATCGAAGCGTAATGGTCGTCGAAAAATGGGGGGGAACCATGCGGTGTGCATCGGTGCGGGTGTGCGTGGGTGTATTGGCCGGTTTGGCCGCGTCGTCGGTGATGGCGGGTTCAGCGGGGTTCGCCGGCATTGCAGCCAGCGCAAACAGTGCGGAAACCGCAAGCGATAACCCTGCCGGCATGTCGCGATTGCCGGAGGCCACTTCCACCGTCAGCGTGCTGCTGGGGGCAGGTCTGGGCAGCTTCGAGGTGGACAAGGGGAAAACCACCACCAGTGGCGGTGACCCCAACAACGATATAAGCCCGGTACTGGTTCCCCAGGCCTACTATGTCCGGCCGCTCACAGATTCCCTCCACGCCGGCATCTCGCTCACCATCCCGTCGGGATTCGGTTCGGACTACGGCTCGGACTGGGCCGGACGCTATTACTCCGACAGCTACTCCCTGGTCTACGTCGCCGTGACGCCGGCGCTTTCCTGGCGCATCAACGAGCAGTGGTCGGTCGGTGCTTCGGTGGGCATCAACTACATCTCGTCAGAGTCCGAGGTGGCCATCAATACGCTGGTGCCGGGCGCCTCCGATGGCCGCCTGAAGGCTGACCTCGACGGTGTCGGGACCAACTTCGGACTCTCGATGCTCTGGGAAATGACGCCGAAGACGCGCTTTGGGCTGGTTTATACCAGCGAGGCCAAGACCGATATCGATGGCAAGCTCAAGTTCAGTAACCAGGGGCCCGTGCTGGTCGACTTGCTGAATCGGGGCGTTATCGGTGACAAGGTCAAGGTCGAACAGGTCATGCCGCAGCACATCATTGGCGGCGTGTATCACGATCTGGACACCGGAGGCTTCATCACCGCGGATATCGCCTGGATCGAGTTCTCCAAGTTCGGCGCTGCTTCAGTATCACTGGATGGCGACAAGATCGACGTGGACGACGGCACCTACAACAATATCTGGGCAGGCACGCTGGGCTACGGATTCCCCGCTATCGATGGCCTTCGCTACACGCTGGATGCCTTCTATGTGCAATCCCCGGTCGATGACAGCAAGCGTACGCTGGCGTTGCCCCTCGACCGAATCTGGGGCGTGGGAGCGGGTGTCCAGGTCGATCGCGGCGACCTGAAGTCCGTCGATCTCAACCTGCACCTGGTCGACTTCGGGAAGGCCCCTGTCGATACTGGCCCATCCGCCGCGCGAGGAAGGGTGGCAGGCGAGACCGAGCATCCTTATGCCCTGGTACTCTCCGGGGCTTACCACTTCTAGCGCGTCGCTGCCGTGGCGGCCTGGCCGGATTGAGACAAGGTTCAGACAAGGGCAAAAACTGGCTCAAGCTCGCGGAGCGCCGCGCGTTCAAGGACGATTGCATTACATTCAGGGAGACCCCATGCCGCGCTTGATCACTGCAGTGATGCTCATCCTGTTCCCCTCGTTGGGCTGGTCTGCCGACTTTTGCTCAGGGCAATACAAGAACGTTGGCGAGTTGGTTCATGCGGCCCTGCGAAAATATGACTCTCTCTACTCCGGCGGTGACCACTGGCATGCCATCGATGACGTAGGGGCAACCGTGGATCTGTATCGCCTCTGGCGTAATCTGCCAGACTGGCACCTGCGAGAGCTCAATCATGCAGGACTGTTGAAGTACGACATATTCCCGCAAGACACCCCCTCTGTGGACCAGATGCAATGGGTGGCCGAACAAGTCAATGATGGGAATCTGCAGCCCCAGCAGAAATACGAAGCCATTGTCGGGCTTGACCTTGCCGGCAGGATCACCACACCCGCTGACGCCTGGCTGGATGACGCCGCCGATTATTCACCGCAGTGGCTCTGGCTGCAGTTGGTGATGACCGCATCGGACGCACCCTGGGCAATAGCGCCCCATCTGGCGCAGGAGAATGACGCACGGCTGTCGGGATATGTACGCCTGAGAGACGTGGCCTGGCGACATTACGAAGAGGGTGGCGGTATCGAGTGGGCGGTGGCGGCTCAAACGCTGACCCAGACCGGGGAGGCGGACCTACGAGCGGATCGTCTATTCCAGAACTGGCAAGCCAAGGTGGAAAGCTGCAAGGCCACTCAGGGCGAATACGCCGCCTGGGCCATATCTGCGCCCTTACGCTGGGCATCGAAGGATATGAGCGAGCAGCAGATCGCCAACCTTGCCCTGCCGTTCAAGCATTTGCCCATCGCCTCGCAGCGCATGGTCATTCACAACCTGGCCTGGGCAGCCCTGCTCGAAGGATTGCGGGCCGATTCGGTGGGCAGATCTGCTCCCCGATTGTCAGCCATCGCGGCCCTCGCCGACTCATCCGCCACCTACATTGCACCTTGGGTCAATGTTGCCCGCACCTACCAGGCATCGACCCTCGAGGAGCTGATGAATATCCATCAGAACCATCCAGTCGAAGCCAAGTCGGCGCGTGCCTTCAACCTGTTGTCAGCTGCAGACATGGCGCGCCTGGCCGAGGCCCCAGGGCTCAGTACTGAGATGCGCAAGGCCATGGTGATGACCGCTTTCACCCGGAACGTGGCCCTGGGTAATGCCGAGCAGGCATCTCGCCTTCTCCCCGAGTTGCAGCAGCTTGTCCCGGAGCATGCGCAAGACATCGAAATGCGGCTCCAGCAAAACCTGCCGCAACAGATCCGCCTGGACTTGATAGTGCTCGATAATCCGCAGCTATCTACCTGGCTGGTGGTGGCGGATGAAAATGACGATGATGCCGGTATCTGGTTGCGCAACTCCCAACCACGACGGGATCTGCCACGCGAACTCGCTTTCACCATTGCCGTTCAGCAAGACCTGGAAACCTGGTTGTTGCTTCCGCAGAAATGGGACAGATTCTTCGGACTGCACGGAATCACGCTGAACGCTCTGGATCGAATCCATGCCTCCAGGGCTCGAACCACCCCAACTGCCGTCCCGGCTCCAGCCTTGTTCAAGGTGAGTCCGGGATTGTCAGATCGCTACTTCGAACACCTGGTTGCCTGGAGTGAACTGCCCCGGCTGGTCGAAGGCAATGGCCTGAGCCATGTAATCAGCCGCGATATCGTCGAGTGGGTCGAGAGCGAGTCGGACAATTGGTTGAAACGACTCTTTGTCGACCAGGAGCTGATGGCACAGGCTCTGAGCCAGGTCGTCCGGCTGAACCGCAGAGCGGATGGAGGCCTGCTGGGACAGGTACCCAGCGGGCAAGCGGCGTTCACGCTCCTGCATAGGCGATTCCCGAAGTCGGAGGCAGCAAGGCAGACTCCCCACTGGTTTCACTGGACAGGAGGCGCGCTTCAGGAGCCCTGAATCGTGGCCTATCGCCGCGGGTAGACTGCCCCCGCCGTTGCCTGCTACCCCAGCGCGGTCCTGCCACCCAGTTGCCCTCCGTTTGTTCGCTACACTGAAAGCATTCCGATTGCACTTCTTCAGAACGCCGGAGCCTCAGGTGAAGCTAAGGATCGAACGAGCCTGGAAACAGGACAAACTGATCTGGCTGGTACATGCCTGCGGCTTGACGCTGAGCTTTGCCGATGAGGCTTCCGCCGTTTCTTTCGCGGCCAAGCTGGAAGAGCGGGTCGACGCGCCGCACCAGCTTCCCGCGAAAACCCTCGAGCGCTGGGCGGCCGAGCATTCTCGTCTGCGGGGTGGCTCATAGGTTTCTTCGATCATTGGCGCGCCAATCGCCGGGTACGGTCTGTACGGCGACTTTCTCGATCTTTGATTCAGTGAACGAATGGCGGACGGCATGCGCCGTCCGACGTACTGGAGAAGGTGCAATGGACCGACTTGGAGACGAAACGTCGCGCAGAGTCCTCGACCCCGTGGACCGCATGACCGAAGTGATATTCGGCCTGCTGATGGCAATGACCTTCATCGGCTCGCTGAGCGTTGCGACGGCGGGACGTGAAGAGGCGCGAACCATGTTGATCGCGGCTTTCGGCTGCAACCTCGCCTGGGGGCTGGCCGATGCTGTCATCTTCCTGCTGCGCACCTGGACCGAGCGCACCCGCAGCCGAACGCTCATGGCCCGTTTGCAGGGCGACGCCGATGCGCAGAAAGGCCAGGAGCTGGTCGCCGATGCCTTGCCGCCGCGCATTGCCCAGGCCGCAGGAGCAGAGGGGCTGGAGGTGCTACGGCTGCGCCTGCTCGCCAACGCCGATAAACCCATTCGCGCGCGGTTGGACCTGGACGATTTCAAAGGGGCGTTGGGCACCTTCCTGCTGGTGGTGCTGGCAACCTGTCCCCTGGTCATTCCGTTCCTGTTTATCCACCAGACCGGGCTCGCCATTCGCGCATCCAACCTGGTGGCGCTGGTGATGCTGTTCCTTGCCGGCTGGGTGCTTGCCCATTATTCCGGCGGCAAGCCCTGGCTGGGTGGCGGGGCATTGGCGATAGTGGGGACGGCCTTGCTCTTTGCCATCATCGCCCTGGGCGGCTGAGGCGTCGTGCAGTAACTCTGCATGGGGCGTGCTTTCGTCGACTCTTCAGCGGGTGCCGCCAGTGGCATTCCGATAGAGCATCGGAGGGCAAACGTTGGTTTGCCCTCCGATCAATCGCCTCAACCCGCCGGCGCGTTCGGTGTGACGTTGGCCGGTGCGAGCTGCGGGCCCTGGGCCTTGGCAATCACGATGAGCAGATTGTTTTCCCGGAACACCTCCGCGCCCGGCGGTATCCAGGCGGGCAGGGTGCCACCCGACTTCGCGGAAAGACTCAGCACGATGCCGACGGGCCCTTGCTCCGTGTGTTGGGCCAGCCACTGCGCCATGTTATCGGTGGTGACGCGGCGATCGGCGGCGTCGGGGTAGGCGAGGCCATATTGCAGCTCGCCCTGGACGTCGAGCAGCGTCACGTCGCTGCGGTTCAGTCGCCATGCCAGTGCCGATGCGGCGCCGAGTTCGTTGCTGAGCAGGCTCCTGGATTGCTTCAGGGCGTCCAGGTGACTGGCGATGAATTGGTCCGGCATCTTGTTGTCGACCACTGATTGCGGCATCGCGGCGGGCAGGAGTGCGACCAGTACCCAGAGGCCAAGCGCCGGGGCGAACCAGTAGTTCGCCGGGCGCTTCCACTGGATGAAGCCGCAGGCGGCCCAGGCCAGGCACACCACCAGGGCCATGGCGATCTGCAGGGGCTGGTGGCTATAGACCGGATGCACGACCTGGATGACGATCAGGCCGAGCAGGGTGGCGCCACCCAGCACCAGGTTGAGCAGCCCGTTGCGGGTGACCGCGAGCAGGTCGCTCTGGCGCAGCTTGTCCACCAGGGTGTTGGCCATCAGCAGTGCCAGCGGCACGAAGCACGGCAGGATATAGGTCGGCAGCTTGCCCTTGCTCAGGCTGAAGAACAGGAACGGCATGGCGAACCAGAGGGACAGGTAGGCGATGCGCCGTTCCTTGCGCTCGCGCCAGGCGCGTCTCAGGCTGGGGACGACCAGCAGGGCCCAGGGCAGGGCGCCGGCGAACAGCAGCGGCACGAAGAACCAGAAGGGCGCGGCGTGTTGTGCGTGGGTGCCGGCGAAGCGACGGATATGCTCGTTCCAGAAGAAGAACTGCCAGAAGTCGGCCTCGCGCTGGTGGACCAGGATGGCCCAGGGCAGGCTCAGCAGTACCGCCAGCAGAATGGCCAGCGGCCCGCCCTTGAGCAGTTCGCGCCAGCGCTTGTGCAGCACGACGTAGGGCGCCACCACGATCACCGGCAGCAGCCAGGCGAGGAAGCCCTTGGTCATGAAACCCATGGCGCATGCCACACCCAGCATGCCCCAGCCCGCCCAGCGCTCGCGAGAGGTGTCACCCTCCAGGGCGAACCAGCAGGCGACCAGGCTCAGGGTGATCCACAGCGTCAGTTGCGGGTCGATGTTGGCGTAGCCGGCCTGCCCGGCGGCCAGGCCAAAGCTCATGTAGAGAAGGCTGGCGGTCCAGGTCTTCCAGGCGTCGTTCCACAACCGGCGGCCCAGCAGCCAGATCAACCCCACCGTGGCGGCGGAGGTCAGCGCCGACGCGATACGCACGCCGAACAGGTTGTCGCCGAACAGCGCCTGGCCGATCGCAATCAGCCAGTAGCCGCCGATCGGCTTCTCGAAATAGCGCAGCCCCATGAAATGAGGAGCCGCCCAGTTACCGCTTTGCAGTAACTCCTGGGCCGCCTGCGCGTAGCGGGTTTCGTCGGGTATCCAGAGTCCGTGGGCGCCCAGCGGGGCCAGGAAGAACACCACGAAGGCGATCAGCAGTGCCGGGTAGGCCGCCGTTGGCAGCGCGCTCAGGATGGATGGGGTGTGCGAATTCGGAGCCCGCTGCGTATTGAGCGTGATGTCCTTCATCGGGTCGGTTCCTCGATGGTCTCGTGCGCCTGGGTTGGCGTGAGGCAGGAGATTACGAGGTGAAACTTAGCTGGAGCTGAGGACGTCGCCTGAGTGGACGACGCCCTGCGGCGATCAACCGAGCGAGAGTTCGAGTATGTCGTCGCCGAACGCGTCCCGTTCTCCAGTCGGTACCCAGCCCAGGTAGCGATAGAAGCCATAGGAGCGAACCGTCGGATCGCTGGAGCACGCCAGGAACACGCGCTTGAAGCCTTGACGCGCGAGCTTCCCGACCATCAACCCGAGCAAGGTCTTGCCGATTCCCCGTCCCTCATGGGCGGGCAGCAGGGCAAGAACGACTATCTCCCCCGTATCCCGGTCACCGAAGCAGTAGCCGACCCTCTGGCCGTCCACGCAGGCGACAAAGCCGGGGCAACTGCCGTCCTGGATGCCAAGGCTCCAGGATTCAGCAGTGATGCCCAGTGCGCGCAGCGCTTCTTCCGAAAATGCGTTCTCTCTCGTCAGTCCCCGGATTGTGAGGCACAGGGCAGCATCATCAGGTAAGGCTGGGCGAAAGGTCAGATCAGTCATGGGCCGATTTCACTGAATTGATGATGACGAGCACAGGGTGAAGTCCTGTCGGTTCACCCGTGCATCCGCCAGCACGCAAAGTAGCTCGAACATCAGCGTTGCGGCATTGAGCGCAGTCATTCCGGATGGGTCCAGATCGGGAGCGACCTCGACCACATCGCCACCGATGAGGTTGAGGCCGCGCAGTCCCTTCAGCAGGCGCATGGCTTCCCGCATCGAGATGCCGCCGGCCTCGGGGGTGCCGGTTCCGGGAGCAAAGGCCGGGTCGAGTCCATCGACGTCGAACGAAACATAGGTCTGGCCATCACCCACAACCCTGCGTACCTCCTTGAGCACGCCTTCGACGCCCAGGTCGTCGAACTCCTCGATGAAAATGACCCGCATGCCGCATTCGAGGCTGTAGTTCGGGGTGCCCGAATGTTCGGAGCCGCGGATGCCGATCTGGATGGTGCGCAGTGGGTCGAGAAGCCCATCCTCGACCGCTCTTCTGAACGGCGCCCCGTGGAAGAATTTCGATCCGTAAAGGCTGTCCCAGGTATCGGTATGCGCGTCGATGTGGACCATGCCGATAGGGCCGTTCTTCGCCAGCGCCTTGAAGATCGGATAGGTGATCGAATGGTCCCCGCCCACCGTCAGGGGCATGATATTGCGTGCGCAAATCTCCCGGTAATAGTCCTCGATGCAGGCGTGGGCGTCTTCGATGTTGTACATGCGCTCAAGGTAAACATCGCCCAGGTCGCGAATGTTGCACAGGTCGAAAGGCGCAATGCCCGAAGCGTGATTTCGCGTCCGCATGAGGCAGGATTGTTGCCGAACTCCACGGGGACCGAGGCGCGCACCTGGCTTGAAGGAGGTGCCGCCATCGTATGGCACGCCGATCAGGCCGATATCGACGCCATCCAGCGTGTCCGCGATGGGGGCGCGCATGAAGCTCGCAATCTCGTTAAATCTCGGGCGCTTTTGCGGGTCGTATGAAGTCCCGTCCGAGAAGTTCGTCTTGAGTTTAGAGTCAGACATGGTCACCCCGCAGTTATTGCAAGTTCGTAAAGCGTTGCCATTGCTTGTTGTTCAGTGCAGGACAACAGTCTGGAGTGCGCATGTGCACTGACCACAATGGGTCGTCGATATGACATCGGGGTTCATTTAAGCGGCTGCTCAGGCAGGGATAAATAGCGAATCGTCAGTTGTTGGTTAATGATATTGTGAAGATAATTCTACGATTCTTGACAGGCTTTCGGCGTTGTGCGAACAAGGCGGGTCAATGGCGTGTTTGGTTGCGTGATGAAAGAGAATATCTACAACATTCGTCTGCTGCGGGTTTTTGTTGCGGTCGTCAGGAACAAGGGATTTTCCGCGGCGCAGCAGGACCTGAACATGTCGACGCCGGCCATCAGCGGCTATATGAGTCAGCTCGAGGCGCAGCTGGGGATGCAGCTGTGCAGCCGCGGCAGGTCGGGGTTCAGTCTGACCAGTAAGGGGCAGTTGATTTACGATGAGGCGCAGAATCTCCTGAACCAGATCGATGGTTTCGAGAATTATGTGCTTGAGTTGAAGGGCGAGCTGCGGGGGACGATTTCCGTAGGGATTCTTGACTCCATGATCACCGACAAGCAGGTCAATATCGTGGACCTGCTCGGGAACTTCGCATCGAAGCACCCCAAGGTGCATGTCAATCTTAAAGTCCTGAGTCCTTTCGAACTTCAACGGGAAGTCCTGGAAGGAAAGAGCGATCTGGCAATCGGCTCGTTGCCGACGAAGATGAGCGGGTTGAAATATATAGACCTGTATATCGAGCAGCATTGGCTTTACTGCAGTGATCGGCATCCGCTGTCGCGCGAATTGCAGAAGGCTCCCGAAAAAATCAGGCAGCACGCACTGGTCAAGCGGGGCTACTGGTCGAACGCGGAAGTGGCGCGGCACGGATTCAAGGAGTGCTCCGCCACTATCGACAGCATGGAGGCCGAGCTGATCCTGGTGTTGTGCGGGAGCTATATCGGTTACCTGCCGGATCATCTGGCCCAGCAGTGGGAGCAGCAGGGCAGGCTCATCAAGCTCCTGCCGGACCACTTCGGCTATCAGGCCGAATTCTCGCTCATCATGAAGAACGGACGAACCCGCGAGCCGCTGATCCAGGCGTTCAGGAATGAAATGACGGAACTCTATGACAAAGAGGTGGGGTAGCCGGTCAGGTAAAGCGTGCTCGATTCCGTCGCATTGGTCATAATCCTGCCGCGTACAGCGTCATTGACGCTCGAGGCTGATTGGCACTGCTCTTGTTGCGTGCGGACGTCAGCCATTGCTAGGCTGATAGTTAATAATATTAATAAATTTCCGGGTGTGTGATGGCGATCAAGGTGATGGAGGCTCGCGAGGTTGACGAGCCGCGCGCGGTGCTGCCGGGTTGGGAAGAGCAGTACACGCAGATGTCAGCTGGTCGCTTTTGCGGTCGACTCGTGCATGCGGAGACGGGGGCGGTCCAGCTCTACGAAGAAAGCATGAACCTGCGGGTCGAGCAGGAGTTCCACGCTCCGGCCGATACCCTGGTGTTCAGTTTCGACATGAACGAAAGCGCCCTCTACCTGCTGGACGGGCACACGCACAACGCCTGGGTTACCCCCGAGAATTACCGCGAAGTCGCCGTGGTCCTGAAGGACGCCTCCGCCTGGGGCCGTTCCGCCGCGGACTTCGAAGGCCTGGTGCTGCAACCGTTGCGCTCGGAAAATTGCAGCGCCTTCGCCAGCTCCTTGAGCCAGCTGTTGGCCGGCGCCGTGGAAGGCCGTGTCAACGTCGATGCGCCCGGATTCGCCCAGCAAGTGGCCGATGGTTGTTTCTCGCTGCTGGAGGCGGCGGTCGACGTGGGCCAGCGTCGCCGCTCCGACCGCAATGCCAAGCGCGTCGTCGAGCGGGTGAAAGAGGTGGTCAATGACTGTCCGCAGGACAGCTTTGGCGTCCCCGAGCTGGCGGAGATCGCCGGTGTCTCGGTGCGGCAGTTGCAACAGTCGTTCGTCCAGTACGCCGGCATGCCGCCCACCGCGTGGCTGCGCAACCGCCGGCTGAATGCTGCCCGACGTGATCTGCTGGCCGCTGGCGGCGCGGGTGTCAATGTGGCCGAGATCGCGATGCGCTGGTCGTTCTGGCATCTGGGGCGATTCTCCCAGGCCTACCAGGCACTCTTTGGCGAGTATCCGAAAGCGACGCTCAAGCGCGGAGCCGAGCGCTGCGTCGTGAGTATGCTGCCGAGCTGAAAAAAAGCGGAGCTCCCTCGGCGAGATGCTCCGCCTGGCTTATTCAGCCCATTGCCTCTCGAATCCGATACCAGAGCATGCCCAGCGCCAGCAGGGGCGAGCGCAGCAGCTTGCCGCCCGGGAAGGTCAGGTGCGGTACCGCGCTGAACACATCCAGTCCCTGGCTCTGGCCTGCGGAGATCGCTTCGGCCAGGAGCTTGGCGGTCCAGTGGGTCACGTTGAGACCATGTCCCGAGTAGCCCTGCGCGAAGTACACGTTCGGGTGCTGGGCCAGGCGGCCCACCTGCGGGAAACGGTTCGACGTGATGCCGATCATGCCGCCCCACTGGTAGTCGATGCGCACATCGGCCAGCTGTGGGAACACCTTCAGCATCTTCGGCCGCATGTAGGCACCGATGTCCGCAGGGTCCCGTCCGGAGTAGTGGCAGGCACCCCCGAACAGCAGGCGCCGGTCGGCGGTCAGTCGGTAGTAATCCAGCCCCACCTTCTGGTCGCACAGTGCCATGTTCTGCGGAATCAGCTTCGCCGCCACCTGCTCCGGGAGCGGTTCGGTGACGATGACGTAGCTGCCCGCCGGCAGGACCTTGCCGGTCAGACGCGGCTCGAGCTCTTCCAGGTGCGCGTTGCAGCCGAGCACCAGCTTTTCTGCCCGCACCCGCCCGTTGGCACAGTGCACCGTGACCGAGTTGCCGTGGCTGATGCGCAGCACCGGGCTCTGCTCGAAGATCTTCACGCCCAGGCCGCTGGCGGCCCGCGCTTCCCCGGTCACCAGGTCCAGCGGATGAAGGTGCCCGGAGCCCATGTCGATCAACCCGCCGGCATAGCAGTCACTGGCCACTACCTCGCGGATCTGGCCGGCGCCCACCAGCTTGGTCGGGTGCGCATAACCCATCGACTGCAGCTCGCGCAGTTCCTCCGCCATGGCGGTGAACTGCGCGGGCGTATTGGCCAGCTCGCAGAAGCCCCAGCGCAGGTCGCAATCGATGCCGAACTGCTGGATGCGGTCCGCCACCAGCTTCACCGAGTCGAAACCCGCCTGGTTCAGGTAGCGAACGCCATCCTCGCCGACGTACTTGGCGAAACCGCTGACGTCATGGCCGATGCCACGGATCAGCTGGCCGCCGTTGCGACCACTGGCTCCCCAGCCGATGCGTCGACCTTCCAGAAGCACCACGGAGTGGCCCCGAAGGGCCAGCTCCAGTGCTGTGTTGACGCCGGTCAGGCCGCCGCCGATAACGCAGACCTCTGCGTGAACCTCGCCCTCCAGGGCGGGGTACGTCTGCTTGTCGCGCGCAGTGGCCGCGTAATAGGACGCGGCGTGTTCGCCGGCATGGATCATGGGACGCTCTCGAATCATTGGTTGAACTTGATCTTGCTCCAGCTGCGAGTCATCAGGCGCATGATCTTCGGCGGCGGGGCATTGGAGATGTACAGCTTGTCGAGCACGGCCTGAGACGGATAGACCTCGGGGTTGTTCAGCGTCTCGGCATCGAGGAAGGCCTTGGAGTCGGCGTTGGCGTTGGGATAACCGACGTACTCGCTGACCCCGGCGATCACCTTGGGCTCAAGCAGGTAGTTGATGAACGCCAGGGCCTGCTCCGGGTTCTTCGCGTCCGACGGAATGGCCATCAGGTCGAACCAGAGGTTGGCGCCTTCCTTGGGGATGGCGTAGGCGATCTGGATGCCGTTCTTGGCTTCCTTGGCCCGATTGGCCGCCTGGAAGACGTCGCCGGAATAGCCGAAGGCCACGCAGATGTTGCCGTTGGCGAGGTCGGAGATGTACTTCGAGGAGTGGAAGTAGGTGACGTACGGGCGCAGCTCCATCAGCCTGGCCTCGGCCTTCGCGTAGTCCGCCGGGTCGGTGCTGTTGGGGTTCATGCCCATGTAGTTGAGCACCGAGGGAATCAGCTCGTCGGCGGAGTCCATGAAGGCGACGCCGCACGCATTGAGCTTCTTCAGGTTCTCCGGCTCGAACAGCACAGACCAGGAGTCGATCTTGTCGACGCCCAGTACCTGCTTGACCTTCTCGACGTTGTAGCCGATGCCGTTGGTGCCCCACAGGTAGGGTACCGAGTGCTTGTTGCCCGGGTCGTTCTGCTCAAGCAGCTTGAGCAGCGTCGGGTCCAGGTGCTTCCAGTTCGGCAGCTTTTCGCGGTCGAGTTCCAGGAAAACCCCGGCCTGCACCTGGCGGGTGAGGAAGTGGTTGGAAGGCACGACCACGTCGTAGCCGGAACGGCCCGCCAGCAGCTTGCCTTCCAGGGTCTCGTTGGAATCGAAGACGTCGTAGACCGGCTTGATACCGGTGGTCTTCTGGAAGCCGGCGAGGGTGTCCGGGGCGATGTAGTCGGTCCAGTTGTAGATACTGACCGTGGGCTCGGCGAGGGCGCTTTGCGCCATCGCCGCAAATGCGAAGGCCGCAAGGGGCTTCAGCAGTCTCATGTCGACTCCTATCCGTATTCTTGTGATTGGGTGGGATCGGGTGCGTCAGACGCTCAGCAGCAGGAATTCACGTTCCCAGGAGCTGATCACACGCTTGAAGTTCTCGTGCTCGGCGCGCTTCACCGCGACGTAGCCCTGGACGAACTTGCGGCCCAGGTACTCTTCCAGCACCTTGCACTCTTCCATGTGCGCCAGCGCGTCTTCGATGGTGATCGGCAGGCGCAGGTTGCGGCGCTCGTAGGCGCGGCCTTCGACCGGGGCGCTGGGGTTGATCTGCTCGACCATGCCCAGGTAGCCGCAGAGCAGGCTGGCGGCCAGTGCCAGGTAGGGGTTGGCATCAGCGCCCGGAAGGCGGTTTTCCACGCGCATGGCTTCAGGCGAGGCGGCGGGCACGCGCAGGCCGACGGTGCGGTTCTCCACGCCCCACTCGACGTTCACCGGCGCGGAGGTGTCCGGCAGGAAGCGGCGGAAGGAGTTCACGTTCGGCGCGAACATCGGCAGCACCTTCGGGATGTACTTCTGCAGGCCGCCGATGTAGTGCAGGAACAGCTCGCTCATCGAACCATCGACATTGGCGAAGATGTTCTTGCCCGTCGCCACGTCCAGCACGCTCTGGTGAATGTGCATGGCGCTGCCCGGCTCATCGGTGATCGGCTTGGCCATGAAGGTCGCCGCCACGTCGTGCTTCAGCGCGGCTTCACGCATGCTGCGCTTGAACACGGTGATCTGGTCCGCGAGGCTCAGGGCGTCGCCGTGACGGAAGTTGATTTCCATCTGCGCCGGGCCGTCTTCGTGGATCAGGGTGTCCAGGTCCAGGCCCTGGGCTTCGCACCAGTCGTACACGTCTTCGAATAGCGGGTCGAACTCGTTGGCCGCGTCGATGGAGAAGCTCTGGCGACCGCTTTCCGGGCGGCCCGAACGGCCCACCGGAGCTTCCAGCGGGAAGTCCGGGTCGCTGCTGCGCTTGGTCAGGTAGAACTCCATTTCCGGCGCCACGATCGGGCTCCAGCCCTTGTCTGCGTACAGCTTGAGCACACGCTTGAGCACGTTGCGCGGCGACAGTTCGACGGGGTTGCCGTACTTGTCGTAGGTGTCATGGAACACCATCGCGGTCGGCTCGATAGCCCAGGGCACCACGAATACCGCGTCCGGATCGGGACGGCAGACCATATCGATGTCCGCTTCGTCGAGCAGGTCGTAGTAGATATCGTCGTCGACATAGTCCCCGGTGACGGTCTGCAACAGCACACTCTCGGGGAGACGCATGCCTCCCTCGCCGAGGAACTTGTTGGTCGGGGAAATCTTGCCGCGGGCGATACCGGTCATGTCACTGACGACGCACTCGACTTCGGTGATCTGGTGTTGCTTCAGCCAGGAACTCAGCTGATCGGCGGGGGTGCTCATGCAAGCCTCTAATGAGTAGATGAAACGCACAGGAAGGAAGTCGACCCGGTAGTGGATCGACGCCCGGCTAGTGTTGGGGAGAGCGGGGGGGCGGTTCTATCCACTTTCTGCAGATTCCAGTCGCACCGGGTCATTTAGCTGGCGGGGAGCGCCCGGAGCGGGCCGGGCCCGCGGATAGTCTGATCGGGGGATGGAGGGCGAGCTGGCCGCCCCTTATGTTGACTGCCGCACGCGTAGCGCCTCCCTGATCGAGCCGCTGGTCTTCCTGGCTTTCTGCACGCCTGGTCTGCCGTGCCGACACCACCACGGACTTCATATGGAGAGCGGGATGACAGACTTCGCAGGCAAGGTCGTAATCGTGACGGGCGCATCCACCGGTCTCGGCCGGCAGACCGCGCTGCGGTTCGCCGAGGCGGGCGCGCACCTGGTGCTGGCCGACATCGAAACGGTCAGCGGTGAGGAAACCGCTCATGCTGTTTCTGCGGCGGGCGGGGAGGTGGTGTTCGTGCGCACGGACGTTTCCCGCAATGCCGACGTCGAACACATGGTCAGCGAGGCGGTGCGCAAGTTCGGCCGGCTCGACTGCGCCTTCAACAATGCCGGCATCGCCCAGCGTGGCCGGCCGGTGGCCGAGTTGCCGGAAGAGGAGTGGGACCGCGCCATCGGGGTCAACCTCAAGGGCGTGTGGCTCTGCCTCAAACACGAATGCGCGCAGATGCTCAAGCAGGGCGGCGGCGCCATCGTCAACACGTCGTCGATCATGGGCGTGGTCAGCGGCCCCGGCCTGTCCGCGTATTCCGCGTCGAAGTCGGGCGTGCTTGGCCTCACCCGCTCCGTCGCGCTGGATTACGCGACCGCCGGTATCCGGGTCAATGCGGTCTGCCCCGGCGGCATCGCCAACACCGCCATCACCAATCGCGCGGACGTCCAGGACGCCATGGAAAGCCTCAAGATGGCCACGCCCATGGGCCGCCTGGGCGAGCCGGACGACATTGCCAGCGCGGTGATGTGGCTGTGCTCGCCGGCATCGCGCTTCGTCACCGGTCAGGCGTTGACCGTCGACGGCGGGTTCACCGCCTGGTGATGGGTGTTTAGCGTGGTGCGCAGGTCATCCATTTTCTTGACCTGCCTTTGACTCGTCTTTGACATCGCGGCCCCGATCATGGCGGCACATTGTCAACCGACGAGTCATTCCCGTGCCCATCAATTCCCTCTCCGCCGCCATGCTTCTGCTGGCTTTTGCCGCTCCGATGAAAGCCCACTCGGAAGACCTGCCGATCCGTGGCTGGATCGAGGAAGCGAAGATCTACCCCGAGGGTGTTCCAGTCAAAGCCAAGCTGGATACCGGCGCGCTGACCTCGTCGATGGACGCGAAGGACCTCGCGTACTTCGACAAGGACGGCAAGAAGTGGGTGCGCTTCAAGGTCGTGGTCAAGAACAGCGATACCGGCGACGAGACGGTCCAGGAGTTCGCCCGCCCCGTGCTGAGAAAGGTCAAGGTCAGCGGTGCCGGCGGCGCGGATCATCGTCCGGTGGTATCGCTGCAGATCTGCCTGGGCAACCAGCTGCTCGACGAAGAGTTCTCGCTGCGGGATCGCAAGGACATGCTCTACCCGGTGCTGATCGGTCGAAAGACCCTGGAGCACATAGGCCCCGTCGATGTGCGGCGTACCTTCACCCAGAAGCCCAGCTGCGAGGGCTGAGTGGCACAGAGCCGCCCGTTGCTGCGGCGGTCCATCGCCATTCGTGGCATAGCTCCGGCGGCCTCGCAGGAGCAGGCTCTGGCCGCGATGACCCCGAACGGGACCTTGATCGCTGCACGGATGAATCCGCGCCTGCAGTAATGGCACCTTCGGGTCTTTGTGCCGGGCGCAGCCTCAACGGCGCTATGATGCGCGGCACGAGGAACAGGGAGTGATCTCCAGGGAGGAGCGGCAATGGTTCATGGATACAACCTGGCGCTGATCATGGCCGCAGCGCTGGATGCACTGGCCGCTGCGCTGCACATCGGCGTCGTGATCGTCGGGCCGCGCTGGTATCGACTCTTTGGAGCGGGCGAGCGCATGGCTCGCGCCGCCGAAGCCGGCAGGCTGTACCCGGCGGTGATCACCCTCGGCATCGCCCTGGTCCTGTTCGCCTGGGCAGGCTACGCACTCTCCGGCGCTGCGGTAATCGGCCCTTTGCCATTGCTGCGCCCGGCTCTAGTCGCGATCACACTGGTGTACCTGTTCCGGGGCATCGCCGGCCCCTACCTGCTGCACGGTACTGGCCGGAGCCGGCAATTCATCATCCTCAGCTCGGCTATTTGCCTGGGCGTTGCGCTCACCCATCTGCTGGGGCTGCTCCAGGTATGGAGCCGGCTGGGCTAGGTGCTGGGTCGGTAGCTGCGGCCTGTCGGGCATTTCGCCTCGGATAGCTCCAACGCTGCGGGTGCACGGTGTTATCATGTAACGCTAACGGAGAATGTTTGAACAGGCGGGCCGATATGCAGGCCTGTGCCGATTCCGTGTCGAACAGAATCGGCGGCAATCTTGAGCAAGTGCGGACTTAGCGTGGTGATTTGAGTGAAGCGCAATGATGTAAAAGCCCGGAATGCCGCGGGCATATCCTTTGATACCCACGTGATCGCCAACCCGACCAATACCCGAGAGTGGATCGTGTTCTTCAAGAAGGACGCGGGGCGCAGCTTTTTCCTCGTGGACGAGAGCGAGCAGGTCGAGTCGTTCGCGCAGCTGGATAGCCTGATCGGCGAGTTGCGCGAGCTGGGCATCAAGAACGTGGAAATCCATCTCTGATCCGCAGAGTCATCCAGAGGCACCGCCATGTCCAATCAGCATCGATTTCCGCAAATGATCAACAGCGGCATGGGATGGGCACTCCAGTGAGTTGTTCGACCGGCCGGAAGATCGACCATCTGCGCCGGCAGATCCCGAATTTCGCCTGCGTGCCGGGTTGCCACGACTGCTGCGGGCCGGTGACCGCGTCCTCTGAGGAAATGTCGCGCCTGCCGGTGAAGAGCGATGCCGAGCATGAGGCCGCGCTCGCGCACTGGAACTGCGTGCACCTGGGGCCCCAGGGCTGCGAGGTGTACGACGAGCGTCCGCTGATCTGCCGGTTGTTCGGCACCACCCCGAGCCTGCCATGCCCGCGCGGCCGTGGGCCGGAAATCGCAATCGATGAGCAGGTCGAGCGCCAGGTGCATGAGTTGATCGCGACGACCCGGCAGGTGCTGGTCTAGCGGGTAGGGCGCTACGACAGCGGCGCCCCCTGGCGCTAGCGGGTCATGTAGCCGAGCTGCCAGGAGCGCGGGACGAAGTAGACGATCACCGCCAGCGCGCAGGCCAGCGCTCCGCTCATGGCCATCGCCGCCATCCCCAGGTGATGTTCCAGGAACGCGCCCAGCGCACCGCCCAGCAGCATGCCGCTCCAGGGCACGAGCTGCACCCGCCAGCCATCATGGCGTTCCCCCAGTAGCCAGCGCCCGAGGCCACGGCCGAAACGGGACAGGGCACCGGTTACGTAGGTGAGGCCGATGGGCATGCCATTCACCTGCTCCACAACCGCGTTCAGCATCCCCATCGCGACGATTGCCGCAACGAAGGCGGGGAGGGTCTGCGCCTCGGGCCAGAGTGCGGCGAGCCCGAGCAGTGCTGCGACGACCATCAGCAGCGGCGTGGCCCGCCGCTTGAACCAGCGGGCCAGGACAACGCCCAGGGCGTTGCCGGCAACGAAGCACAGCACTGCCAGCGACAGTCGCCACAGGCTCGTCAGGTCGTGGTCATTCACGGCGACGGCAAGCCGGGTGGTGTTGCCGCTCATGAAGGACACGAAGTCGCCAGTGGCCAGAAAGCCGATCGCATCGGTCATCCCCGCCAGCACGGACAACCCCGCGACGAGCCCCAGCCCGACACGCCCACGCAGGAGGTGGAGCCGCGATCGTTTGGCGCTGCGGGGCGTCGGAGCATGAGGAAGCATGGAGATACCGCCTGGTTGGATGAGGCTATGACTAGGGGGAGGGGATCAGCCTTGCGCGGTGGGCACTTCGTCTTCGCTGATGCAGTGCTCGATTTCGGTCACCTTGCGCAACGCCAGGTCGGCGTTGGGATAGGCGCCAAACATGCGCCCCTGGTAGAAGACCACCCAGACGAAGCCTGACGGCTCCATATCCGGGAGCCCTTTGAGCCGCGACTGGAATCGGTCGGGCAAATCGTCGATGTGCATCTGTGCCATACCGCGCAGGATCATGGCGGGTCACCTCCATTTCGCTCGGCGGTATTTTCGATCCGCGCTGACGGTTGGGCAATACGACGGAAGTTTGTCCCGGACCATGATGGCGGGCGGTCACTGGGACGCCGGTGACGGATAGAGGCCGGCCAGACGCGCGATGAGGACGCCCACGTAGAAGACGCCGGTGAACTCTTCGATCATCACCAGCGAGCGGGCGTGATTGGTCAGCGGCACGATGTCGCCATACCCGGTGGTGGTGAGGGTGGTGAAGCTGAAGTAGATCAGCTTGAAGAAGGTCCCGGTCTGGGTGAAGTCCAGACGGGTGGGGCCGAACGAGCCGGGAAAAGTCATCTCGACCTGGGCATGGATGAAGGACCAGGCGAAGGCCAGCATGATGTAGCCGGCCAGCGCGCCGTGCAGCTTGTCCGCGGTGATCTGCCCGCGCCTGAGTACATAGCGAAGCACGCCGCCGCTCGGCCAATACGATTCGAGCAGGCTGATCAATCTCGGCAACAATCGCTGGTTGTTCAAGCCGGAACTGGGCATCTCCAAGCGCCTGGGCGCCGTGACCCTGGAGTTGTCCGGGGCGGGCACCTTCTTCACGGACAATGACGACTTCTACGGCCACCGGGAGCTTTCCCAGAATCCGATCTACCAGGTGCAGGGACATCTGATCCATGCCTTTGCCAATAACGTCTGGGCGGCGTTGGATGCGACGTACTTCGCGGGTGGGAGCACGTCAATCGATGGCGTAGGCAACCACGACTTCCAGGAAAACACCCGCTACGGCGCCACCCTCGCATTGCCGTTAAGCCGACAACATTCGCTGAAGCTGTATGCGAGCAATGGTGCGCATAAGCTACGAGCAAGCGTCCCGGTAGGGGCGCCTTCTGCCACTATTTCTCGCAGCCGCCCCCGAGCGGACCACTGCCGGGTGCCTGAATCAACCTGGCACGCCGAACCAGCTCTTGACCACGCGCATGGTCGGTGGAATGGGCGTGGTGACGGTATCGAGGACGCGGCGGTAGCCGGTCGACAGGATGAGCCAGGCGCCGTCGCGCTTGACGTATTCGTCCTGGTAAAGCGCCGTGCCCTGGACCATCCAGTCGTCATCGAGGTTGATCACCTGATCTTCCAGGTACCACACGCCACGGGCGCGATCGGGGGCGATCAGCTCGATCTCGGGATGGTGTCCCTGGTGCTTGGACAGCAAGGTCGGACGGTCCATCAGCTGCCTCAGCCCGGCGATGAAGGCGTCGCGGCCGACGAAGGCGTATGTGCCACTGTCCAGCTGGGTCGTGACGTCCTCGGCGAGGCAGGCGGCGAACAGTGCCCAATCATGGGTATCGATGGCGCGGAAGTAGCGGTACTTGAGTTGGCGGATCTGTTCGATCTCCAGAAGGGCTTCGAGGGGCTCGATCATCTGCCTGGCTCCGGCGGCTATGGGGGGAGCAAAGAGCGTGTCAGTGTGCCATCGACAGCTCATCGTCCAAGGGGACTAGCCCTAGTCCGATCGGCCGATTCCCACCCTTGCGAACGATGCAAGTCTGCTCCCTGCCTGCCTCACCGCAGGTCGAGCTGCAAGGCTCGTGGCATGCCCGAGGACATCCCCCAACCGACGCACCGAGCAATCCACGTCAGGCAACGTCACCGCCGCCCCTTCGGTGACCTTCGGCTAACGCGGGCAACGCCGCCTCCACACAACAATAAGGAAAGGAGAAATCACCCATGAACATGCTGCAAGGCAAGGTGGCGCTGGTCACCGGTGGCGGTCAGGGCGTGGGCCAGGGCATTGCCTTCGCCCTCGCCGCCGAGGGCGCCAGGGTCGCCGTCGCGGGCCGCACCCGCGCCACACTGGAACAGACCGTGGAAGAAATCCGCAAGCGGGGCGGCGAAGCGCTGGCGGTAGAGTGTGACGTGATGAGCGCAGCCGATCTCGATCGCAGCGTGGCCCAGGTGGTGGAAGCCTTCGGCGGCCTCGATATCCTGGTCAACAACGCGCAGATCGTGCCGCTGGGGCGCATCCTCGACGTCAGCGACGAGGAGTTCATGAAGGGCATCGATTCGGGCCCTATTGCCACCCTGCGCCTGATGCGCGCCTGCTACCCGCACCTCAAAGGCAATGGATCGATCGTCAACCTGGCTTCTTCCGCCTCCGTACGCTGGGATGCCTCTGGCTACGGCCACTACGCCGCCACCAAGGAAGCCATCCGCTCCCTGAGCCGCGCGGCCGCCTGCGAATGGGGCGTGGACGGCATCCGCGTCAACGTCATCGCCCCTCATGCCCTGTCACCGGGACTGCGCGGCTGGGTGGATGCCCATCCGGCGGAGGCCGAGGCGTTCTTCCAGAGCATTCCGCTGCGGCGGGTCGGCGACTGCGAAGCGGATATCGGCCGCACCGTGGCCTTCCTGGTCAGCGACAACGCCCGCTACCTGACCGGCGCCACCATCCCGCTGGATGGCGGCCAAGCCTACTGGGGTTGAACAAGGAGTCTTTCATGCAACGTCTGGCAAACAAGATCGCCATCATCACCGGAGGCGCCCGCGGCATGGGTGCCGAAACCGCGCGCCTGTTCGTCTCCGAAGGCGCCCGCGTGGTCATCGCCGACCTCCTCGAACAGGAAGGCGCGGCCCTGGCCGTCGAGCTGGGTGAAGCGGCCAGCTTCCAGCGCCTGGACGTCAGCTGCGAGGAAAACTGGCAGCGCGTGGTACAGGCCACCCTGGAACGTCACGGACGAATCGATGTGCTGGTGAACAACGCTGCCGTACTGGTGTTCGGTGCCATCGAAGAACTGTCCAAGGCGGAGTTCGAACGGGCGCTGTCGATCAACCTGACCGGCACCTTCCTCGGCATCCACAGCGTGGCGCCGATCATGCGCGAACAAGGCCGTGGCGCTATCGTCAATATTTCCTCGGTGGATGGCCTGCGAGGCGTCAATGCCCTGGCCGCCTACGTATCGAGCAAATGGGGCGTGCGCGGCCTGACCAAGGTCGCGGCACTGGAGCTCGGCCCACACGGCGTGCGGGTCAACTCGGTGCATCCGGGCGGCGTCGATACGCTGATGTCCAACCCCACCGGCGCCGCGCGCGACGAACTGGCCGGGCAGTACCGCACGGTGCCGCAGCAGCGCATCGGCGCACCGGAAGAGATAGCCCGCGCCACGCTGTTCCTCGCCAGTGACGAGGCCAGCTACTGCAACGGCAGCGAACTGTCGGTGGATGGTGGCGTAGCGGCGGGCGCTTATTATCCGGGCTTGCCGGGTTCGCCGATCTAGGCCGGAGCGGGCGGTCCTGTCCCTAAGACTGCCCGCACTGTTTTTCACCTGGGGCCACTGCGTTTCATGGGCCCGACAGCTCAGTACTCCACGTCCTTCGGCGATGGCTGTGCCTCGCGCAGCTCGGCCCTGATTGCAGCATGGACAATCGCTACCGTGGCAGCATGCACCATCCAGCCGTGGCTCAAAATTAGCCGCGGCGAGCGTGGTCGCTTTGTCCGTAACCATGAGGTGCCAGGCTGGCTGCAGGCGCATGATCAACGTCCGCTACTGGCCGATAGTTGCCGCCAACCAGCGGCAACTTCCGCCCCAAGCGGCCACTCACGAACAGCCGCATCCGGCCAGAAGGGACGTTCAGAGGAGAGACATTGAATCTGTCCTCTTTCCCGACAGGCCCAGGGCGGGTGCGCAAGCGGGGCGCAGTGAACCTCTGGGCGCTTCGGCTGGATTTCGGCTACGCCTTGCCCAGGACAGGTTCACGCTCGCGCCGTCATGTACGCCTGTTCACAAGGCATTCATTTCAGCAATATCGCGCGCCACCTGATCTGCAGAGTGGTCGAACATCGCCTGCTCCTGCGCATCCAGCGACATCTCGATCACCCGCACGAGCCCCTCGTCTGAGAGTACACAGGGGACACCCATGGCAATCCCTGTTCGCCCGTACTCGCCCTCGAGAATCGCGACCGCCGGCAAAATGCGGTTTCGCCCATTGGCGATAGCGTCCACCATCTGTGCAATTGCCACGCCCGGCGCGTCGCAGGCGCTCCCCAGCTTCTTCAAGCCCAGAATCTCGCCGCCACCCTTGCGTGTGCGCTCTACGATCCGCTCTATCTGCTCACTGGACAGGAAGTGAGACAGTGGCACCGAACCGACCGCGCAGTATCGCATCAGCGGCACCATGCTATCGCCATGCCCGCCCAGGACCAGCGCGGTGATATCCCGAGTAGAAAACCCTGTCTCCTCGGCAATGAAGCACTTCATGCGCGCTGTATCGAGCACGCCCGCCTGCCCGAAGACCCTGTTGCGTCCCAGCCCACTAAGGCTGCAAGCCCGATAGGTCAGCACGTCGACCGGGTTCGATACCACCAACACCGTCGCCGCCGGAGCATGACGATTGATATCGAGCATGATGCTGTCGAGGATCGGCAGATTGATACTCAATACATCCTGGCGCGACTGACCAGGCTTGCGGGGAACTCCCGCCGTAATCACCACCAGGTCAGAGCCTTGCAGCAATTCGGCATTGGACCCGCCGTAAACCCGGGTGTCTGACCCCGACTCGACTGCCGCCTGCCAGATGTCCAGCGCCTTGCCCTTTGCCAACTCACCCTGCACATCAATCAACGCCAACTCACGACAGAGTTCATCCAGGGCGATGATCTGAGCCGCCGCCTCACCGACTATACCGGCACCCACAATTGATAGTTTGTTCACCTCACACCTCCGCGCGGTGCGGGCCACGAGCAATACGCGCACCTTTGCAGATAAGTATTAGCCGCTAACGCAAAAAGGCCACACGGAGGTGACCGAAGTCGTCACGGATGGACAGTCCTGGCCGAAGCCGGACGCGTGACGCATGAGAAGAAGTACTAGGGCTGGGCGAGGTGCGCGTTGCTGGTGATGACGCCTTGCACGATTTCCACCGCTCCGTTGATGGCGAACTGAACGCCCATGCAGACGAGCAGGAAACCCATCAGGCGGGATATGGCATCGATGCCGGATGCGCCTGTCGCTTTCATGATCCAGTCCGAGGCGCGCAGGCAGATCCAGAGCGTCAGTGCCGATGACAGGAAAATCAGTGGCGGGGCGGTCAGCAGGACCCACTGCGGAAAGCTCGTGCTGTGTTTGATCGTGGCGGAGGAGCTGATGATCATCGCGATGGTGCCAGGGCCGGCGGTGCTGGGCATGGCGAGCGGGATGAAGGCGAAACTGGCGCGTTCGGCATTGCCTTCCTGCGGGGCCGTGGACGGGATGGGTTGGGGGAACAGCATCCTGCCGCCGATGATGCAGAGGATTCCGCCCCCGGCGATCCGCAAGCCGGGGATGGAGATGTTGAAGACATCCATGATGAATTCACCGATGTAGTAGGTGAAGGTCATGATGAGGAAGACGTAGAACGCGGTCAGGAGTGCCTGTCTGTTCTTTTCTTCGCGGCTGAATCCTTGGGAAAGCGCCAGGAACAGCGCGACGGTCGTCGGCGGGTTGATCAAGGGAAGTATTGCCAGAAGACCGAGAACGATAGCGTCGAACAGACTGCTCATATCCGGGGGTCCTTGTCATGTTCCGGATGTTCTCCGCGGCTTGGACGCCGCGGATTTTCGCTCATGCCAGTGGGGGGCGGGCTACTTGCTGAGCATGATGCTCAGGTCGCTGTTCACTTCCTTGATGGCCTGCTTGAAGTCGTCGGCGGTAATGGCCTCCTTGTCGTTCTCGAGCGTCTTGCCGAAGATCTTGCGCACCACATAGACCATGGGTTTGCCGGTCGCGACGTCGGTGATGCTGGCCTCGACATAGAGCTCGGTATTCTGGTCCCGATGTCCGGTGGCGGCGGATGTGGCGCCGACGATCGCGGCGATGGGAACCACTTCGTACCACTTCATGCCTTCGTTGGAGGCACTGACGCCGGTAATGGCGGCCTTCACCTGCATGGCGCGCTGGCCGGCGGGGACGGCCTGCCGGGTGGGAACTACCTTGTACTGCAGGGCGATCGTCTGCTTCGCGGTGGAGCTGGCGTAGTTCTGCAGGTCCTGCAGGGTCTTCTGGTTCACCCGCTCATTCGGTTTTGGCGCCGGGTACAACACCAGTTTGTCGAAAACGACCGTGCTATAGGAGCGCGGCTTGAAGTCCGGAGACACCCAGCGCATCACTGGATGTCCACTGGGCGACGTCGCTTCCTGGAGCCCCGAATAGTTGGGCAGGAAGCCGGAGTACTGCTCTTTTTCCGTAACTTGCGAAACACAGCCGGTGATAAGGACGCTGCTGAAGATGGCGCAAAGTAGCGTTTTATCAAATCTGCTCATGATGGGTTTCCTTGCCGACGTTAGGGCGCATTGGGAGCTGGATTTCACGTTTCGATGGGTGAACTTTCCGTTGGCGTCCGATGCCGCGACAAAGGGCGCCTGAAGCAATTACCGGGTGTCATGTCTTCGATTCGAATTGCAGTATTGGCCTGTGTGAAAAGTAGTGCGAAGAAGTTTAGGCGTGATTTTGCCCGCAGCCACTGTGGGGATTTTCTTCAGCAACCGAATCGAACGGATTCGGTTAAGGCCGCTCCCGAGCTGGGCAGCCTTCTGGCGTTCGACGGCGTGTTTTCCCGATAGCGCTGCGCGCGGTCCGGCCCTTCAACGGTCGAGGCTGTTGCGTTGCTGCTCGAACCAGTCCAGCACGGCCTGGCACGCCGGGTGCGCGGCGCCGCTGTCGCGCAGCCAGAGGGCGTAGCGGCCGCCGGTCTTCAAGGCTTCGCCAAAGGGCACGATGAGGTCGCCGCGCTGCAGGGCATCGTGGGCGAGCATGCGATCGGTCATGGCCACGCCCAGGCCTCGGGTGGCGGCATCCAGCGCCAGGTCGTCGAGGTTGAACAGGATGTGCTTGAACTGCGTGGGCGGCGCGTCGGCCTGCGCGCGCAGCCACTGCGGCCATTCCAGGCGGCCGGTGGAGGCGTGGATCAGCGCATGCCGGGCCAGTTCCTCCAGCGAGCGTGGCGGCTCCTGGCCATCGTCCAGACGCGGGGCGCACACCGGGATCAGGTATTCGTCGTAGAGCGGCATGAGCGTGCGGCCCTGTGGGTCGCTGCCGCTGGGAAGATAGAGCACGTAGGCATCGCAGTCACCGCCATCGTCCACCACTTCGCCACCCACGGTCTCGATGGACAGGCATAGCTCCGGGTGCTGGGTGTAGAAGGAGCTCAGGCGCGGCAGCAGCCAGCGCACCGCCAGCGACACGAAGGTGCGGATGCGGAAGGGGCGGTCCTGCGAGGCGGGGGCCAGGCGCTCTTCCAGGCGCAGCAACTGCTTGAGCATGCCCTGGGCCACCGTGTACACCTCACGGCCGGCATCGGTCAGGGCGACCTTGCGGCTGGTGCGGTCGAACAGCGGCACCCGGTAGTGCTCCTCCAATTGCTGTACCTGCCGGCTGATGGCGCTCTGGGTCAGGTGCAGCTGCCGCGCCGCCTCGGTGAAGCTGCCGGCCTCGGCGACCTGCACCAGTGCCTGGAGTGCCTGCAGGGAGGGAACGCGAAGCAATCTGTCCATACGGGTGATCCATGCAAATCCGGAATGGAAGGATGAAAAATGAGCGTTGGCGCAACTCGCGCAACTGCCCGTAGATTCTGGCCATAACGCGCCATCGGGGAGAATCGCTTAGATACCCTCAGCGCATGGATTGTGAAGGAGTACCAGGCAATGAACAATCACTGTGGCTGGATCGCCCAGGCGGGCGAATTGCCAGCCCGAGCGCAACTTGTCGGTACCCAGCGGGCGGACTGGCTGATCATCGGTGGCGGCATCACCGGCCTGTCCGCCGCGCACACCCTGGCCCGGCGTTTTCCGCAGCAGCGTATCGTTCTGCTGGAGCGCCAGCGCATCGCCCAAGGCGCTTCCGCGCGCAATTCCGGCTTCGTGGTCGCCCATGAGCTGCCGTCGCCCGCCGAGCGGCTCGGCCAGCCGGGACACGGCGCTTACCAGGTGGCTTCGCGTATCGGCGTCAGCGCTGCGCAGGAAGTCCGCCAGCGCATCGCCGAACTGGGCATCGACTGCGAGCTGAATGACGACGGCTACCATTTCGCCGCGCACCGCCCCGAGCACCTGGAGGACATCGACAACATCCTCGCAAGCCTGGCATCGGTCGGCGCGACCGCGCGCTATTTCGAGGGCGCCGCCCTGGAACAGCGACTCGGCAGCGCCTTCTATGCGCGGGCCATCCATTGCACCGGCGGCAATGCGCTGCTGCAGCCGGCCCGCTATGTGCGGGGTCTGGCCGAGGGCCTGCCGGCATCTGTGGACGTCTACGAGCAGAGCGCCGTGACCGACCTGAGCCGCAGCGGCCAGGGCTGGACGGCGCGCACCGCGCAAGGCGAGGTGCACGCTCCGCAAGTATTGGTGTGCCTCGGGGCTTTCATCGCCCGCGCCGGGGTGCGCAACAGCGGAGCCTTCCCGCTGGAGCTCAGCGCCAGCATCACCCGCCCGCTGGACGAGCCGCGTTGGCAGTCGCTGTTCGGCGAGCGCCAATGGGGCGTGCTCGCGCCGCTGCCGGGCGGTGGCACCGTGCGCCTGCTGCCGGGGCGGCGGCTGCTGATCCGCAACACCGTCGAATATCGCCATCGCGACCTCGGCGCTGGTGCCCTGGCGGAGCGTCAGCGCCGCCACCTGGCGGGCCTGCAGAAGCGCTTCCCCGGCATCGTTGCGGACGACATCGCCTACACCTGGACCGGCCACCTGAGCGGCACCCGCTCGGGCGAACCCTACTTCGCCCGCGTCGACCGGGGCCTGCATGCCGTGGCCGGCTGCAACGGTTCGGGCGTGGCGCGCGGCACCCTGTGGGGTCGCCTGCTGGTGGAAATGGCGGCGGGCGACAGTTCGCCCGTGCTCGCCGATGTGCTGGCCCAGGCCAGCCCCGGCTACCTGCCACCCAGCCCGTTCTTCGATATCGGCGCCTCGCTGCGCATGGCCTGGGAAGTGCGCCGCGCGCGCGCCGAGGCTTGATCCATCCCTTTACCCCCGCACGACAACCCATAAAGACAAGAAACGAGGGCAGCATGATCAACCGTTCCATGACTCTGGCCAGTCTCACCCTGACGGGCCTCACCCTGGCCTCTGCGGCCGGCACCGTCCAGGCGGCGCAGACCGTCACCATCGCCAACTGGAGCAGCTACATCGCCGACGACACGCTGGCCAATTTCACCCAGCAGACCGGTATCCAGACCACCTACGACCTGGTGGACAGCAACGAGACCACCGAAGCCAAGCTGATGACCGGCGTCAGTGGCTACGACCTGGCCAGCCCGTCCAACCACTTCCTGCCGCGCCTGATCAAGGCGGGTGCCATCCAGGAGCTGGACAAGAGCAAGCTGCCGCACTGGAATAACCTCGATCCGAAGCTGATGAAGATCCTCGAGGTCAGCGACCCGGGCAACCGCTACGCCATTCCCTATCTCTGGGTGACCGTGGGCATCGGCTACAACGAGGACAAGATCAAGGCCATCTTCGGCAACACCGACGTCACTAAGAGCTGGCAGTTGCTGTTCGATCCGAAGAACCTCTCGAAGCTCGCCCAGTGCGGCGTGGCGGTGATCGACAACTCCACGCAGATGGTGCCCATTACCCTCAAGGTGCTGGGCCGCGACCCGGCCAGCCAGAACCCTGACGACTTCAAGGCGGCCGAAGCGGCGCTGCAGGCCATCCGCCCCTCGATCAGCTACTTCCACCAGTCCAAGTACGTCAGCGACCTGGCCAACGGCAACATCTGCCTGGCCATCGGCTTCAGCGGCGACGTGCTGCAGGCCATGACCACCGCCAGGCAGGCCGGCAACGGCGTGAAGATCGGCTACAGCCTGCCGCGCGAGGGCACCACCATCGCCGTGGACACCGTGGTCATCCCCAAAGGCGCGCCGCACCTGGACAACGCCTACGCCTACATGGACTACCTGTTGCAGCCGAAAGTGATCGCCAACATCAGCAACGCCGTGCAATACCCCAACGGCAACGCCGCGGCCAGCCAGTACGTGGACGCGGAGCTGCGCAGCAACCCCGCCGTCTATCCGCCGCAGGAAGTGCTCGACACCCTGTTCCCGATCAAGACCTTGTCCCCGGCTGGCATGCGCATGAACACCCGCCTGTGGACCCGTGTGAAGAGCGGTCAATGAGCCAGTCCATCGCCCCGCGCCGCCACGCCCTGGTGGTTGGCGCCGGCGTGGTCGGCCTGGCCACCGCGCTGCAACTGCAACGCCGCGACTTCCAGGTGACGCTGCTGGACCGCAACCCGCCGGGCCTGGCCACGTCTTTCGGTAACGCCTGCACCTTCGCCACCTACTCGGTGGAGCCGGTGGCCACGCCGGGCATCTGGCGCAAGGCGCCGGGCATGCTGCTGCGTCCGGACAGCCCGCTGGCCATCCGCCCGGCCTACCTGCCGCGCATCGCGCCCTGGCTGTGGCGGTTCCTCGCGGCCTCGCGACGTAACCGCGTGGAAGCCATCGGGCACGACCTCAACACGCTGCTGCGCCCGTGCATGGACGCCTGGCAGGGACTGTTCGACGAGGCGGGCGCCAACGATCTGATCTGCCATGACGGCTCGCTGTACGTGTTCGAGGCCCATGAGCGCGGCGATGCCGAAGCCATGGTGGATTACCACCGGCGCTACGAGGTGCCCATCCGCCTGGTGGAAGGACCGGAGCTGCGCGAGCTGGAGCCGGCGCTCAACAGCCGCGCCAGTTGTGCGGTGGAGCTGCCCGGCGTCAGCCGCACCCTCGACCCGTACGCCCTGAGCCTGCGCCTGTTCGATCGCTTCCTGGCGCGCGGTGGCGAGTTCCGCCGGGGCGAACTGCTGGGCATCGAGCCGGCCGGGGCAGGGCGGGACGCGGTACAGGCGCAGCTGGTAACCGGTGAACGCCTGGAAGCCGACCGCCTGGCACTGTGCACCGGCGCCTGGTCGCGCCGCCTGGTGGATCAGTTGGGGGATGCCGTCCCGCAGGACACCGAGCGCGGTTATCACGTGCTGTTCGGCCACGCCGGACAGGTGTTGAACCGTCCGGTCTGCTGGGGGGCAGGGGGCTTCTACATGACGCCCATGGCCCAGGGCCTGCGCGTGGCCGGCACGGTGGAGTTCGCCGGGCTGGAGGCATTGCCGAGCCCCGCACGCTATCGCTACCTCACCCGTGGCGCGCGGCGCTTCCTGCGTCTGCAGCACGAGCCGGTATCGCAATGGATGGGCTTCCGCTCCTCAGTGCCCGACAGCAAGCCGGTGCTCGGCCCGTCACGGCGGCTGCCGCAGGTGTTCTACAACTTCGGCCACGGCCATGTGGGCCTGACGCTGGGCGCCATCACCGGCCAGCTGCTCGCCGAGCAGGCCAGCGGCGCGCCCACCAGCGTGCCGTTGCAACCCTTCCTGGCGAGCCGCTTCAGCCAGGGATAGGACGCACGGCGCCGCGCCCTTCGGCGCCATTCCACTCACCGTATCGAGCAGGAGAACTCGACATGCCCCAGCTGACCCTCGTTGCCCCCCGCAGCCACGCCTTGCGAAGCGTGGGCCTGATGCTGTTGTCGATGTTCTGTTTTGCCGTGGTGGATGCCCTCGCCAAGACCGTGGCGATGAAGTACCCGGCCAACGAAGTGACCTTCTTCCGCATGGCCTTCGGTGTGCTTCCGGCCTTTCTCCTGTGCCTGCGCGGGCAGCCGCTGGCGCAGCGCTTGCGGCATCTCGACGTGCGCGGCCAGACCATCCGCGCGGTGACCCTGCTCGGTGCCTCGGCCCTGTTCTTCGCCGGCCTGCCTTACATGGCGCTGAGCGAGGCGATCTCCATCGCCTATTCCGAAGCGCTGCTGGTCATCGTGCTGGCGCCGCTGCTGCTGCGCGAACGCCTGCTGCCGCGCAATGCCCTGGCGGCGCTGCTCGGCTTCACGGGCGTGCTGATGGTGGTGAAACCCGATGGCACCGAGGCCAGTCTGCTGGGGCCGTCGCTGCTGCTGGCCAGTGCCTTCCTCGGCGCGCTGTCGATGATCCAGATCCGCCGCATCCGCGAGACGGACGACTCCACCACCACGGTCCTGTACTTCACCGTGCTGGGCGCGCTGGTCACCGGCGCGAGCCTGGCGTTCTCCTGGCGCACGCCGACCTTGCCGGACCTGGGGCTGATGCTCGCCCTGGGCCTGCTCGCCACCCTGGGCCAGCTGCTGTTCACCATCGCCGTGCGGCGGGCTCACGCCGCCACGCTGGCGCCCTATACCTACACCAGCATCATCTGGGCGAGCCTGTTCGGCTATGTGATCTGGGGCGAAGTCCTCAGCCTGCTGTCGCTCGTCGGCATCCTCCTCATCGTCGGCAGCGCGCTGGCGGTGGCGGTGCTGGACCAGCCACCGGAAGGCTCGGTGGTTTGACTTTCCTGCCTATGCGCCCTGAAGCCCGAGCGTTGGCGCGAACCCACAAGAGACTCTGCAATGCACCAGAAAGCCGTACTCGACCAACTCGACGTCAGCCGAATCCTCGCGGCCGCCACGCAGGAAGCCCAGCGCCAGGGCTGGGCTGTCTCAATCGCGGTGGCCGATGACGGCGGGCATCCCCTGGCGCTGCTGCGTCTGGATGGCTGTGCCCAGGCCAGCGCCTACATCGCCACGGAAAAGGCGCGCAGCGCGGCGATCGGCCGGCGTGAAACCCGGGAGTACGAGGCGATGGTCAACGGCGGTCGCACCGCGTTTCTCAGCGTAGCGATGCTGACCGCCCTCGAAGGCGGCGTCCCGATCCTGGTGGATGGGCAGGTCGTCGGTGCGGTGGGGGTTTCCGGTGTCAGGGCGGATCAGGATGCACTGGTGGCCCAGGCGGGAGTGGCCGGGCTTTGGCGCGAACCGGACCGATTGAAACCGACGGCGGCGGGCGTGGCCCACTGACCGACGGATTGTTTTGCAGCGAGCGCCAGCCTTCGCAAGCCGCCAACTCTGATAGGCTCAAGCAGATCCATTCCGAGGGTGGCCCATGGAAAACGAGCGCAACAATTCCCCCGTACCCCAGGCAGTCGACAGCCCGATCACCCGTTGCGCGATCTTTCTCGTCGCCACCCTGGCGCCGGGCCAGGCGCATCGGGACACCCTGCGCTCACTGTGCGCAGACGTCGCCGCGCTGGTCCGTTCGGTTGGCAAGCGTGTACCGGCCGGCAACCTGTCCTGCGTAGTGGGTTTCGGCGCCCAGGCCTGGGATGCCCTGTTCGGCGCGCCACGGCCGGCATCCCTCCATGTGTTTCGCGAAATCGATGGCGGCGAGCGTGTCGCCGTGTCCACGCCGGGCGACCTGTTGCTGCACATCCGTGCCGAGCACATGGACCTCTGCTTCGAACTGGCCACGCAACTGCTGGCGCGGCTGGGTGACGCCGTCACCGTGGTCGACGAAGTCCACGGCTTCCGTTATTTCGACATGCGCAGCATGATCGGCTTCGTCGATGGCACCGAGAACCCGGTGGGCCGCGAGGCGGCACACTTCACCCTCATCGGTGACGGAGACCCGGACTTCGCCGGCGGCAGCTACGTGCTGGTGCAGAAGTACCTGCATGACATGGCGGGCTGGAACCAGCTTTCCACCGAAGCCCAGGAGCGCATCATCGGGCGCACCAAGCTGTCGGACATCGAGCTGGATGATTCGGTCAAGCCGAGCTGTTCCCACAGCTCGCTGACCACCCTGGAGAAGAGCGGCCAGGAGGTGAAGATCCTGCGCGACAACATGCCGTTCGGCCGTCCCGGGGCAGGGGAGTTCGGCACCTATTTCATCGGCTATGCGCGCTCGCCGGAGCCGATAGAGGAAATGCTCGCGAACATGTTCATCGGCCGCCCGCCGGGCAATTACGACCGCCTGCTGGACTACAGCAAGGCGGTGACGGGGAGCCTGTTCTTCGTGCCGTCGGCCGATCTTCTGGAGGCGCTGGCCGACAAGGCGCCGTAACAGGTAATCCACTCGAAGGTCGGGAAGGTTTCCGGGACTGCGCTTCTGACGGAGCGATGCGGCTCCGGTCATCGGCCTTTCAAGGATTCATCCATGACAGGGATTCAGTCTGATGAGTTGGCAACGAACAGCATGGCGCTGGCTTCGGCCTGTCTTCTTCATGGGGGCAGTCTTGCTGCCGGCCCTGGTTCTAGCTGTGATCAGCCTTGGCGCACTGTATGCGGGCAGGTTTGGCGTGTTTGTCAGCGCAGCGGCGTGGCTGGGAACGCTCGGGCTCGTCCGGGCAGGGCTCAATCGGCCCGCCGACGTTGACTGGCATCCAAGGTTGGCGACAGCCGCTCTGCTGATGTCGGGCCTGCTTGCCGTTGCACCGCTGTTGCTCTGGGCATTACTGGAGCCGTTGGGCGGCACGCTGGTGGTTCTGGCCGTTACCGCAGGCCCCATCTTATCGGCCCTGCACTATGTCTGGCAGGCGGGTCGAGTCTCCACTGCCGGAGAGCGGCGAGTTCTTGCAGCGGTCCTGATTGGCATGGCGGCCGTGCCTGTGATGGTGTATCTGGTCAAGCCAAGTCCTCCCCGGCAGGTCATCCATGAATCGGCGCGCACTGACGAAATCACCTTGGTAGTCGATGCGGACGCCGGGCTGGAAAAAGAGAGCATGGGGCTGCTTTACATCGCCAAATTGCCCTACCGGAGAATCAACTTTGCCGGTCGCGCGTACACGCCGATAGCACCCAGGGCGCAAGTTTCGGTTCCCTGGGATGGTACTCCGTCGCGTTATGTAGTCACGGAGCGCGTGCGAAAGAATCCCCGCAGCGATTGGTGGCCCATTCAGGTGATCTGGACCTTGCGTGACCAGCAGACTGGCAAGGTCATGGCGCGGCGCGAGCTGTGGCGCAACGGCTCGAACGAGTGGTCGAACGATACCCCACGTGGCTGGCAGGGCGATCATGCCGCCAGGTTTGTCCAGGAAGTTCTGCAACCGTCCCGAACGTGGCCTGGGAACATTCATAGGTATCCGCTTGTAAATGCCCGCATCGAGAGGGTGGCGGCGGAAGGGCTTACGTGGGAGGACACCAAAGACAGGGTCTCCGGGTGCAACGGACGAGTGGAGTCTGTCGGCAAGGGAGCCGACTCCTACGTACAGTCGGTTGACCCTGACTGGAGATTCAAACCTGAAACTTCGGTCGATCGGGTGTTCTGCATTGGCCCGGATATCTATGTCGTTTCAGGTAGTTTCACGAGGGATTTCGATATCGATAAACTGGGCTCGGACGGTTACCCGGTCGACCAGTTTCAAATCTATGTGCGAGAAGGGTCGACCTCGGAGGACTATTTCTTCCGATATATTTCGTCGTTTTCCGCCGGGCCGAACGGGGTGAGCATGCTGGTCGACTTCATTTCACCTCGGAACCCTGGGCCTTTGCGCCGCGCCGACCTGACTCTGAAGATCAGTACCGAGTAAAAGGGATCTGACTGGAGGCAGGGTTCATTTCCCACCGTTGGGTGGACTGCGATGAGTCGCAGTCGCCGCGAGGTGCATTCGGGTTGCCGCATTCCCAATGTGCCCAGCAGTATCGGCGGGATTACTGGGTGGCGGGTCAGGGCGCGACGTTGTCGGAGGTTCAGTCTCTACACCAACGCGCATCGTCGTTTGGCTTGCCTGAACTTAATGTGATTCGTCTTCAGTACCCCGTGGGAAATTGATCTAGCTTGAATGGAGGGGAGCCGGTGATGCAGTCGTGAGCCGGTACTTTCGGCTCCACGAGCACCGGGCGAAGTCGCGAATCGCGCCATCGCCCCATTGTCCCTGACGCATGGGTGACGACAGCAACATGGCCTCCAACAAGAACGCTTCTACCAAGAAATCCAGCAAGACCGAATCCGCAGCACATTTCCTTTCCCGCGAGGAGCGCCTGGCCAACGGACAGCGTCTGCGCACCCAGATTCCCCGTGAAGCGCACGCCAAATGGAAATCGCCCGGCCGGCAGCGCGACGTCATCGCCATCCTGGAAAAGTCCAACCGCGACCGGCTCAAGGAGCTGGTGCCGATCCGCTACGGGCGCATGCTGCGCAGCCCCTTCACCTTCCTGCGCGGCTCGGCCGCGTTGATGGCCCATGACCTGTCCAGCACCGCGCACATCGGTGTGAACGTGCAGGCCTGTGGCGACTGCCACCTGCTCAACTTCGGCCTGTTCGCCACCCCCGAGCGCAACCTGGTCTTCGACCTCAACGATTTCGACGAAACCCTGCCCGCGCCCTGGGAATGGGACATCAAACGCCTGGCGGCGAGCTTCGCCGTGGCGGCGCGTGAAGGCGGGCTGTCCGATGCCCGGGCGCGAGATGTGGTCATCACCTGTGCGCGCGCCTACCGCGAGAACCTGCGCGTCTACTCGAAGATGAGTCCGCTGGAAGTCTGGTATTCGCGCCTGGATACCGAGGCGCTGCTGGCGATGGCGCCGGACGCCAAGGCGCGCAAGTACCGCCAGCAGCTGTTCGACCGCGCCCGCGAGCGGGTGATGGAAAGCGCCTTCCCGAAGATCGCCGAGCTGGTCGCCGGGCAGCCGCGCATCATCGACCAGCCGCCGATCATCTATCACGTCGCCGAAGACAACTTCATGCAACGCGTGCTGCACAGTCTGGCCGACTACCGACGCAGCCTCACCGATGATCGCCGGGTGCTCTTCGATCGTTACCGCGTGGTCGATGCGGCGCTGAAGGTGGTCGGCATCGGCAGTGTCGGCACCCGCTGTTTCATCGCGCTGCTGTTCTCCGAGGAGAACCATCCGCTGATCCTGCAGTTCAAGGAGTCCTGCCGTTCCGTGCTCGAGCCCTACGCCGGCAAGAGCCAGTACCAGCACCAGGGGCAGCGGGTGGTGATGGGGCAGCGCCTGATGCAGTCCTCCAGCGACATTTTCCTGGGCTGGATGCGCAGTCCGGGTGGACGCGACTATTTCGTCCGGCAACTGCGCGACATGAAGCTGTCGGTGCCGGTCGAGGGCGACATCAGCGCGCCGCAACTGGAGCGCTACGCTGACATTTGCGGCCTGACCCTGGCGCGCGCCCATGCCAAGTCCGGTGATTCCGCGACCATCAGCGGCTACCTGGGCAAGGGTGATGCCTTCGACGAGGCGCTGGGGGACTTCGCCTTGCTCTATGCCGACCAGACCGAGCGCGATCACGGGCTTCTGGTCAAGGCTGCCCGCGCCGGGCGCGTGAACGTACTGATCGAGGAGGCGTAGATGGCGCCACCGAAGGCTTGCCGGATCAAGCGTTGCGGGTGGCGCTGGCCGGCAGGTGGCTTGGCCGCGCTTGTGCTGCTGGGCGGCTGCAGCCATCTCGGCCCCGGAACCGTCACCGTGGACCGCTTCGACTACAGCTCGGCGGTGGCCGATTCCTGGAAGCAGCAGACCCTGCTGAACATCGTCAAGTTGCGCTATGTCGACATGCCGGTGTTCGTCGACGTGGCTTCCATCGTTGCCGGCTACTCTCTGGAAACCGGGGGCAGCCTGGGCGGGCAGGTCTCCTCGGCGGACGCGGTGCAGGGCAACAGCGTGCTACTGGGTGCCACCAGCAAGTATACCGACCGCCCGACCATCACCTACGTGCCCTTGACCGGGGAGCGCTTCCTCGCGGGCCTGGTGGCCCCCATCGACCCAAAGAAGATCTTCGGCCTGCTGCAATCGGGTTACGCGGCGGACTTCATCCTCGGCCTGACGGTGGACTCGCTGAACGGCGTACGCAACCGCTCGGCGGTGGCCGGCACGGTGCGCGAGGCCGATCCCGAATTCCTCCAGGCCCTGAAGCTGCTGCGGGAAGTCCAGGCCGCCGGCGCCGTCGGCATGCGCGTGGAGGAGGACAAGAGCAAGGGCCAGATCGCTGTGCTGTTCATGCGCCGCAACGACATCACGCCGGATATCCAGGCCAAGCAGAAGGAACTGCGCGGGCTGCTGCACATGCCGGAGGATCGCCAGCAGTTCGTGCTGCGTTATTCGCCGGTGCGCGGCGAGGCGGATGAGCTGGCCGTCAGCAGCCGCTCGTTGCTGCAGATCCTGACGGCGTTTTCCAGCTACGTCGACGTTCCCCAGGAACACCTCGATGACCACAGCGCGCTGCCGGCGTTCGTGGACGGCAAGGGGAGCGGCGCCAAGCCGCAGATCCACATTCGCAGCGGCAAGGACAAACCCCAGCAGGCCTACGTCGCGGTGTACTACCACGGCTACTGGTACTGGATCGAGGACAGCGACCTGGCGGCCAAGCGCGCGCTCGGTGCGGTGATGCTGTTCTTCACACTGGCCGATACCAGCGGCAATGAGAAAGCTCCAGTGATCACGATTCCCGCGCAGTAGGGATTCGTTGAAGTGAGCGGTGCGAGGGTGGCTCTCCAGAGTCGTGAACGTCGCTGATCGGCATGGGTTCTTGTCATGAAAAGTGCTGTTGGCGGCAGTAAATTCTGTAGCGCGGGTGAAAGCGGTAACAACGGACTGTTTCTATCTTCTGGCGATCTCATCGATTAAAAGGGCCCTCAAATGGAAGCCTCTGGCAAGAAAATGACGCTGACCGGGCTGACCACCCTGGTGGCGGTAAACATGATGGGGTCGGGCATCATCATGCTGCCGACCAGCATGGCGCAGCTGGGGGCGATCTCGCTGCTGTCATGGGCCGTTACCGCCGTCGGGTCGATGGCCATCGCCTACTGCTTCGCCCAATGCGGCATCTACTGTACGCGCTCGGGCGGGATGTCGGCGTATACCGAGGAAGCCCACGGCAAGTCGGCCTTCTTCCTCTGCTCGTATCTCTACTTCCTGTCGCTGGCCATCGGCAACGTGGCCATCGCCATCTCGGCGGTGGGCTACCTGACGCCCTTCATCCCCTGGCTCGGTACCGGCGCGATGCCGCTGTTCATCGGTTCGGTGGCGCTGATCTGGCTGACCACCCTGGCCAACTTCGGAGGCCCCAAGGTGACCGGGCAGATTGGCTCGCTCACCGTCTGGGGAGTGATCATTCCCGTGGCGGGGCTGTCGGTGATCGGCTGGTTCTGGTTCGACCGGCAGGTGTTCGACGCGGCCTGGAACCCCAACGGAATCGCCACGCACGAGGCCATTACCCAGAGCATTCCGCTGACCCTCTGGGCCTTCCTCGGCATGGAGTCGGCAGCGCAGAACTCCGATGCCGTGGAAAATCCCAAGCGCAACGTGCCGCTGGCCTGCCTGCTGGGCACCCTGGGCGCGGCGGTGGTCTACGTGCTGTCCACCTCGGTGATCATGGGCATCGTGCCGAACGCCGAGCTGGCCAACTCCAGCGCGCCCTTCGCCTATGTCTACGCGAAGATGTTCAACCCGGTGATAGGCAACATCATTATGGGGCTGGCGGTGATGGCCTGCGTCGGTTCGCTGCTGGGCTGGCAGTTCACCCTGGCGCAGACCGCCAAGGTCACCGCCGACCAGCGCATGTTCCCCAAGCTGTACAGCCGCGTCACCCTGATCGGCGCGCCCATCGCCGGGCTGGTGGCGAACGCGGCGCTGCAAAGCGCCATGGCGGTGTCCACCATTTCCCCCAATGCCTCCGAGCAGTTCGGCAAGCTGGTCAGCCTGGCGGCGGTGACCAACATCGTGCCCTACATCACCGCGCTCTCGGCGCTGCTGGTGATCATGCAGAAGGCCGGCGTGGTCGGCTATCCGCGCTACCGCAACGTCATCGCGCTGCTGATCGCCATGGTCTACAGCTTCTACGCGCTCTATGCCTCGGGCATGGAGGCGGTGTTCGGCGGCATGATCGTCACGGCGGTGGGCTACCTGATGTTCGGCTACATCGCCGACCGGCTCCTCGAACCGCAGTCGCCCAGCAGCGCGGAGGGTCGGCCATGAAGCGCATGCTCCCTCGCGTTGCCGTCCTGCTGGCGGCCATGCTGCCGCTGCTGGCGCCGGCCCAGACCCTGGAACGCATCCGCAGCAGCGGCACCCTGACCCTGGGCTACCTGCCGGATCTTCCGCCGTTCTCGATCACCGAAGGCGAGGGCGCTTCCGGCTACGGAATCGATCTGTGCCAGAAGGTGGCGGCGCAGCTCAGGACCCAGCCGGGCCTGGAACAGATGAAGGTGCGCTTCGTGCCGCTGGCGTCGGACAAGGCGCTGGACGTGGTGCATGACGGCGGTGTCGACCTGTTCTGCAGCCCGATGGTGGAAACCCTGACGCTGCGCCAGAGCCTGGACTTCTCCCTGCCGGTGTACACCGCCGGACTGGGCGTGGTGGTGCGCAAGGATGCCCCGCCGTTCCTGCTCAAGGCGCTCAATGGCGAAGTGGAGCAGAGTGGCCCGACCTGGCGCGCCACGCTCAATCGCGGCCTGGCGGCGTACAGCTTTGCGGTCCAGGGCGGCACGGCGGTGGAAACCTGGGCCCATGAGCGGATGCGCCTGCTCAAGGTACTGGTCACCCTACGGACCGTGGCCAGCCCGGCTGAGGGTGTCGATCAGGTCGCGGGCGGCAAGGTCGATGCGTTCTTCGCCGATCAGATGACCCTGCGCAGCCTGGTGGCGCGCCAAGGGGCCAGTGCCAAGCTGATGGTGCTCAGCCGCCGCTTCGAATTCGCGCCGGTGGCCCTGGCCATGGCGCGGGGTGACGAGGACTTCCGCCTGCAGGTGGATACGGCGCTGAGCCAGGTCTATCGCTCGGGCGCCATCGGGCCGCTCTACGGCAAGTACTTCGGTGCGCCCAGCGAGCTGGACCAGACCTTGTTCAAGATCTATTCGCGTCCATAGATGATCCCGCCGGCGTTCAGCGCGGGTTGCCGCCGCTGACGCCGCGCAGGAAGCTCGTTTCGATCAGCTTGGCCAGGTCCGCCCGGGCGATGCGGCCGCGTCGCTCGGCGTGCAGCAGGCCGATCAGCTGCCGGCTCCACAGGTCGGTCAGGGTTGGCGCGGGCACGTCGACCCTGAAGACCTTCTCGCGTTGGCCGCGCAGGAAGAAAGCATCCAGCTCGGCTTCCCACCTGGCGATTTCCTCGGGTCGCGCCTTGGCGTTGTTGCTGTGGTGCATCAGGAAGATCGCCAGTTCCGAATGCCTGAGGCTCCCGCGTGTCATGCACCTGAGCGCTTCGAGCGGAGGGGCGCCGGCGAGATCGGCTTCCTCAAGGATGGCGCGGGACGCGGCGAGGGCTCGGGCGAGCAGTTGCTCGGTCAGCTCATCACGGGTCCTGCAGACGCGATAGAGGGTGGCTTTGCTGACACCGACGGCCTTGGCCAGCCCCTGCAGGGAGAGGCGTGGCTGGTCGACCAGTACCCCCGCCAGGGGGACGAGAAGGTCAGGATGCTGGGCTGCGCGGGACAAGGTCGCTCTCCGGTCGGGTCGCGTCGCTACGGCCGGTCCGGTCGCTGCTTGCTGATGGAGGGCAGCGCCAAGAGCATCAGAGCCCCGCACGCCAGCAGTGCCGGGGTGTAGGAGTGGGCGCGGTCGACCACGTAGCCGACGGCCTCCGGGCCGAACGCCGCCACCAGGCCGGAGATCAGGTTGCCGATGCCGAGCAGGCTGCCGAAGTTGCGCTGGCCCATGATGTCCACCAGCAGCAGGGGCGCGAGCTGGTTGACCAGGTTGAAGGTTGCGCCCCAGAGCAGCGCGAACAGGACGATGGCGCCGGTGCCCAGCTTCGGGAGCGGGGCGCCCAGCAGGCAGAGAAGTCCCACGGTGCCGATGAGCGTGCCCAGCAGCAGGATGTTCCTGGCGCTGTAGCGCGAGCTGATCAGACCGAAGACGAAATTGCCGAGCATGGCGGCGCCACTGGTGCCGGCCAGGAAGGCGGCCGCCGTGGAGGCGTCGAAGCCTGCGGACACCAGGTAGGGCACCAGGTTGATGAAGATGCCGATGCTGCTCAGGATCAGCAGGGTCTGCATGGCGATCCACCACCAGTAGGTCGGCGTGCGCAGGGCGTCGCCGATGCCGGCGCCTGTACTGTGGGCGTCGGCCGGTTGGGCGGGGTCCGTGCCCTGCGCCGGCGGTACGCGTGCCAGCACCAGCGGCAGTGGAACGCAGACGACCAGCAGGAGGAGGGCGATGGCCTGCATCGTGTCGCGCCAGCCCAGCCTGCCGATGGCTTCGGTGAGCAGCATGGGGAACAGCATCGCGCCCACCGACGCGCCCGCCAGCAATACGCCGAAGGCCAGGCCCTGGCGCCGGGGGGTGATCCAGCGCGAGGCCAGGATGATCGCCGGCACGTAGGTCGAGGCGCCGATCCCGGCGCCGCTCAGGGCCATGGCCAGGGTGAGCTGGCCGATGTCCGCACTGTGAGCGCCCAGCAGGTTGGCCAGCGCGGTGAGCGCCGCACCGCTGACCATCACGGCGCGCGGCGCGATGCGGTCGAGCAGCCAGCCGACCACCGGCGTTGCCAGGGTCATGCTGAAGATGAAGGCGGTGGCGAGGAAACCGGCCTGGGCATTGCTGCACCCGAAGGTCGCCGAGATCGGCAGCATGAAGACGCCCAGGGAGTTGAGCGTGGTGCCGAAGCCGACGCAGAGGACCAGGGTGAGCCCGAGCACCACGCGCCAGGCCTGTCGCTGATCGGGGAACGCGGCAAGACCTGCAGGGGCGGCCGTTTCGGACGGCGCGGGCCATTCCGCGTCCAGTTCCGCGCTGGTGTTCTGGGTGCGCTGCATGGCGGTAACCTCTTCGTTCATGGGTGGTGGCGGTACGCATGGCCGCCAGGGTTTGCCGGGCCGCGCCCGGTTGCCTGGATCAATGCGTGGGTGTCCTGCCGCGGGGACGACGCGCAAGGCGCGAGAGCCTTGCCCGGACTTGCGGGCGGGATCTGATACCGCGGATGGGTGGGGGGCGGCTCACGGCAGTTGCCGCAGGCAATCGCTCTGGCTGCACGGGGATTGCCGGGCGTCCAGGCTGGCCTGCCGGGCCGAGGCTTCGTATATGTCCAACATGTAGCGCGCGGCCAGGAGGCAACCGCAGATGATGATCGCGATCAGCAGCGGAATGAACCTGGACATGGCATCGGCCTCGTCGACTAACCCCGGGGGTTCGCAAGGTAGTCTCGCTGGCCGATAGCCAAATCGTCCGCTAGGACTAGCCCAGCGAGGCGACGCTGCGCAGGATCAGGCGTACCAGCATGGTCTGCCGGGTCACACCGGTCTTGGAGAAGGTCGAGCGCAGGTGCGCGCGCGCCGTGTTGCGGCTGATGTTCAGCTCATCCGAGGCTTCGTCCAGCGTCAGGCCGTTGGCCAGCAGCATTGCCAATTGGGATTCGGCCGGGGTCAGGTCGAACAGGGCCTTGACGATTTCCTGGGGGGCGCGGGCTTCCTGCTCCGGATCGCTGACGAAGATCACCACGGAGGGGCAGTGCTTGCCTTCGTTCCACTCGCTCAGCGGTACCGAACGCACGATGATGCCCAGGTCCGCGCGGCCGGACGGGCGTTGCACGCGCATGGCCTCGACCACCGACGGCTGCGAGCTTTTCTGCGACTGCAGGGCCTGCTTCACCAGGCGGCGGAACTCCTGGCTGTCGCGCGGGGTACCGACCTGCAGGGTATCGCCGCTGATTTTCAGGCCGTCCTTTTCGCCCAACAGGTTCTCGGCCACCTGGTTGGTCTGCAGGATCTTGCCATTCTCGTCGAGGATGATGGTGCCGACGGCGAACTGGTCCACCGCGCCGGCGTAGAGATTGCGCTCGCTCTCGATGCGGTTGATCTGCGTGTGCAGCACCACCGAGCGCTCCAGGTGCGGTATGAAGTAGGCCAGCCGGGCCTTGTCGTTCTCGCTGAAGCCGGGGGACTCCATGCCGCGGCAGACGCGGATGCGGCACAGGGCGCCGTCGCTGCTGCGGATGTCCGCGCCAAGGATGTGGAACACCCCCGCTGGGGCCGCAAAGCTCTGGTAGAACTCCGAGGCCAGCCATGCCTCTCTGGAAATGAACTCGTCCACGGTCACCACCTGGCCGCTGGGCAGGTCGACGAAGGGGTCGAGGTTGAAATAGTGCTGGTTGTACGAGGCGACGATTTCGGCCGAACTGCCGTTGGCGTTGACCATCAGCCCCTCGTTCTGGTCGCTGGGCGGACGCAGGATGAAGGTGGTGTACTTGCCGTCGAGGAACTCGTTGATCTGGTTGAGAAAGGACTGCCACGGCGTGGGCTCCAGAGGGCCCTGATAGAGATTGCCGAGCATTCCGCTGAACTGGTCGAGCGAAAGCGAGTGTGCCATTTGGAACCATTTCTTATTTTTGTAGTAGGAAAGCGCTGGCGAGATTAAGCGGCACTTCCTGCAAAAGGCAATCCGTCGCGCTCGCCAGGGGATGGATGGCAAAGTCGCCGTCAAGGGCGCGCCAGCCGGCAGGCGGCCGGGAGCACGCCGTCAGCGCTGCTACGCCGGGTTGTCCTGGGCTAGTTCAATCGGACGAGGGCTGTCCGTCCCGCTGTCGATAAGGTTGGCGCCTCCCTGCCCGCCGCGGCGGTGCGGCGCCGGTCTCACGCCGGCCCCGGTGTTTCGCCAGATATCCGCTGCTTCTGTTGGATCGCGGCTGCAGGCCTATTTGCCAGAACAACAACAAGAAGGAGCATCCGCATGTCATCCCCGTTCTCCGTGAACCGTCCCTGCCGTCTGCAGGAAGTCCCCGTGTGGGACCAGGAAACCGAGGTGCTGGTGGTCGGTTTCGGCGCCGCCGGCGCTTCCGCCGCCATCGAGGCCGCCACTGCGGGGGCGCGCGTCGTGTTGCTGGAGGCCACCTCCGGCAACGGCGGCACCAGCGCGCTCTCGGGCGGCGAGATCTACCTCGGCGGCAGCGGCGGTACCCCGGCCCAGCGCAACGCCGGCTTCAGCGACGACACCGAAGACCTGTACCGTTACCTGATGCTGGCCGGAGGACCCGACGCCGACGAAGCCAAGGCGCGCCTCTACGCGGACAACAGCCTGGACCACTACCACTGGCTGGTGGCCCAGGGGGTGCCGTACAAGAACACCTTCCTGCCGCAGAAGATGGTGGAGCCGGCCACCGACGACTGCCTGATCTGGTCCGGCAGCGAAGAGGCCTGGCCTTTCGCGGCCGAGGCCAAACCCTGCCCGCGAGGCCATACGCCGCAATGGGAGGGATGGGGCGGCGGCCGCCTGCTGATGGACATCCTGGCCGCCCGCGTGGTCGAACTCGGCGTCGAGGTGAGCTATGACAGCCGTGTACTGGCGCTGGTCGTCGACGACCAGGGCAGGGTCCACGGCGTGGTGGCGCGTCGCGACGGCCAGCAGCGCTTCGTCCGCGCCAGCAAGGGCGTGATCCTGTGCGCCGGAGGCTTCGTGATGAACCGCGAGATGGTGCGCCGCCATGCCCCGCAACTGATGCACAACGACAACCCTATCGGTACGCCGGGGGACGATGGCAGCGGCATCCAGCTGGGCATGAGCGTCGGCGGCGCGGCGATCCACATGGACGAGGCCTTCGTCAGCCTGCCGTTCTACGCGCCGGAGTCGCTGGTCAAGGGCATCTTCGTCAATGAGCGTGGCCAGCGCTTCATCAACGAGGACTGCTACCACGGCCGAACCGGCTATCACATCCTTCGCCAGGGCGGGAACCGGGTATTCCTGTTGGCCGACGACGCCTGCTTCGAGCGTCCGGCCGAGTTCACCCGCATCGACATCGCCGCCGTCGGCGAGACCTGGGAGGAGGTGGAGCAGGAGTTGGGACTGCCGGCGGGGACCCTGGCCGAAAGCGTCGCCTTCTTCAACCGGCATGCCGCCGAGGGCCAGGACCCGCTGTTCCACAAGGCGGCGAAATGGCTCAAGCCGTTGGATGAGCCGCCCTTCCTTGCCCTGGACTGCCGCATCGATTACGCCTTCTACCCGCACTTCACCCTCGGCGGGCTCGATACACTGCCGACGGGGCAGGTGCTGACCCAGCAGTGCGAGCCCATCGCCGGGCTCTACGCCGCCGGTCGGACCACCTGCGGCCTGCCACGCTGGGGCGGTGGCTACAGCTCTGGCCTGTCACTGGCGGACGCCAGCTTCTTCGGCCGCCAGGCCGGTCGCCACGCCGCAACGCAGGGCTGACGGGACGCCCTGGCGGTCGACGCCAGGGCGACTTACCATGGGCGCCTCCCGAGGATCTCCGGGCTCCGACCGATGACGCGGGTGGCACTCCTGTCCATTCGGACGATTCTCGCCCTCGGCGCCGCCTCCAGACTGAACCCATCCGACTCAACAGGGGTTGCCTGCCATGAAGTTCGCCTTCACCGACGAGCAGGAAACGATCCTCGTCGCCGCTGCCGATGCCGCTTCATCCGTGGCCAGGACCCAGTACGAGCAAGTGCTGCCAGGACCGCACGCCTATGGGCGCTGAGTACTCGGCGGTCAGGGCGCCGGTCCGCGTTGGGGGGGGCGGTGTGCTGCTGCGCGGTGTGCAGCTTGCCCGGCCACCGGCTTGGGAACCTGCACAGGCGCTATCCGAGCTGATCGGCTTGGCCTACGAAGGGATCGGCGAAGCGCGGCCCTGGTTCACCCTGGCTGAGCGCCTGCGTCAGTTGCTCGGCGCCTTCAACGTGACCATCACCCTGTATCACCATCAGGACCGACCCATTGACATCCAGGTCATGGCCCTGGACCCCCATGACCGCACTGACTGGGAGCGTGCCGAGAGAGACGCTCGCGAGCGCTTCGGGCACGTCGAACTGCTGCGTGCGGAAACGGTGGCGCCGGGGACACTGATCGAGTTCGGTCCGGGCGACGTGGAGGCGGAATGTGCCGCCTTCATGACCTCGCTCGGCGTTGGGCGCTGTCTGCGCAGCTGCTTCGCCGAACCGGGCGGCATGCGCTGCTGGGTCGATGTGGTACGCGGCCTTCGCGTGTCGGGACAGGCTTTCGTCGAGGAGGAGAGGTCGCTGCTGCTGGAGTTGCTGCCACACCTGTCCCGTGCGCTGGGGCTGTACGCCCGGCTCAAGCGTGAAGAGGCAGAGAAGGCGGTGTACGAAGTGAGCCTCGACCACATGTCGCTCGGCTGCCTGCTGCTGGACGGCAATGCGCGGGTGCTGTGCGTCAACCGCACGGCAGGCGCGATCATCGCCCGGCAGGTTGGCATCGAGCTTCGCCAGGGGCGACTGCTGGTCGAGGAGCGCGGCGTGCAGCGGGCGCTGGAGGGCGCGATCGCGAAGGTCATGGCAGCGCGTGCGAGGGGCGAGGCAGCCTGTCCTGGCGAGCTGGTCCGCTTGCGCACGCGCGACGGCATGCTGCTGGGCATCCTGGTCGAGCCGGTTCCGCCTGCGCCCTACTACCAGGGCGTGCAGGTGCCGAGCCTGATCCTCCACCTCTGCGAGCTCTCCCAGTGCGAGGCGGCCATGCAGGCGCCACGCGACCACTCGCCCGAGCTGATCGCCCAGCTCTTCGGCCTGACCCGCCAGGAAGCGCGCCTGGCGGCCTGGCTGGGCGCCGGGCGGAGTATCGCCGAGGCGGCCGAGCAGATGAACATTGCGGTTGCCGCCGCGCGCAACTACTCGAAGAACATCTACGCCAAACTCGACATCAAGGGGCAGACCGATCTGGTTCGCCTCATGTGCCGTAGCGTCGCCTTGCTGCGCTGACGTCGGAATCCGCGCCGTCAGTACCAGTTGGTACTGGAGCGGTGTCTCCCCCTCTCTCTAGGATCGATCCCACTGGAGCCACCCCGGCCATACCGGCCGGCGGCGCAAACCTGGGAGTCGCCAGTGAGCCAAGCGATCGATCGGCAAGTCGTATGCGGAGCGGTTCCGCAGTATCCCGTTGCCCAGGCCTACGAGGCCGGCGTCGTGCCGATCCGCTTCAGTGGCTGGCCGACGGCGCAACCGGCGCCGGTCTATGCAGCGCTCGAGGGCGATGTGGAGGCCGATGTGGTCGTCGTTGGCGCCGGCCTTGCCGGGACGTCCCTGACCCTGCACCTGGCCGAGCTTGGCGTGCGCACCGTGCTGCTGGAGGCCGACCAGCCGGCCAGCGGCGCTTCCGGGCGCAACGCCGGGCACGTGCAGCCCTACCTGAGTTCCTTCGAGCCGCTGCGTGCGCACCGCGACAACGGGCGGCGCTTCATCGAAACCTTCGTCGAACAGCGGAATATCGTCTTCGAACTCAGCCGCAAGCACGCTCTTGCGGCCGACGTGGCTGCCTGCGGCCTGCTCGAGGTGGCGCGTCGGCCGCAGGCGGCGCTTGAGCGCCAGGCACGGCTGTGGAAAGGCATGGGCTATGACGTCGAGCTGATCGCCGGGGCGCGTGTACGGGAGATGCTCGGCACCAGCGTCTACACCCAGGGCCTCCACTGGCGGGAGGGCGGGCGGGTCAACCCCTACCTCTTCACCCAGGGGCTGGCCGCCAGCGCCGTGCGCGCCGGGGCGTCGATATATGGCAATTCCTGTGTGCTGGCCTGCGAGCGCGACGGTAGCCGTTGGCGCGTACGGACTGCCACCGGCAACGTGCGTGCGGCGCGTGTCGTACTGTGCACCAGCGGCCACACCGGCAACGGTTTCTTTCCGGAGCTTTCGCGGACGCAGTTCCCTCTGGTCGCCTGCGGCATGGCCACGCGCCCGCTGCCGACGGCCGTGCTCGATGCGATCAACCCGGCGCGGGTCACGCTCATGCAATACCCCGCGGGGCTCTATCCGCTGGTCATCGACGGTCGCGGCCGGCTGATCACCGCGACCATCCCGCGACACCGCCGCGCGCAGTGCGCCGAGGTGCATTTCGCCGATTTCCTGCGCTACCTGCGACGTACCTATCCGGGGGTGGGCGATGCGCCCATCGAACTGGAGTCCTACTGGACCGGGATGACCGCCAACTCCTCGGTCGCCTACGACGCCGCCTACCCGAAGCTGTACCAGGTGGAGCAGGGCGTGCTGGCCCTGATGAACCTGGGCTCCTGGGGCAACCTCATGGGACCGCTGCTGGGCATGGACCTGGCGCGGGCGCTGGCGGCCGACCGTCCGGACGATGCCCTGCTGCCCCTGGAGCAGCCGCAGGCCGTGCGCCTGCCGGGGCGCTTCGAAACCAAGATCCGCCGCGTGCTGATCCCCATGGCCAGGCTGGCGGACCGCCTCGACCTGGTCTGACGGGCGTGGCCTGCGAGGGCCGCGTTCGGGGTGATTACCGCTTTACACAAAAACAAGAAGCACAATGAGAGGTAAGCATGAAGATCTTGCTGTTGGGATGTGGGAATGTCGGCGCCAACGTTGCGCGCCAGCTGGTGCCGCGCCACCCGTCGGTGGAATACGTGGTGGCCGACCTGAACCTTGAAGTCGCCCAGAAACTCGCCGCCGCACTGGGCGCAAACGTGAGCGCCGAGCGGGCGGACGTGCTCGATCCGGCGTGCCTGGATGCGCTGCTCGATGGCGTCGACCTGGTGTTCAACGCGGTCGGTCCGTTCTACCGCAGTGCGGTGCCGGTGATCGAGGCGGCCCTGCGTGCCCGCGTCGATTACATCGACATCAATGACGACCACGATGTGGCCGAAGCCCTCTACCTCGATCCGGCCTACCACCAGCGCGCGCTGGAAGCGGGGATTCGCCTGATCGCCGGATGTGGCTCGACACCGGGCCTGACCAACGTGATCGCGCGCATGCTGGTCGATCGCCTGGACAGCGCCCAGGAAATCCACCTGGCCACCGCCGTCCCCTTCGTGCCCGACCTGCTGTCGCCGGCGGTGATCGACCACATGATGCACATCACCTGCGGCGAGGTGGTGCAGTTCGTCGACGGCGAGTACCGCAAGATGCCCGGCTGGGGCGGTCGCCTGGAGGTGCCGTACGCGGCGCCGTTCAAGCACTACCCGGCGTTCTTCATCGGCCACGGCGAAACCGTCACCCTGCCGCACTGCATTCCGGGGCTGCAACAGGTCACCAACCGCATCGGCTTCTTCCCCGAGGCCGGTTCGAAGATCTGGCAATCGATGATCGATCTCGGCCTGGGCAGCCCGGAGAAGAACGAGGCGCTGGGTATCTCGCCGCTCAAGTTCCTCACCCAGCACCTGTCCAGCGACGTCGCTCGCAAGAGCCTCTGCGTCGACCTCTCCGACGAGCCCTGGGCGGTGGCCATGCGTGTGGAGGTTCGTGGCCTGCGCGACGGCGCCGAGGTCTGCTGCGTGGTGGAACAGCACCTGGAACTGCCGGTGGAAGAGACCGAGGACAGCACCGCTGACCCGACCCCGACCTGCGCGCGCCTGTTCATCGAGGCTTACCTGGATGGACGCATTCTCGGCCAGGGCCTGCTGGCCCCGGAAAGCTGCGTGGACGCCGAAGCCTACGTGCGCGCGTTCGCCGATGAGACCGGCGCGACCTTCATCGCCAGCGAAACCCGGGTACGGCGCGATCTCAACGCCTGATCCCGTGCCGCGTGCCAGAGCGGCACGCGGCCGCTACCCGAGGATGACGACAAGGCCGGCCGCCCCGCGTGGCCGGACCTTCGCAGAGGACAGAAGACCATGAAGCACCGAATTCTTGGCGCGCTGCCGCTGGCGGCGGCGCTGCTGCTCAGCAGCGAGATCGCCTTCGCCGCGGCCACTCCCGCCGAGGTGGAGAAGCTCGGCCGTGAACTCACCTGCCTGGGCGCGGAAAAGGCCGGCAACGCCGACGGCAGCATCCCGGCGTACAGCGGCAAGTGGCTGGGCACGCCGCCCGGTGTGCATTTCGCCGGGGTGGGCACACGCCACCCGGACCCCTACGCCGGGGAAAAGCCGCTGGTCACCATTACCGCGCAGAACATGGCGCAGTACGAGGCACGCCTCTCCGACGGGCAGAAAGCCCTGCTGCGCAAGTACCCGTCGAGCTTCGCGATTCCGGTCTACCCCAGCCACCGCGACTTCCGCTACGACGACTATCGCTGCGAAATCGCCCGCAAGAACGCCGCCAGCGCCGAGCTTGAGGACGGCAACATGGGCGAGCGCGCGCTGCGTGGCGGCACGCCTTTCCCGATCCCCAAGAGCGGCGATGAAGTACTGCGCAACATCCTCCTGCCGGCCTATGCCGCCGAGGAGGATGGGGTATACGACCAGGCCGTGGTCTACCAGGACGGCAAGATCGCCTGGGGGCAGATGCGCTTCGAGATCCTCGACCTGACCGGCGACCACTACGCCGGCCAACCCACCGACGGGGTCTTCGCCCTGTCACGGGTCACCACCCTCAAGCCGGACCGGGACAAGGGCCAGGTGTCGCTGACCTACACCTACTTCAACGAGGCGAAGAACCCGCAGACCAGCTGGCAATACAACCCCGGCACCCGCCGCGTGCGCCAGTCGCCGGGCTACGGCTTCGACATTCCGCTGGGGGTCGGCGGATTCCGCACCATCGACGACGACCGCCTCTTCAACGGCTCGCCGGAACGCTACAACTGGAAGCTGCTCGGCAAGCGCGAGATGTACATCCCCTACAACGGTTATCGACTCGAAGCCGAGGGGGTCAAGTACAAGGACCTGCTCAAGCCCGGCAGTGTCGATCCCAGCGTGATGCGCTACGAGCTGCACCGGGTCTGGGTGCTGGAAGCCACCCTCAAGGAAGGCTATCGCCACCAGTACGCCAAGCGTGTCCTGTACATCGACGAGGACACCTGGAACGCCATCATGGCGGACAACTACGACGCCCATGGCGAGCTATGGCGCACCAACTTCCTCAACGCCTACTACGCCTACGGCGCCAAGGTCTTCCAGGCCGGCGTCACGGTCTACCACGACCTGATCGCCGGCTCCTACCTGGCCGACCGGCTGACCAACGAGGGCGCCCCGCCCAGGGTCAACGGTGACCGCCTCAAGCCGTTCATGTTCACCACCGACATGCTTCGCCAGGCCGGCAAGTGAGCGCGCCGGGCCCGGCGCCCGGCACGGCTTTCTTCACAAAAGACAAATCCCAATGACCACACCCCGGCGACGGCCTGTCCCTCGCCAGGGGTGATGCTGCGCGGTCGTCGGACACCGGAGGACGGTGCCATGGCTGCGCGTGCGAACAGGAGGTTGTAGATGAAGCGTTTTGCAAGCGAGGTGGCCGCGGGGGCGGCTGGGCTGCGTGGCGGCCGCAAGTTGCACTGGCTGCTCGGGCTGTCGGCGATTCCCTTCGCCGTTCCGGCGCATGCCGGGAGCTTCGCCATCGGCGAGGAGGTGAATGTCGACTACATCATCAACGTCAGTTATGCCGCGGCCTATCGCTTGCGCGATGCGTCGGCGGCGTTGGTCGACGGGCCCACCGATCCGGCCTCCGGCCTGCCGACCACGGTGAACTCGGACGACGGCGACCGCAACTTCAAGCGCGGCGCGCTGATCAACAATCGCCTATCGGTGCTCGGCGACTTCGACATCAAGTACCGCAACTACGGCGCCTTCCTGCGCGCCAGCAGCTTCTACGACGACGTCTACCGGCACGAAAACGACAACGACTCGCCCGACACGGTGAACAAGGACGGCGACCACGACCAGTTCACGTCGCGGGCGCGCCGGCTCGAGGAAAACCGCACGCGCCTGCTCGATGCCTACCTCTACACCAGCCAGCAGACCGGCGAGGAGTCGATGCTCAACCTGCGTCTGGGCCAGCAGGTGGTGCAATGGGGCGAAAGCCTGTTCTTCCCGAACATCGCAGGCGCCCAGTCGCCCGCCGATGCGACCAAGGCCAACGTGCCCGGCACCGAGGTCAAGGACATCCTGCTGCCGGTCGGCCAGCTCTCGGCGCAGTGGCAGTTGACCCCGCAGTTTGGCGTCGCGGCCTACTACCAGTACCAGTACAAGCCCACCGAGCTGGACCCGGTCGGTACCTACTTCTCCTATACCGACGTGGTCGGGCCGGGCGCCGAGTTCATTCGCGCGGCACCGGGCTTCAACATCCCGCGCGGCCCCGACCATCATCCGCGCGACAGCGGCCAGTGGGGCCTGAGCACGCACTTCGCGGTGACCAGCGAAACCGACGTGAACCTCTATTACCTGCGCTACCACGACAAGAACCCCAACGTGGAAGTGCACTACCAGGACTTTGTCCCGGTGGATTACAGCGTGGTGTACTTCGACGACATCTCGCTCTACGGCGCCAGCTTCTCGACCCGCCTGGGCGACCTCAACGTGGCGGGGGAGGTCAGCTACAAAGAGGGCGTGCCGGTACTGGTCGACTCGCCGCTGGGCTCCGTGGCGACCCGCGCCGATGCCACCCAGTCGAACCTGTCGGCCATCTACCTGCTGGGCCCGCGCTGGTTCTCCGAGCAGACGACCTTCCTCGCCGAGGTCAGCTCCCTGCACGTCAACTCGGTGGACGCATACGGCTTCTCCGGCGAGCGCTACGACGAGCTCACCAATGACCGCAACTCCTGGGCCTACCAGCTGATGGTGATCCCGTCCTGGAACAACGTCATCGAGAACTGGGACATGACCCTGCCGGTTTCCTTCGCTCAGCAGGTCAAGGGCGCCGCCGCCGTGGCGGGGGCCTTCGGTGGCCTGGTCGGCCAGGGCGACAAGCGCATGAGCGTCGGTGTCACCGGCAAGTACCTGAACAACCTGGAACTGGACCTCACCTACAACGGCTTCCTCGGCTCGGCCGATCTGGAGAAGCGCCCGCTGGCCGACCGCGACTACCTGGCGTTCAGCGCCAAGTACAGCTTCTGAGGGGGTTAGGGCTGTCATGAGGATGTTTCTCGGACTGAGCGCATGCCTGCTGGTGGCGCTGGCCGGTGCGCTGGCGTTCTCGCCGCGCAGCGCGCCCTCCCTGCGGCCCACGGATGTACCCGTGGAGCGCATGCGGATCGATGGCATCAAGGCCTCCGCCGCCGGGCTGGTACTGGCCGGCGAACTGGGCCAGATCCGTTTCTCCATCGACCAGGGAGTCAGCTGGCACCCCGCCAGCGTGTCGCCGCAACGGCAGGCGCTGATCACGCGCCTGGTGTTCGCCGATGCCCATCAGGGCCTGGCCCTCGGGCATGAGGGCTGGATCCTGCGTAGCACGGACGGCGGGCGCAGCTGGCATGAGGCGGCGTTCACCGACAGCGACGGCCAGCCGCTGATGGATGCCGCGCGGCTGCCCTCGGGCGACTGGCTGGCGGTCGGCGCCTTCGGCCGGGTGCTGCGCTCCACCGACGCAGGACAGCATTGGGCCGAACAGTCCATCGGCGCGCCGGGCGACTGGCACCTCAACGCCATCGCCGCATCGCCCGACCGTCACCAGTGGCTGATCGTCGGTGAGGCCGGCAGCCTGCTGCGCTCCACCGACGGCGGCGTGCACTGGCAGGTCATCGAGCCATTCTACAACGGCTCGCTGTACGGCGCGGTCGGCCTGGGCGGCGATGTCTGGGTGGCCTACGGCATGCGGGGCAAGGTGTTCCGCAGCAGCGACGCTGGCCTGCACTGGAGCCCGGTACGGCTGTCGCGGTCCGAGTCGCTGTATGCCGGCACGCTCGGCCCGGATGGCACGCTGCTGCTCGCGGGGCAGGGCGGCCTGGTGCTGAGCAGCCGCGACGCGGGCCAATCGTTCCAGGTGCTGCGCGACGGCGGCCAGGAAAACCTCACCGACCTGCAGGTGGACTCCTCCGGCGCGCTGCTGCTGGCCAGCGACGCCGGCCTGCGCCGCCTGCCATTGCCGCCGCGCCCGCAAGCCGCCAGCGGCGCGCCCACGTCGTCACAGGAGATTCGCTGATGTCCGCTGTTCCCACCCGTACCGAGCGCCTGGTGGCCGCACTGGCCCGTGGCCTGATCGCCCGGCGCAAGGTCCTGGGCCTGCTGTTCGTACTGATCACCCTGGGCCTGGGCGCCTCGGCGCTGCATACCCGCCTGGACCCCGGCTTCAACAAGCTGATCCCGCTCAGCCATCCGTTCATGGCCGCCTTCCGCGAGCACGGCAGCAGCTTCTCCGGCGCCAACCGGATTCTCGTCGATGTGCACTGGAAGGGGCCGGGCGATATCTACAACCGGGAGTTCCTCGAGGTGTTGCGCAAGGTCACCGACGAGGTGTTCTTCACGCCAGGAGTGAACCGCAGCCGCGTGCGTTCGCTATTCACTCCCAGCGTGCGCTACATCGAGGTCACCGAGGCCGGCTTCACCGGCGACGTGGTCGTACCCTCGCACTTCGTCGCCGACGCCACCGGGCTTGCGCAGATCCGCACCAACGTCGCCAAGTCCGGGGAGATCGGCCAACTGGTGGCCAACGACCTGCGTTCGGCGATGATCCAGGCGGACCTTTTGGAGGTCGACCCGCAGACCGGGCAGAAGCTCGACTACGCGGCGGTCGCCAAGCGCCTGGAAAGCATCCGCGCGCGCTACGGCAACGAGCAGATCGATATCCGCATCGTCGGCTTCGCCAAGATCATGGGCGAGGTGATGGCCGGCCTCAACGGCGTGCTGGCGTTCTTCGCCATCGCCTTCGTGATCACCACGCTGCTGCTGTGGGTCTACTGCCGTTCGCTGAAGCTGACCCTGCTGGCCATCTGCGTGGCGCTGCTGCCGGTGATCTGGCTGCTCGGCCTGCTGCCGCTGCTGGGCTACGGCATCGACCCGATGTCGGTGCTGGTGCCGTTCCTGATCTTCTCCATCGGCGTATCCCATGCCGTGCAGATGACCAATGCCTGGAAGCAGGACGTGCTGGCCGGCGCCACCCCGCGCGAGGCCGCCGAGGCGGCGTTCCGCAAACTGGCGATTCCGGGGACGGTGGCGCTGCTGGCCAACGCCCTGGGCTTCATGGTGATCATGCTCATCGACATTCCCATCGTCCGCGAGCTGGGCCTCACCGCCTGCCTGGGCGTGGGCCTGATGGTGGTGACCAACAAGATGTTCCTGCCGATCATCCTCTCCCACCTGCAACTGGAACGCGCCGCGCGCCAGCGGACGCCGGCCGGACAGCGGCAGCGGGTCTGGTGGGCGTTGTCGGCCCTGGCCGAACCGGGCCCGGCGCTGCTGTGCCTGGCCGGGATGCTGGTGCTGCTCGCTGTCGGTACCTACGAGTCACGTTTCCTGCGCATCGGCGACATCGGCGCCGGCGCTCCGGAGCTGCGCGCCGAGTCGCGCTACAACCGCGACAACGCGGCCATCGTCGGCAGTTACTCGATCAGCATGGATGTGCTCTCGGTCTATGCCGAGACCACGGGCCTTGAGGAAGCCTGCCTGAACTGGGAGGTGATGAACGCGGTCGAGCGCCTGGACCTGTTCCTGCGCGGTGTCGCCGGCGTGCAGTCGGTGCGCAGCGTGGCCGGTGGGGTGAAGCTCTACGTCGCCGGCAACAACGAGGCCAATCCGCGCTGGGCGGCGCTGCAGCGTTCGGAAGCGGCCCTGCGTATCGGCGGTGGCGCGGCCAACCCGGAGCTGGGGCTGAACAACGAGGGTTGCCACACCATCAACGTGCAGGTCTACCTCGACGACCACCAGGGTTCGACCCTGAAGCACGTCACCGAGGAGGTGCAGCGCTTCATCGCCGCCGAACACAGCCCGCGGATCCGCTTCCGCCTGGCCGGCGGCAACGCCGGGGTGGCCGCCGCCACCAACGAGGCGGTGGAGCAGGCCGAGGTACAGATGCTGGCGTCGATCTTCGTCGCCATCACGCTGCTCTGCTGGGTCACCTTCCGTTCCTGGCGCGGTGTGCTCTGCGTGATCGTGCCGCTGATGCTGGTGACCATCCTCTGCAACGCGCTGATGGCCTTGCTCGGCATCGGCCTGAAGGTCGCCACGCTGCCGGTGATCGCCCTGGGCGTCGGGGTTGGGGTGGACTACGGCGTGTATCTGTTCGAGCGGGTGCAGCATGAGCTGGGGGACGGCAGGAGCCTGCGCGAAGCCTTCTACGAGGCCTTGCGTCAGCGTGGCACCGCCGCCGCGTTCACCGCCGTGACCATGTCCATCGGCGTCGGCACCTGGGCTTTCTCCGCGCTCAAGTTCCAGGCCGACATGGGCGTGCTGTTGGCCTTCATGTTCCTGGTCAACGTATTGGGGGCGATCTTCCTCCTGCCGGCGCTGGCGGTCTGGCTCGGCGTCGGCCAGCGCGAGGCGCCGGCGATGCCGGTCGGCGGCGGAGTGCTCGACGGCTGACGGTTTTCCCGGGGCGCGCGCAATGAGGGCACGCAGGATGTCGGGCTTGGGAGTGTGGCAGCCGACAGCACGCATCCTGCGGGTGGGCGCGTCCCGGGGTTTTATTCAGGATCGGCTGGTGTGTGCCGGCCCTCTGTTCATTCAGGCAATACACCCGGGCCCGGCATCGTTCGCCGGGCCCAGCTCGTTCTGATTCACAGAAAGTGATGTGGCTTCGTTACGAGATTCCGCGACGGGTGTCAGTTGGCCGGCTGGTTGCCGCAGAGGAAAGCGACGCTGGCGTGCAGCGTGCAGGCCAGTTCGCTCTGCCGGTTGACCCCTGCCTTGGCGAAGATCGCCCGCAGGTGTGACTTGGCCGTGTTGCGGCTGATGCTCATGCGTACGCAGGCATCCTCCAGCGACAGCCCGTTGGCCAGCTGCGCGGCCAGCTCTGCCTCGGTCGGAGTGAAACCGAACAGCTGGCGCAGCGGTTGCTGCGGCACGCTGGCGGTCTGCTCGGGATCACGCAGGAACACCGCCACCCGTGCTTCGCCGCCCTCCGTCTGTTCCCGGTTTGGCCGCAGGCTCTGTACGACCACGCCCAGCGCCGGACGGCCGGACGGGCGCGTCAGCATGATCGCTTCGGCCACCTGGGGACCGTTGGGCTGGCGCTGCTGCCGGGCCTCGCTGATCAGCCGCTGGAGGGCCTGGTTGTCCCTGACGACGCTGGCCTGAAGACAGCCGTCGAGCAACTGCAGGCCATCGCCGGCCGCGAGCAGTTCCTGGGCGGCCTGGTTGCTTTCCAGCACCTGCTGGCGGCTGTCGAGGATCAGGGTGCCGATGCGCATCCGCTCCACGGCCGTGGCATACAGGCGCCGCTCCACCTCGCTGCGCTCCAGCTGTCCATAGAGACTCAGGGCGCGTTGCAGGTGGGAGAGCAGGCGAGCACAGAAGGCTTTGTCGGCCGCGTCGAAGGCCGGGGCCCCGTGGGAGCGGCTGATGCGCAGGCGGCATTGGCCGCCGTCGGGGCCGGGGATGTCCGCGCCGAGGATGTGAAAGATGTCCAGCGGCGCGTTGAACTGCTGGTAGAAGGCCGATGCGCGCCACCCATCCTCACCGAGAATCTCGGTCACCGTATGGAGCTCGCCCTGGGGCAGGTCGATGAGCGGGTCCAAGGCGTAGAAGGTGCCTTCGTAGGCGTCCACGGCCCAGGTCGAGACGGCGCCGGCGTTCACCATGAAGCCCGGCGCGTCGGGTCTGGTCGGGCGCAGGATCAGGGTCGCGTAGCTGGCGCCAAGCGCCTCGCGCAGGCGCTCCAGGCTCTGTTGCCAGGGCAGGGGCTCGGTGGCGCCTTCGTAGATCAGGTCGATCAAGTCGCTCAGGTCGTCCAGCGAGATCGCGGTGCCGTGCATGTTCTTCCCTCCAGCGGGCGAGCCTTCTCGTGGGCTATTTAGGGGTACAAGGCTGGTATGCGTGGCAGACAGGGGCATCGTCCGTATGGGGGATGTGCGGGGTCGCTCGGGAACGCTGCCATCTCACCCGTGTGGGCTAGTCCCCGGCGGGGATGTTGATGGGCGGGGGCTGTTCGATAGTGCGCCTCGACATCCATCACCCTGGAGAACAGCATGCAATCGCCGACCAACGCGCCTGCCATCTACCCGCAACGCTTCGCCCGTGGCTGGCACTGCCTGGGCCTGGCCGCCGACTATGCCGACGGCAAACCGCACCGTCTGGATATCTTCGGCACCCGCCTGGTCGCCTACCGCGGTGAGGACGGTGCCCTCCGCATCCTCGACGGCTACTGCCCGCACATGGGCGCCGATCTCAGCGGTGGCGAGGTGCGCGGCAACGACGTGGTGTGCCCGTTCCACCACTGGCAATGGGGCGCCGACGGCAAGTGCACCTCCATCCCGTACTGCCAGCGCATTCCGCCGCGCGCACGGATCAAAGCCTGGCCGACCCTGGAGGAAAACCGCCTGCTGTTCGTCTGGCACGACGCCGAGGGTGGCGCGCCCGATCCTGCGGTGCGCATTCCGCGTATCGAAGCCTGCCATTCGCCGGAGTGGACCGAGTGGCGCATGCGCAAGATGGTGATCCAGACCAACTGCCGCGAACTGGTGGACAACCTGGCCGACTTCGCCCACTTCGGCCCGGTGCACGGCTCGCCGGCCAGCTACTTCTGCAACACCTTCGACGGCCACATCGGCTACCAGATGTTCCAGGGCGAGGAGAGCGAGTTGCTGGGCAACGGCCTGCGCGCCGACAGCGCCTACTTCGGCCCGGCCTACCATGTCACCCGAATGAGCGCGCAAACCGGGGGGCAGACCATCGATACGCTGCTGCTCAACTGCCACGTGCCCATCGACCAGAACAGCTTCGAGCTGCGCTATGCGGTCAAGGTGCGCAAGCAGCCGGATCTCTCCGAAGAGCAGAACCTGGCCATTGCCGAGGCTTATGCCGAGCAGGCGCACAAGTCGTTCTTCCAGGACGTGGAGATCTGGCACGGCAAGCGCCGCATCGACAAGCCGCTGCTGTGCGATGGCGACGGCCCGGTGTACCAGCTGCGCGAGTGGTACGAGCAGTTCTACACCGACGTCGGCGCACTGCCGGCGCCGACCCTCAAGGTCTTCGAGCGGCACGCCACTGGCTGGCGCCAGCTCGATGAAGTGCCCGAACAGGCGCGCAGCCAGCTGCACCTGATCTGAGCGGAGAAACCCGGATGAAACTCAAGGACAAGGTCGCGCTGGTTACCGGCGCGGGTTCGGGCATGGGGCGCGCCACCGCCGCCCTGTTCGCCGAGCAGGGCGCCAGCGTGGTGCTGGCGGATATCGACGGCACGGCGGCGGAAAGCGCACGCCAGGCGCTGACCGGCAGCGAGCGCTGCATGGCGGCGGCTTGCGACATCGCCGACGCGGCGGCCGTGGAACAGCTCTTCGCCGCCGTGCGCGAGCGCTACGGCCGGCTCGACGTGCTGGTCAACAACGCCGGTCTCGGCCAGGTGCCGGGAGATGGCTTCGAGCACTACCAGCGGCGCCTGGGCGAACGCAATGCGCAGCTCGCCGCAGGTGTGCAGCCGGATGTGTTCACCGACATGATCGTCGACCTCACCGACGAGGGCTGGCAGCGCATCCAGAAGATCAACCTCGACGGCGCCTTCTACTGCAGCCGCGCGGCGGTGCGCCTGATGATCGCCTGCGGCAGCCGTGGCTCGATCGTCAATATCGCCAGCCTGTCGGCGCTGACCGGCGAGGGGCCGCTGGCCTACTGCGCGTCGAAGGCCGCGCTGCTCGGGCTCTCCAAGTGTCTGGCGCGGGACCTGGGGCCGCGTGGCATCCGCGTCAACAGCGTGTGCCCGGGCCCGACTCGCACACCGTTGATGCAATCGATTTCCCGCGAATGGGCCCAGGCCCTGGAGCGCGCGATACCGCTGGGACGGATGCTGGAACCGGAGGAGATTGCGCAGACCTGCCTGTTCCTCGCCAGCGACGATTCCAGCGCTTTCACCGGACAAACCCTCGCCGCCAGTGGCGGCATGTTGATGCATTGACGAGGCACAGGCAGATGACTGGACGACTGCAAGACAAGGTGGCGCTGATCAGTGGCGCCGGTACCGGCATTGGCGCGGCGGCGGCGCAGCTGTTCGCCGCCCAGGGCGCGCGGGTGATGGTTTGCGGCCGCCGCCGCGAGCCACTGGAAGCGGTGGTGGCGCAGATCCGCGCCCAGGGCGGCGAGGCCGACTGGGTGCAGGCCGACGTCACCGACGAGGCCTCGGTGGACAACGCCGTGGCGGCGACCGTGGCGCGCTTCGGCCAGCTCGACGTGATGATCAACAACGCCGTGAACTACACCTGGGGCATGCTTTCCGGGCTGGAAACCTCGGAGTGGCACAAGTGCCTGCGCGGCAGCCTCGACGTGGCCTTCTTCGGCACCCGCGCGGCATTCCGCGCCATGCAGGGGCGCGGCGGCTCCATCGTCAACCTCGGCTCCGTGGCCGGCTTGCTCGGCAGCCCGGGCCTGAGCGCCTACGGCGCGGCCAAGGCCGGGGTGCTCAACTTCAGCCGCGCGGTGGCCCTGGAAGGCGCCGCGCAGAAGATCCGCGTCAACGTGGTGATCCCCGGCATCGTCTGGAGCGAGGGCACCCGCGAGGCCATGCGCAGCCCGCAGATCGCCGAAGGCACCGCACGCTCCGTGCCGCTGGGGCGCATCGGCGAACCGGAGGAAGTGGCCAACGCCATCCTCTTCCTGGCGTCCGACGAGGCCTCCTACATCACCGGCCAGAGCCTGGTGGTGGACGGCGGCAAGACCTGTGAACTGAACGTGGGCGCCACCGACTACACCTCGGCGACCTCGACCGAAATCCGCGCAGCCGCCCAGGAGGCATGATCCGATGAACATTCAGCTGAATGCTCCCGCAAGCCCGGTCGTGGTCACCGGCGGCGCCTCCGGCATCGGCCTGGCCTGCGCCGAGGCGCTCGCCGCCGTCGGCCGCCCGGTGGCCATCTGGGACCTGCAGGCCGGCAAGGCCGAGGAAGTCGCCGTGCGCCTGGGCGAGACCTTTGGCGTGGCCTGCGTCGGTGTTGGCATCGACCTGTGCGACGCCTCGGCCATCGCGCCCGCCGTTGTAGCCACCCGCGAGGCGCTGGGTGCGCCGGGCGGCCTGGTGCACGCGGCCGGCATGGTCGACCAGAGCGGCATCGAGCAGCTCACCCTGGAACGCTGGAACCGCGTGCTCGACGTGAACCTGCGCGCCATGGCCTTCCTGGTGCAGGAAATGCTGCCCGACCTGCGCGCCAATCCCGGTTCGTCGGTGGTCGGCATCGCCTCGATCAACGCCACCCTGGGCAACGGCCTGATCCCGTCCTACAGCGCTTCCAAGGGCGGCCTGCTGTCGCTGGTGCGCTCGCTGGCCGATGCGCTGGGCGCCGACGGCATCCGCGTCAACTCGGTGTCGCCGGGGCAGATCCTCACGCCGATGGTGGAGCCGATCGCCAAGGCCAATCCCGGCGCCTTCGAACGCCGCATCCTGCTCGGCCGCCTCGGCCGTCCGGATGAGGTGGCCCGCGTGGTGCGCTTCCTGCTGTCCGACGAGGCCAGCTACATCAATGCCGCGGAGATCCTCGTTGACGGCGGCAACGTGTCCTCGCAGCGCTGAGCCCTGTCCATGGAAAAACCAATGAAAGAATTGAGCCTGGAACAGCGGCTGGATCGCCTGGAGTCGCTGGCGGAAATCCGCATGCTGCCGGCCAAGTACGCCCTGGCCCTGGACATGCGCGATCTCGATGCCTGGGTCGGGCTGTTCCCCGAAGACGTCAAGGTGGGCAAGGACAAGTCCGGCCGCGCCCACCTCAAGACCTGGATGGACGACACCCTGCGCCTGCAGTTCAGCACCACCTCGCACCATATCGGCGGGCACATCATCGAATTCCGCGATGCCGACAACGCCAGCGGCGTGGTCTATTCGAAGAACGAGCATGAGGCCGGCCCCGAGTGGGTGATCATGCAGATGCTCTACTGGGACGACTACCAGCGCATCGATGGGCGCTGGTACTTCCGCCGCCGCCTGCCGTGCTACCTCTATGCCACCGACCTGAACCGCCCGCCGATCGGCGAGAAGAAAATGCGCTGGCCGGGCCGCGAACCCTATGACGGCTCCTGGCACGACCTCTGGCCGACCTGGAAGGCATTCTGGAACGACAAGCCCGATGACGCCCTGCCGCAGGTGGCCGAGCCGGCGCCGCTGGAGCAGTTCCTCGACACCATGCGCCGGGGTTCCAGCGCGCCGCGAATCAAGGTGCGCTGATGGCCGATTCTTCCTCCCGCGCCCTGGAGGCGCTCTTCGAACCGCTGCGGATGGGCGAGCTGCGCCTGGCCAATCGCATCGCCATGGCGCCGATGACCCGCAGCCGCGCCGATGCCGACGACGCTCCCGATGCGTTGCATGTGCGCTACTACAGCCAGCGCGCCGACGCCGGCCTGATCATTGCCGAAGGGACCTACCCGAGCGTGCACGGCAAGGGTTACTGCCGCACGCCGGGGATCGCCACACCCGTGCAGATTGCGGCCTGGGACCGTGTCAACGCCTCCATCGCCGGACAGGGCGGTGCCAGCCGGGTACTGCAGCTGATGCACGTCGGTCGTGCGGCCAGCCGCTACAACAAGCCCGAAGGTGCCGAAACGCTGGCGCCCTCGGCCATCGCCGCCCACGGCAGCCTGTACAGCGACAGCCAGGGCATGGTGCCGATGGAAGTGCCGCGCGCGCTGGAGACGAGTGAAGTCGCCGGGGTGATCGACGAGTACCGGCAAGCGGCACTGAATGCCCGCGCGGCTGGCTTCGACGGGGTGGAGCTGCATTGCAGCAGCGGCTACCTGCCGATGCAGTTCCTCCTGGCCTGCAGTAACCAGCGCGGCGATGCCTACGGCGGCTCGCTTACGCGGCGCATCCGCTTCGTCGTGGAAACCCTCGAAGCCATGGCCGGGGCCATAGGGGCAGGGCGCGTCGGCCTGCGCATCTGTCCGGGCAATCCGTACAACGACATGCAGGATGACGATCCGCTGGCCACCTATGGGGCGCTGCTCGATGCCGTCGATCCGCTGGGCCTGGCCTACCTGCAGGTCAGCCGCTCGCCGCAGCCGGGACTGGATGCCTTTGCCCTGGCGCGGCGGCACTTCCGTGGCGCGCTGATCCTCAATGACGGTTTCGACGGCGCCAGCGCGGCACAGGCCATCGCCGCAGGGCAGGGGGATGCGGTGTCGTTTGCCCGGCATTTCATCGGCAATCCCGATCTGGTCTCCCGCTTGCGCGCCGGCCAGCCCCTCGCCGGGTTCGACCGTGCCACCCTGTACACGCCGGGTGCGCGTGGGTTCACCGATTACCCTGTGTACGCCGCAGCGGTGGAGGTGCAGTCATGACGCCGACAGCCGAGCGGGTGCGCAGCATCCCTGCGGTGCTGGCACGCAGCGCGCGTCGCCATCCCGAGCACATTGCCGTCGACGAGGGCGAGCTGCGCCTGACCTACGCCGAGCTGGAAAGCCGCTCGCGGCAGCTCGGCAAGGCCTTGCTCGCGCTGGGGCTTGCGCCTGGGGAGCGAATCGCCGTCTGGGCGCCGAACGGCCACCGCTGGCTGCTGGCGGCTCTGGGCGCTCTGATGGCGGGCGCGGTACTGGTGCCGCTGAGCACACGGCTGAAGGCCGCCGAGGCGGCGGATATCCTGCGCCGCAGTGGGGCGCGGGTGCTGTTCAGCGTCGGTGAGTTCCTCGGCAGCTACTACCCGGAGCTGCTGGCCGGCCAGGTGCTGGTCGATCTGGAGCGTACCGTGGTCATCGAGCAGGCGCGCGACGGGGACAGCAGCTGGGAAGACTTCCTTGCCAGCGCCGAAGCGATCCCCGATGCCGTGCTCGATGCGCGCATCGAGACGCTGGACGAGAACAGCCTCAGCGACCTGATGTTCACCTCCGGCACCACCGGCTATCCCAAGGGCGTGCTCTGTGCCCACGGGCAGAACCTGCGGCTGTTCGACAACTGGGGCGAGACCGTCGGCCTGGGCGCCGATGATCGCTACTTGATCGTCAATCCGTTCTTCCATGCCTTCGGCTTCAAGGCCGGTTGGCTGGCGGCGCTGATCCGTGGCGCGACCATCCTGCCGCAGCGCACCTTCGACGCTGAGGACGTGCTGCGCCGCGTTGAACAGGACCGCGTGACCTTCCTGCCGGGGCCGCCGGCTCTGTATTCGGCCATGCTGGAACACCCCCGGCGCGGGGACTTCGACCTGACTTCGCTGCGCGTGGCGGTCACCGGCGCGGCTTCGGTGCCACCGGTGCTGGTACAGCGGATGGGCAGCGAACTGGGCTTCGACAGCGTGCTCACCGCCTACGGCCTCACCGAGAGCTGCGGGCTGGCGACCTTGTGCCGTCCGGGCGACGACGTGCAGACCGTGGCCGGTACCTGTGGACGGCCGCTGGAGGGTATCGAGATCCGCTGCGTGGACGGCGAGGGACGGGCGCTGCCCAGCGGCGAGGTGGGGGAGGTACTGATCCGCGGCTTCAACCTGATGCGCGGCTACTTCAACGATGCCCAGGCCACCGCCGAAGCCATCGATGCCGACGGCTGGCTGCGCACCGGCGACGTCGGCGTGGTCGATGAGCGGGGTTACCTGCGCATCACCGACCGGCTCAAGGACATGTTCATCGTTGGCGGATTCAACTGCTATCCGGCCGAGGTGGAGCGCCTGATGATGGAGCATGCGGCGATTGCGCAGGTGGCGGTGGTCGGGGTGCCCGACGTGCGCCAGGGGGAGGTGGGCAAGGCGTTCGTGATCCTGCGACCCGGCCACGATCTGACGGCGGATGCGCTGATCGCCTGGTGCCGGCAACACATGGCCAACTACAAGGTTCCGCGCCATGTCGAGTTCGTCCGGAGCCTGCCGCTGAACGCTTCCGGCAAACTGCTCAAGCGCGATTTGCGCAGTGCCTGACCGGGCACGGTCGAGCGCGGAAATGCGCCCTGGACCCGGACTACGGGGTGCCCAGGGCGTAGTCCGAGGGATCGAACCTGTCAGTCGTGTCCATCCGGATGTTTCGCAGGCCCGCAGTCTCCAGGTGCGAAGGGTAGAGTGGCTCGGAAAAATAGCTGATCAGCAGGGTGCGGCGGCGCGCGCCGAGCGCGTTCAGGCTGGCCGCATGCACCAGGTCGGCGTCGAACACCAGGATGTCGCCAGCGGAGCCTGAAAGCTGCACGGACCGGGACTCGTCATTGAAGTCCCATGGCGGCGCTCCCGGTTCGGCACGATGGCTGCCGGGGACGATGCGCGTCGCGCCGTTCCCAGGGCCGTAATCGTCGAAATAGGCCAGGGCGTTCACCGTGTCGCCGGGCCGCTGGGCCGACAGATCGCGATGCAGCTGCTGGTGACCACCGCCGGCGAGCGGCTCACGGCCCTCCACCTGGGAGAGAAAGAACCGCTCCCCGATCAGCTCGCCCACAACGGCCAGCACCTGCGGCAGGCGGCAGACGGCCTGCACCCTCGCGTCGACGTCCAGCAGTGAATGGCGCCAGTCCGCGCCGCGCGGTACGGGCCATTCGCCGGACGCCCTGACGCCGGCGTCGAACACGTCCCGAAGGTCGCCCAGCCACTCGGCCGGGATCGCGCCGTGCAGCAGTACATAGCCGTCTCGATGAAGTTGCTCGCGGTTGGTCATCCCTACCTCAATCCTTTGCCACCCATGCGTCTTGCAGAACAGCCCGTAGCCAGGCAGAGCATCGGGCACTTGCTGGGCAACTTTCAAGGAGCAAAGGCATCGCCCTTGCGCGCCCGGCTATGGGCGCTGCATCGGTCGAACGACTGGAGAAGCGGTGGCGATCAGCGCCCGGCCAGGCCTCGCTCTTCCCACCAGTCCCAGGCCTTGAGTGCTCGGCGGGCCGCCCAGCCACCCAGGAAGGAGAGCGTCTCGCTGGTCATCGAGATGGATTTCCGGTTCACGATCCAGAAGTCCGTCAGCTCGGTCTTCTCGCCGTTGAGCAGGTCCGCGATGGTCCGGCCGTTCAGGTGCGTCAGCGCAATGCCATGGCCGAAGCAGCCGCCCGAATAGATGATGCGTTCGTCATCGACGAAGCTGATTTCGGGAACCATGTCCACGTTCACCGAGACCGGGCCACCCCAGCGGTAATCGATGCGTACATCCTTGAGCTGCGGGTAGATCCACTTCAGATGCGCTTCGCAGTGCTGCCAGTTGGTGGGCGCGGGCACCTCGTCGGTGGCCGCCGTCCGGTACACGATGGCATCACCGCCGCCCATGACGATCCGGCCGTCCACCGTGGGGCGGTAGTAATGCAGCAGCTGCCAGTTGTCGCCGTCTGCAGCGCCAGGTGCCGGCGTTTCCCGGCCTGCTCGGCAAGTTCCTCAGTGTGCCGGGCGGGCGCGAGTACCTGGTGCAGGTACCCGGCTCGGTGCTTTCGGGGCTTTCCGACGAGGCGGTCGACTGGCATCAGATGTCAATGCCGCTGTCACCGGGTGGCAAGCGGGGCGGCGCCTTATCGAATAATTTTTGACCTGAGGTGAGTTTGAAAGACTTGGGGCTGGGGTGGACTACCAGCCCGTTTTTCACGTCCGAGCAGACCGCCAAATCCGATAACAAGACCATGATTCGGAAACCATTCGCCCAGTCGGCAAGGCGGGCCTTGGGGTGCCATCGTAATTGGCACCGTAGCCGTTCTGGTCCTTCCGCTGATGCCGGTTTATGTCGACGGCCTGGCTTCCCTGGGGGGCAATGCCAGTCAGCTTGGCATGCTGGCGTCATCAGGCGTTGCTGGCGTTTACGCTGTTTGCGAAAGCCTAATCCCGATCCATGCGCTGCAGTCTCCATACGTGCAATCGGTGGGAGAGTCCTTTGAACACACTGCCCTCGTGAGGATCGCCAAAATGCAGCAATACCGTGCTGCGCACGCTGGTGGGCAGACAGGCCTGATTGGCATGCAGCGAGCGCATACCCCAGAAGAAGTAGAGATTGCCGGGAGTCAGAGGGACGATTTGGGCCGATAGCCATTGCTGCACGCGCGGCGTACGCCACGCCCGTTTCAGCAGCTTCTCGACCAGCAGCTTTTCAAGAATATTGACGACCGCGAAGCGCCTCGCATCGCGCAAATTCGGAAACATGACCAGATGCCCCGGCGGCTCATCCGGGCGGTTGGGGATCAGAACCGGCAGCAGAATGGTGACGACGTAGGAGTCGTAGTGAAAGTTGAGCGCATGTCGCAGTCCGTGCGTGCCGGTCAGCACGCGCAGGACCGGAAAAATCCGGTCGCTGGGCGGCGCCGTGCGCATCTTCCGTTCATAAAGGCATCGAAACAGCGCGCGCAGGCCCGCGTCCTCGAAAAGCGGGCGCAGGCAGGTGTCGACGGTCCATTCCATGCCCTCAAAACTGAAATATTGGCCGTCGTGCTGCTCAATCTGATGGGCAATGAAGCTGCGCATTTGCACGAGAATCGCGTCCGGCACGATTTGGTGCAGGATACCTACCCCGGATTCGTCCATTGAGCTGGCCAGGGCTTGCGCGCTTGCCGCGCTGAGCGTTGCGAATCCATCGGGCGACGTAGAGTTGTTCAACTCGGTCATAGAAGCACCTCGGCGTGGATTCGAAATGAAATAAGAATCCAAGCTCCGCGAAAGGAGGATCGTGACGGAAACTGTGTTGTCTTCCGCACGAAATCGCCTAGATCGAGGTGTCATCGTGGACCGTGCAGCCAACGTCTTCGATCGCGCCAACCATGTGTTCGATATCGAGCACGGAGAACTTGCCAGCGCCGCCTGCCCGGCAGCCCACACTACAACGTCCTTTGAACAAATTCCGTGGAATCAGGACGAATCGCAGTACGTAGAGCAACAAGTCCGTGGTACGCGAGATAACAGACAGCACCGTCAAAGGCGACTGCCACCATGCGCGGACTACCAATAAGCACGGCACCAGGGCCGCACACTCCGAGCACGATCGGCAGCGCATCACTTGCAGCGCAGGTAACAGGCATCAACAGCAGATGGCGGCCTGTAATCGTTCGCCTGATGACGAACGTGTCCTTCGGGCCGGCCAGTTTGAAAAGACCTGTGCAGAGAAGCAAGACTTCGAAGAAGGCAGCAGAGCTGTCAAGCACTGCAGGCCGACAATCTCATTAGCTGAATCTGTGGAATTTGCAATCCTAAAAAATAGTTACCGCAATTCCAGATGTCAACATCGCTCCTGGGTAGGCGAGCCTCCTGTTTCAGAAAGCACCTGGCCAAAGATCACGCCTGCTTCCGTCAAATGGCGAGCGGCTGTTCAGGAAGACTCCAGAAAAGTCTCGGCTGATCTATTGAAACGGCGCCCCCGCTGAACCTGGGCCCTGCACATGCCCCAGATGAGTTTTTCCGGCAAACGCAAACAAACCCGGCGCGAGGGCTCCATGGCCAGGGTGAACGTGCGCCTGGCCAGCGGCAATGCCGGCGTGCAGGCGGCCACCAACGAGGTCGTGGCGTCGTCCGAGCTGCCGATGATGCTCTACGTGTACCTGACCATCGTGCGGCTGGTGTTCCTCGTCTACCGCGACTGGCGGGCGATGATCGCCTGCTGCGTGCCGCTGACGCTGGCCACCTTCCTCGGCTACTGGTTCATGAAGGCGCTGGACATCGGCCTGACCGTGGCGACCCTGCCGGTGATGGTGCTCGCCGTGGGCATTGGCGTGGATTACGCCTTCTACATCTACAACCGCCTGCAGATGCACCTGGCCCGGGGACGCGACATCGTCAGCGCCTTCCAGCAGGCGCTGCGCGAGGTCGGGGTGGCCACGGTATTCACTGCGCTGACGCTCTCCGTGGGTGTCGCCACCTGGTCCTTCTCGGCCCTGAAGTTCCAGGCCGACATGGGGTTGCTGCTCACCTTCATGTTCATGGCCAACATGATCATGGCGATCACCCTGCTGCCGGCCCTGGCGGTGGTACTGGAAACCCTGATTCCGCGACGGGGGCCGGTACGCGCGCCCCTGATCGCGCACTGAGAAAGGAGGGCATCCGATGTCCCCGATTCGATTCCTCCGTCTGCCCCTGGTCGCACTGGCGCTGGCGATGTCCTGCAACCTGTCGGCGGCCGAGGCGGAGGCTCCCGCCATTGCACTGGACGGCGCCAAGCACGCGCCCCTGGTGGCTGTCGCCCAGGCCGGCCAGCGGCTGGTGGCGGTCGGTGACCATGGTGTGATCGTGCTGTCCGACGATGGCAAGACATGGCGCCAGGCGCGCAACGTGCCGGTCGATGGCCTGCTCACCGCGTTGAGCTTCATCAGCGAGCGCGAGGGCTGGGCGGTCGGCCATGGCGGCGTGGTGTTGCACACCGAGGATGGCGGCGAAACCTGGTCCCGGCTGCCGCCGCTGGAAGACCGGCCGGTGTTGCTCTCGGTGTGGTTCGAGAACGCGCGTCACGGCATGGTCGTCGGCGCTTATGGCTACGCCGCGCAAACCCAGGATGGCGGCAAGAGCTGGCAGCGCGTTGAGGTCGGCGCGGAGGGCGATGACCACCATCTCAATCACCTCTTCGCCGGGCGCGACGGCAGCCTGTTCATTGCGGCCGAGGCCGGCAACGCGTACCGCTCGGCCGATCACGGCGTCACCTGGCAAGGCGCTCGATACCGGCGCCAGTGGCTCGCTGTGGAGCGGTGTCGGGCTGCGCGACGGGCGACTGTTGCTGGTGGGCATGAGCGGCCGGGTGCTGCTTGGCGAGCACTGGCAAGCCCTCGACAGCGGCAGCCACGAGGCGATCACTGCCGTCGCCCAACTGAGCGACGGGCGCGTTGCGCTGGTCGGCAACGGCGGCCTGGTCGCGCTTTCCGACAGCAGCCTGGAGCGCTTCACCGTCGCGCAGCGGGAAGACCGCCTGAGCCTTTCGTCCCTGGCGCCGCGCGCGTATGGACACCTGTTGCTGTTCGGCACGCAAGGCGTCATCGCTCAATGAGTCGTGGCTGCGGCGCGCGGTAAGACTCGTACGCCGCAGCCCGAGTCCCTGTTTTCAATTAACCGAAGTCTGGAACACGCAATGAACGTTTTGATTGTGCATGCCCATAACGAGCCCGGTTCCTTTACCGCCGCGATGAAGAACCTGGCGGTGGTGGTGTTGAGCGAGCAGGGGCATGAAGTGAAGGTTTCCGATCTTTATGCGCAGCGCTTCAACCCGGTCGCCAGTGCCGCGGATTTCGGCTGCCGGGCCAATGACGAGTATCTGGTGTATGCCCTGGAGCAGCGGCATAACCTGAAGAACGGCACGCTGGCCGAAGATATCCAGGCGGAGCTCGAAAAGATCCAATGGGCCGACCTGATCATCTTCAGCTTCCCCATCTACTGGTTCGGCATGCCGGCCATCCTGAAGGGCTGGATAGACCGGGTATTCGTCTCCGGGCTCTGCTATGGCGGGCGGCGCATATACGACCGGGGTGGGCTGAAGGGCAAGCAGGCGATGCTGTCCTTCACCGTCGGCGGGCAGAGCCACATGTTCGGCAAGGACGCGGTGCACGGCGAGATCAAGACGCTGCTGCGGCCCATTCACCAGGGGGTGCTGGCCTACGTCGGGCTCGAAGTGCTGCCGCCGTTCATTGCCTATCACGTCCCCTATATCAGCGAGACGGATCGCTGGACCTACCTGAACCAGTATTGCGAGCACATGGTGACCCTGGATCAGCGCGAACCTCTGGCGTTTCCTTCGCTGGATGACTTCGATGCAACCCTCCGTCCGTTGCGGCGCTGAGCGGCAATCCGCACACCGCCGTCCGTGGGCCGGGTGGCCTGCCGAATTTACCTTTTTCCGCCGCCAATGAAGCAGGAGCGTCGCATGCCGTCAAAAGCGTTCATCAAGGGGTTCCGTTCGGAACTGGCCAACCGCTCATTCGCACTGATGACCGTCAGGCGAATGACCAATCGCTTGCATGGGGATGACTGGTTCGTCTTCTGGAAGACCTATTGGGATCTGGAGGACCTCAATGCCCGGCGCTACGGCGCGGCTGCCCTGAGCTGGGGGCTGGACCCGGCGCCGGGACTCCGGACGAAACTCAAGGCCTGGCTGGTCTCGTCGGTGCCCAGGTGTCTCATGGTCGCGCTGGTGGGCTTTGTCTACAAACAGACCCTGGATTATGTCGACTGGCTGCGTGAGTTGAAGAAGTCGGGGCCGTCCGAAGCCAGGGTGTTTCTGGACTTCATGGTGGAACAGGAAGAGTTGCAGGTCGACATGATGCGCCTGGCCCTGGCCCTGGCCGGCAGGCATGGGGAGATCGCCGGGCATACGCAGGGCTTCTTCCTGAAGTACGGGCGCTCCATTCCCAAGGTTGGTTTCGGCTCCAGGCCGCTATCACCCCGCGACTGAGCCAGGGCTCGCGGTTTTCCCCCGGCATGCCGCCCTTGATGGGCGATGAAGGAGAGTGATGGCGACGCTCAACCTGGAGATGACCTTCGATTTCATCTGCCCCTCGTGCTTTATCGGCAAGCGCAACCTCGATGTCGCATTGCGCATGCTGGCGAGCCAGCGATCCGACCTGCAGGTGCGGGTGAACTGGCTCGGCCTGCAACTGCTGCCGCAGATCCCGCTGACGGGCGAGCCCTTCGCCAGCCTCGGCAGGCGTCCGGACGCAAGACGTGCACTGGATGTCCGCATGGCCGAAGTGTGCCGGGCTGCCGAGCGGGCAAGGGTGCCTCTGGACCTCGAACGCATCCGCATCATGCCCAACACCACCTACGCCCACCGGGTGTTCCAGCGTGCCGGTTATGTCGGTACCGACCATCAGGTGGAGCGCCTGCTGGAGTTGCTCTTTCGCACGCATTTCCAGCTTGGCAAAGACATCGGCCAGCGTGACACCCTGCGCCGCCTGCTGCTCGCCTGCGACTTCGGGCCCTGCGACTTCGAAGAGGCCCTTGCCGACGGCGCCCGCCAGTTCATTGGTCGCCGTGTCGGACTGGCTGATGCCAGTGTGCCGATGTTCCTGCTCGACGGGCGTTCCTTCGCTGTCGGCGAACATGGCCCGGAGCAATTGCTTGCCGCGTTGTACCGTGCGCTGGAGCTACGGATTCCGGCATGAGCCGGATGCCATCGACTCCTGTTGAGCACTTGCCGGCTCGCGCTGAAAAGTGTTCGCAATCGGCGCGGCGCGAAGCGCCCTGTTTATGGAAAAGTATTTGCGCGGCGGGGGGTACGACAGGTGGCCGCTGATCTACGATGTAGGGCGGAAGGGCTCCCGTCCTCGGTGCCTTTCGTAGGACCGTTCATTCCGCCGCTGGAGCCACTAGCCCATGTCCGACACGTCCCGCCCGGGATCTTCCGCCCAACAACAATCAGGTTTCGATTGGCAGCGCTGGCTGCCAGGTCTCGTGACCCTGTTGCACTACCAGCGGGCGTGGCTGCCCAAGGACATTGCCGCCGGGCTGGTGCTGACCACCATGCTGGTGCCGGTGGGCATCGCCTACGCCGAGGCTTCCGGCGTGCCGGGCATCTACGGCCTGTACGCGACCATTATCCCGCTGCTGGCCTATGCGCTGTTCGGCCCCAGCCGGATTCTGGTGCTCGGCCCGGATTCGGCGCTGGCTGCGCCCATTCTCGCGGTGGTGGTGCAGTACGCGGCGAGCGATCCGCAGCGGGCCATTGCCATCGCCAGCATGATGGCGCTGGTCTCCGGGGTGGTGTGCATGGTCGCCGGACTGCTGCGCCTGGGCTTCATCACCGAGCTGTTGTCCAAGCCGATCCGCTACGGCTACATGAACGGCATCGCCCTGACGGTGCTGATCAGCCAGTTGCCCAAGATGTTCGGCCTGTCCGTCGACAGCCAGGGGCCGCTGCGTGACCTCTGGCATCTGGCGCAGGCCGTGCTGGAAGGCCGCGCCAACTGGCCGAGCTTCGCCGTCGGCGCCAGCAGCCTGGTATTGATCCTGCTGCTCAAGCCCTACCAGCGCCTGCCGGGCATTCTCATCGCGGTGGTCCTGGCGACCCTCTCGGTGAGCCTGTTCGACCTCGGCAGCATGGGTGTGAAGGTGCTTGGGGAACTGCCCCAGGGGCTGCCGTCCTTCTCCTTCCCCTGGTTGACCGGCATCAACCTGACGGAAATCGTGCTCGGTGGTATCGCCGTGGCACTGGTCTCCTTCGCCGACACCAGCGTGCTGTCGCGCACTTACGCGGCGCGCATGAAGACGCCGGTGAACCCGAACCAGGAGATGTTCGGCCTGGGTGTGGCGAATCTGGCGTCCGGCTTGTTCCAGGGCATTCCGATCAGCAGCAGCTCGTCGCGCACGCCGGTGGCCGAAGCGGCGGGTTCCCGCACCCAGCTCACCGGCATCATCGGTGCGCTGGCGGTAACCCTGCTGCTGCTGGTGGCGCCCAACCTGATGCAGCACCTGCCCAACAGCGCCCTGGCCGCAGTGGTGATCGCAGCGGCACTGGGGCTGTTCGAGTTCGCCGACCTCAAGCGCATCTTCCGCATGCAGCCATGGGAGTTCTGGCTGTCCATCACCTGCTTCGTCGGCGTTGCGGTATTCGGCGCCATTCCAGGTATCTGCATCGCCGTGGCGATCTCGGTGATCGAGTTCCTCTGGGATGGCTGGCGTCCGCACTACACGGTGCTCGGTCGCGTCGATGGCATCCGTGGCTACCACGATGTGTCGCGCTATCCGCAGGCCCGGCGCATCCCGGGGCTGGTGCTGTTCCGCTGGGATGCACCGCTGTTCTTCGCCAACGCCGAGCAGTTCCAGAATCAGGTGCTGGAGGCTGTCGACCAGTCACCCACCGCAGTGCAGCGCCTGGTGATCGCGGCAGGTCCGGTGACCAGCATCGACGTCACCTCGGCCGACATGCTCGCCGAGCTGGACAAGGCACTGGAGGTGCGTGGCGTCGAGCTGCAGTTCGCGGAAATGAAGGACCCGGTGAAGGACAAGATGAAGCAGTTCGAGCTCTTCGAGGGACTGGGGGAATCCGCCTTCCATCCCACTCTCGGCGCCGCTGTCGATGCTTACCTGGCTGATTCCGGGGTCGACTGGAAACCCTGATAGCGTGCCTGCGCATCGCTGATGGCGGGTGAACAGCCGGCGAGGGCGGCCCATTGATGGTGCCGCCCTCGCCGGTTTTTTTGTGCTGCTGAAAAGCGCTCGACCAGTTGGAGTGGGGAACCTAGGCCGTATGTGCCCGTGCGCGACGACTGTCGATCCACACCAGCATGCCGCTGGCGTACAGCGACACCGCGAGGAACAGCGCCATGCGCACGGCGAAGGCGCGATAGACGTCCTGGCCGCCGGCACTGTCCTGCACCGACTGGCCCAGCAGGATCAGCATCGTCGTCAGGCAACTGACCCAATATGCCGGGCTCTTGCGGGTGGCGACCGCAGCATAGAGGCGCCGCCCTTGCCAGAGGGTGAAGAGCAGCACCCAGAGGAAGAACATCCAGAGGTGCACGAACAGGCTCAGGGCGCTCCAGACCAGGATCGCCAGCACCCCGGCCAGCAGGGTGGAGCCGATGAGTTCACGGCTGGCGTGGCGCGCGCGGGTTTCGCCGGCCTGCTGGCCGAGGCTGACCGACTTCATGATCAGCGGCATGAAGCGGTCCGGGGCGATGATCGCCAGCAGGAAGGCCGGCATCACGATCAGCACGGCGCGCAGGGCGATCCAGCCGACGTCTTCCTCGTTGAGCCGTGGCAGGGCAGGGGGCGTGGGTGCATCGGCCGGTTCCGGGAATAGCGCATGGGCCACGGCGCTGCTGAGCACGGCCAGCAACATGCCCTTGGCCAGCGCTTCCACCACCGACAGCGCCAGGGTGAAGTCACTGGTGCCGGCGGCGGCGATCATGGTCAGCCCGATCACCAGCAGGTTCGCCAGCAGGCCGTTGCCGCCGCGCAGCGCGTAGCGAAACACCAGGTATAGCCCCACGCCGACCAGCAACACGCCGCTCAGCTGCGCATGCCGCAGCAGCGGAATCAGCAGCAGACCGATACCGCAGCTGAGCAGCACCAGCACCGCCAGGGCCGGAGCCGCCTTGAGCGGCAGAGCCTGCGCGCGCATGGCCAGCAGGAGGACTGCGAGCACCGGCGCGAGAAAGGGAATCGGCAGCCCGATGCCATAACTGGCTGCCAGGCACAGCGCGACGCCCCAGGCGAGCCTCAGCGCGCGCCGGCGCCGCAGCTCAATAGGCATACGACAGCCAGCTCATCAGCCACATGAACACGCGGCCGATCAGGTTCAGCGGGTTGCCTTCCTTGGGCAGCGCCATGACTTCAGCCTGGCCGCCGACGCGCAGGCCGGCGGTGTTCAGCGGCTGGTCGCGGTCCAGTTCGACGATCACCGGGAAGCGCTGCGCGGAACGCAGCCATTCGCGGCTGTTCTGTACTGTCGGCAGCGAGCCGGGCGGGGTGCTCTGGCCGACGCTGACGCCATAGCCGATGCTGCGGATGCGCCCGCGCAGCAGCTCGCCAGGCAGCGCGTCGAGCACCACCAGCACCGGTGTGCCAGGGCTGAGGTGGCCGAGGTTGTTCTCGGTCATGTCGGCGCTGATCCACACGTCATGGATGGCGATCAGGGTCATCACCGGGCTGCCGGGGCCGACGTAGTGGCCAACGTCGGTGCGCAGGTCGGTGATCAGGCCGTTGGAGTCGGCGCGCACCACGGTGCGGGACAGGTCCAGTCGGGCCTTGGCCACATTCGCGGTGGCGCTGCGCAACTGCGCGTTGTCTTCGTCGTGGCCGCCCTGTTGCTCGCGGGCGCGTTCGACTTCGGCGCGGGCCGCGGCAACCTGGCTGGCCGTCTGCTCGCGGGTCGCCTGGGCGCTTTCCAGCCGCCGCACGGAGACGGTGCCGGGGTCTTCCTGGTATAGCCGCTGCAAGCGCTCGGAGTCCTGCCGCGCCTTGCGCTCGTTGGCCTGCGCGGCAGCCAGACCGGCCTTGGCCGAATCGATGCCGGCGGTGCTGGCGCCGATCTGCCGGCGCACCGTGTCGAGGTCGGCCTCGGCTCGCGACAGGGCGATCTTGTATTGCTCCTGATCCAGTTCGAAGAGCACGTCGCCCTTGCGCACTTCCTGGTTGTTGCCCACGGCCACGCGCTGCACCTGGCCGGCCACTTCGGCGCTCACCGGGACCACGTAGGCCTGCAGGCGCGCCTGCTGGGTGTAGGGGGTGAAGCGGTCGGCGAGCAGGTACCAGATCAGGCTGACCAGGATCAGCAGCAACACCACGCGCATCCCGCGGTCGGGGGAGGATTTGCCGGGGGCGGGTGCCGGTGCGGGCGGCGTAGTGGGGGCGTCGCTCATTTCTGCTTACCTTGTTCTGAGGTGCTGGGGTCCTGGGCTGCCGGAGCCGGCTCTTCGAGCAGGTCGCCCCAGTCGGTGCGTTGTTCCATCTGTTTGCGGGTCTCCGCATCGATGGGCGGGCGGTGGTTGTCCCAGCCGCCGCCAAGTGCCTTGTACAGCGCCACCAGGCTGCTGACCGCGTTGCCGCGGCTGACCAGGTAGCCGTCCTGCTGTTGCAGCAGCAGTTGCTGGGCATCGAGCACGCGCTGGAAGTCGGCAAAGCCTTCGCGGTATTGCGAACTGGCCAGGCTCAGCGAGCGCTGCGCGGCCTGCGAGGCCTGATCGCGGATGCCCGCGCTCTGCAGCGAGCGCACCAGGCCGCTGGCGGCGTCGTCGGCCTCGCGCGCGGCGTTGCGCACGTCCTGGTGGTAGAGCTCGATCAGTTGCTGGAGGCGCGCGTCCTGCACGCGTACGGCGTTCTCGCGCTTGCCGTAGTCGAACGGGTTCCAGATCAGGCTCGGCCCGGCGGCGAGGTTGAAGCTGTCGGGCAGGTTGCTGGCCGAGACGAAGCTCCAGCCGATGCTGCCCAGCAGGCTGATCGACGGATACAGGTCGGCCTCGGCGACCCCGACCAGCGCCGACTGCGCCGCCACTGCCTGCTCGGCGGCGCGGATGTCCGGACGGCGCTGCAGCAAGTTGGCCGGCACGTCCTGGAGGATGGCGCGGTCAGGCAGCGGCAGTTGTCCGTGGCGAGCGGCCAGCTCCGGCATCGCTCCAGGCGGACGCGCGAGCAGCGCGCAGAGGATGTTGCGCAGGGCGTTCACCTGGTTCTCGAACTCGGGGATGGTTGCCAGGGTCGCCAGGTACTGGGTGCGCGCCTGTTGCCAGTCGAGCTCGTCGTTCTCGCCGTGGCGGAACAGCCGTTCGGTGATTTCCAGGCTACGCTCCTGGCGCTTGGCGTTCTCGCGGGCGATATCCAGGCGCGCCTCGGCGGTGCGCAGGCCGAAGTAGGTGTCGGCGACCTGCGCGCGCAGCAGGACCATGGCGTCGGCGTAGTTGGCCACGGAGGCGAAGTAGGCGGCGTCGGCGGACTCGATGGCGCGGCTGAAGCGGCCCCAGAAGTCGATTTCCCAGCCGATGTCGAAGCCTGCGCTGGACTGCCAGAACGTCGAGTCGCGGGCGCTCGGCGCGCCCGATTGGTTCTGCTTGAGGTAGAGACTGTCGGCGCTGATCTGCTGCAGCTGCGGGTAGCGCCCCGTCTCGGCGATGGACAGCTGTGCACGCGCTTCGGCAATGCGCAGGCCGGCCACCCGCAGGCTGGTGTTGTGCGCGTCAGCCTCGGCGATCAGTGCGTCCAGGGTCGGGTCGGCGAACACCGTCCACCACTGACGCAGGTCCGGGGCGCTGGCGTTGCGCTCCGCCTGCTCCAGCAGCGGGGTTTTCCAGCCGGCCAGCCACGGGTCCTGCGGTGGCTGGAAGTCCGGGCCGACCTGGGTGCAGCCGGCCAGGGCAGCAGCGGCGAGGAGTGTGCAGCGTCTGACGCGCTTTGGCATGGCAATCCTTGCTTATTTAGGCGATTCGGAGGTGCTGTCCGGCCCCTGCTGATCCACCCATTGCCAGAACAGGTTATAGGCGACCGCCAGGATCACCGGGCCGATGAACAGGCCGATGATACCCTTGACCACCATGCCGCCGATGGCGCCGATCAGTACCACCGGCATCGGCACGTCGACGCCACGCCCCAGCAGCAACGGCTTGAGCACGTTGTCGGAGAGACCGGCGACGAAGGAGTAGATGGCGAACGCAATGGTCGCGGCGGTGAAGCCTTCGGTGGAGAAGACATAGGCGATCACCGGGATGGTGATCAGGGTCGCCGGTGCCTGGGCGATGCCCAGGATCAGGATGGCGACCGCCAGGATGCCCGCACCCGGCACGCCCTTGACCACGAAGCCGACGCCGATCAGCAGCATCTGGATGAAGGCAATGCCGATCACCCCCTGGGCGACGGCGCGGATGGTGGCGGTGCACAGGACTGCCATGCTCTTGCCACGATCCGCGCCGGCCACCCGGTTGGCGATGCGTTCGGCCGCGCGGGTACCGGTTTCACCGAAGGCCATGATGATGCCGGAGATGATGACCGCCGAGATGAACAGCAGGAACGCGCCGCCGGCGCTGGCCGCGGCACCGAGCAGCACGCGGCCGCTGCCCTTGAGATAAGGCAGCAGGTGCTGGGCTACATCACTCAGGCCGCCGGAGGCCTTGAGCCATACCTCGTACAGGCGTGGACCGATCAGCGGCCAGGCCGCCACCGATTCCGGCGGCGGCGGAATGCTCAGGGTGTCGCTCTTGAGCAGCGCCACCACTTTGTCGATGGAGTCGCCGGCGTTGATCGCCAGGAGATAGATCGGTGCGATCAGCACGAGCAGAACGAACAGTACGATCAGCGTCGCGACGTAGCCGTCCTTGAGGCCGGTACGCGTTTTGAGCCAGCACTGCAGCGGATAGAGGGTGACGGCGAGGATCACCGACCAGATCATCAGCTCCTTGAAGGGCTCGAAAACCTGGAAGGAAAAGATCACCAGGGCGGCGATCAGTCCGGCTTTGATGAGGACATCGAGCAAGCCCCGGGACAGGGTGCTATCGAACTTGAAACTGGGTTGCATGGTATTCCTCCAGACCGGCCTTTTCAGGTCGGACGATCATCGCGCCGCGGGGCGCTGTCAATTGGCTGTTCCTTGACTTGCGGGGTGACACCGGCGACGGAGACTTGCTTGCCTCCGTCGTCGTCCCCGCTATCGTCGCCAAAGCGGCCGTCAGGTTCGTCGTCGCGACCCTGTCGATGCAGCTCCATCAGCCACTGCGCTTCCTGCTGCTGGTAGCGGCGTACCCAGGACGCGGCCTGGTCCTCGTCCACGCCGAGTTCGATGAAGGCACGGCGTCCCATTTCCAGGCTGGAATGGAAGGTTTCCCGTACCGGGCTGACACCCCGGTCAAGCAGCTGCAGGACCTGCTGGCGGTTGGTCGCCCTGCAGATGACCCTGGTATGCGGGTAGAGGCGGGCGAGGGTGTCGACTGTATTCAGGTTGGTCTCCGGGTCGTCGGTGGCGACGATCACCAGTTCGGCCTCGCCGACCTTGGCGGCATGGAGGATTTCCGGGCGCGTCGGGTCGCCGTAGTAGACCGGCACGGTGCCTTCGCGGCCCTGGCGACGCAGTGCCTCGACCGAGGTGTCGAGGGCGACCACCGGCACGCTCTGGGCTTGCAGGAGATTGGCGACCACGCGGCCCATGCGGCCCATGCCGGCAATCACCACCCTCGGCTGGTCATCCACTTCCGGTGCGCCGTCCGGCACCTCGGCGTCCGTTGTCTCGTCACGCATCCGGCGCGCCAGCGCCATCATCACCAGCGGCACCACGGCCATCGACAGGGTGATGGCGAGCACCAGCACATCGTGTACCCGCTGTTCCAGCAGGCGTTGATCCAGGGCGAGCTTGAACACCACGAAGGCGAACTCGCCGCCGGATGCCAGCACTACGCCCAGGCAGTTCGCCCCAGCACGGTTCAGGCCGCCGAAGAAACGGCCTATGCCCACCAGCAGCGGCAGCTTGATGCCCACCAGCAGCAGGGTCAGCCCCAGTACGAGGAGCGGCGCGTCGAACAGCAGGCGCATATCTGCGGTCATGCCCACGCCGACGAAGAACAGGCCGAGCAGCAGGCCCTTGAGCGGTTCGATCTGCGATTCCAGCTCATGGCGGAAGTGCGATTCGGCCATCAGCATGCCGGCGAGGAAGGCGCCCAGCGCCATGGAGACGCCGACGTGCTCCATGATCCAGGCCGTGCCCAGCACCACCAGCAACGCGGTGGCGGTGGAGAGCTCGCGCAACCCCGAGCCGACCGCCCAGGTGAACACCGGGCGCAGCAGGTAACGGCCACCGAGGATCACCAGGCCGATGCCGACCGCTACCGCGAGCAAGGGCCGCGCGCCAGCGTCGGTTGCGCTGTCGCCGCCGCTGCCCAGCAGCGGCACGATGGCGATCAGCGGAATGGCGGCGATGTCCTGGAACAACAGGATGCCCACGGCCAGGCGGCCGTGCGGCTTGTTCAGGTCCTTGCGCTCGGCCAGTACCTGCAGGCCGAAGGCGGTGGAAGAGAGCGCCAGGCCCACGCCCAGCACCACGGCGGCGGCCGGCGACTGTCCGAACAGCAGGTACGCCAGCAGGCCGATGACGATGGCGGTCAGCCCCACTTGCAGGGAGCCGACGCCGAACAGCGAGCGGCGCATCATCCACAACCGGCGGGGCGAGAGCTCCAGACCGATGATGAAGAGCAGCATCACCACGCCCATTTCCGAAAGGCGGCCGACGTTATGTGGATTGCTGATCAGGCCGAGCAGCGAGGGCCCGATCAGGATGCCCGCCAGCAGATAGCCGGGTACCGCACCGAGTTTCAGGCGTTGCGCCAGTGGTACCAGAACCACCACTGCCAGCAGGAAAATCACCGTCGCCTGTAACAGGCTTCCGTCATGTGGCATTCATCAGCCCTCTTGTGGCTCCATCCGGGCTCGCTGCCCCGAGTAACGATCGTGTTCGCGAGCCCGGCCAGAAACTCTTCTGGCCGGGTAGTTCAGGTCACGCTTACTTCTGTGCGCGCAGTTTGGTGTAGGACAGACGCATGTCCTTGGCCCAGCCGTCCAGCACGCCTTTCACGTCATTGGCGGCCATTGCCTGCTTGTCGTTCTCCAGCGGCTGCCCGGTGCCCTTGCGCACGAGCTGGGCGACTTCCTTGCTGGTGCGGCCGTCGAGGAAGTCGGCTTCGGTGGCGATCACGGTGTCCTGGTCGCGGATACCGGTGGCGGTGCTCACTCCAGCGGCGATCAGGGCGATCGGAACCACCTCGTAGGCATGCAGGGATTGAGTATGGCTGCTCACGCCGGTGATTGCGGCGCGTACAACCAGAGAATCGCTGCTGGGTTGATTGACCACCGGCAACACCTGGCCGAACTCGCGCTTGAGCACTTGGGTGTAGTAGGTGGAAATCTGGTCAAGGGTCTGTTGCGAGACCTTGTCGGTAGGAGCCGCCTTGGGGAAGTACTGCGTCGGCTCGATGTACACGCTGGTATAGCGGCTGAGGTTCAGGCTGGGATCGACCCAGGCCATCACCTTGGCGCCGGAGGCGTTTTCCTGCTCGCTCAGGTGCGAATAGTTATTCAGGAAGCCGGAATAGTCTTCGCTCGAAACCTTGTTGCTGGAGCAGCCGAACAGCAGGGGGAGCACCAGCAGAGGAAGCAGAACAGCGTGTTTCTTCATTTTCGAGTCCTAATTTAAGAGGGGTACAGCAGCAACTGTGTTGACGGCTGGGATCAGCACACCCCTTGACCCCATGAGCAGGGCAAGAGCTTGTATCTACCGGTCTTTTCGCGCCTGGGCAGTTCCACATCCTTGTAGTTGGCAGGCTCCATGTGGGGCCTGCGGCAGGCGGCTGATAATGATGTTCAGGTGAGTACGGCGCTTCTCGTGAATGCACCGTGAATTACGGATAGATCGAGTATGGATGAGCGGTGGCAATTTTCCGGCGCAAGAGCTTAAGGGGGGATCTTCTTATCCGGCAATAGCGCAACAAAACATTCAAAATATTGTGAGTCGTGGTTGTTATTTGTGATCTAGTCGAATGTTCGAAGTTGTTCAATTCGGTGTGGCGGTGCGCTGTGTTGGTCATTCTCTGCTAACGACGCGACGCCTAGATCTTCCAGATAGGGCCATACGAACCGAAGCAGGCATTCGACAGCGCGTCAGGCCGGATGCCGTGGGTTTCAATGGCGCCCCATTCGTTGATTTCCAGGATCAATTGCGGGGTAAGTTCCTTGCCACTCTTCAGGCGAACACTGTCGAAGACCTGGATGTTCTTGCCTGTATTGACCACGCTGGTTTCCATCCAGGCGTCGGGCGTGCTCCCTTCATGCAGACGCGCAAGCAAGGCGTTGTACAGGGGGAGGTAACGGCGATCCGGCGCTTTGCAGTCGATGTTGAATTTCCTGACAATCGACTCTGCCTGGGGGGAACTGAAATAGAGTCGTTGCCCGAAGTCACGCTCGAGCCGGTCGATATAACTTGAACTTTGCCCGGGAGCTTCGGCTTTGACCGGGACTGCGGTGGCGACATTGCGGGGAATCGCCTCCGGCCGCCTTGACAGGTCTTTCTGGCAGGTCCCGCGGCTTTTATAGAAAGAATGGGAAATCAGCTCGCCGGTGGCTTTGTAGGTTGCCGAGGCAACCAGTATCGAGCCGCTGGCCATCAGTTTCTCGGTCTTCTGGGCATAGTCCGCGCCATTGCCCCAGACGCCATTCGGCAGGCCCGATACCCACTCGTAGCAGGAGGGTGGCGAAGTATCCCTGCGAAGCTCGTAAACCCGGCTTTGCAGGAAGGTCTGAGGGGTTTCGGCAAGGGCCAGGAGCGATGTTGCTGACAAACAGGCGGCGATACACAGCAGGGTCCGATTCACGCAGGTTCTCCTTGTAGGCCATCCGGCCCTTGAGCCGAAGGGCACGGCCATGATGATAGCGCGGCCAGCGGTACAAGCTGCTCGAAGTTCCGGCCGTTGCGGCGGAAGCGGTGGGGTCCGGCGGGAGGGAGTTGCGGTAGAACCGGTTGAAGCTCTTTGACGCGGGAGGCGCGGGGAGGCTGGAGCACACTGCGGTGCCCCAGCCAGGGTTTATCAGGCAGGCACGCCGACGATGACGTGGGACGCCTTGATCACCGCGGTGGCGCTTGCGCCAGGGACCAGGCCCAGCTCCTGCACGGCTTCGCGGGTGACGATGGAGTACACCTTGGTGCCACCAGCCAGCTCGATCACCACTTCGGCGTTGACGGCGCCATCGGTGACGCTCAGGACCTTGCCGTTCAGGCAGTTGCGTGCGGACAGACGAATGTCGCTGGCTTCGGTCATCAGCATCACCCAGGGGGCCTTGACCAGGGCCACGGCCTCGACCCCGGGAGCGAGATTCAGGCTGTTGACGCTCTCGACGGTGACGACGGCCACCAGGGTTTCACCGCCGGCGAGCTCGATGACTACTTCGCTGTTCACCGCGCCGGGGCGCAGCTCGCGGACCTTTCCTTTGAAGACGTTGCGGGCACTGACTTTCATGGTTTTCTCCTTGTGAACCAAAAAAACCTGACCAGAATGTCAGGAAGCGCTATGCGGTTTCAACTACAGCGAGAAAGTCAGCCCGTACATAGACCCAGGCGTGCAGGCCGGACTGCAGTTGCACGCTGACGCGAGTGTAGTCGGAGACCTCACAGGCATCCGCCTGCTTGCAAGGTGCCGTAGGAGAACAGCAATACGCTATCGCTCATCGGGGGCTCCGGATCAGGCGAGCAGGTCTTCGTAGAAAGCGCCATAGGGTTTGTGCGGATGGGCGATCTGGATCTCCAGGATCCTCAGGCCGCGCCCGGGGTGATCGGTGAAATCGCCCAGGTCGCCTGCGCGGTAGATGGCACGGGGAAAATCGCTGACGCGGTTGCCCTTGATGTCCAGGTTTAGCAGCCAGCCCATGGCGTGGGCCTGATCGCGCGCGTAGTCGTACAGTTCGACGCCGTTGCGGCGGGTCGCTCGCCAGCGTGCCTCGACGCGCTGGAACAGGGTTTTCGTCGCCGCTGCGCAGGCGGCCATTTCGGCATCGTCACCGACCACATAGTTGGCGCCGGCGTCGCCCTCATGGCCATGCCAGACCACACCCATGTCGACGAAGAAAATATCGTTCTCGGCTAGCACCGGGTCGCCGTCGGAGCGCTGCTTGAAGGTCTTCAGGGTGTTGGCCCCGAAGCGGATCAGCAGGGGATGCCAGATGCGCTCCATGCCAAGCTCGGCCAGCACCTGCTTGCCGATGGCTGTGGCCTCGGACTCGCGCATGCCCGGCTGGATCACAGCGGCGATCGCGTCCACGGCTTCCCAGGTGCGAACCTGGGCATACCTCATCGATTCCAGCGCGTAATTCGCGCCGACGGCTTCCTTGGCGTACACGGCGGTGTTCATTCGAGCCCTCCGTGCAAAGTCCTTGCGGGATGTCGACGTATAGAGGTCTACATAACGTCTTGCAAGCGCAATCTGTGGCGCTTGGTAATGTCTTCCGCCGGTGTTCGCCCGCTGGGTCAAGTCGACGGCCATCCATTGGCTGTATCGCTGCCTGGCTCCGGGAGCAGTTCTGTCTGCCTGACGAACTGGCCGAAGTGCAGCGCCAGCGTCGGCAGTACCAGCAGATTGAGCAGCGTCGAGGTGACCAGTCCACCGAGGATCACCAGCGCCATCGGGCCTTCGATCTCATTGCCGGCGGCCCCGCTGCTCAGTGCCAGGGGCAACAAGCCCAGTGCGGTGACCACTGCGGTCATGAGGATCGGCACCAGCCGCTCGGCGGCGCCTCGGCGCGCGGCGTCCGGCCCCCAGGTCATATCTTCCTCGTCGACCAGATGCTGGTAGTGCGAGACCAGCATGATGGAGTTGCGCAGGGTGATGCCGAACAGGGTGACGAAGCCGACCAGCGAGCCCAGCGAAAGATCGCCACCGCTGACCAGTACGGTGAGTACACCGCCGACCAGGGCGAAGGGCAGATTGACCAGCACCAGCAGGAGTGCCCGGCTGTTCTTCAAGGCCATGTACAGCAGGAGCACGACGCCCAGCGTGGCGAGCAGGCTGTATACCAGCAGGTCGTTCTCCGACTGGCTGCGGGCCTGGTCTTCGCCGGCGAACAGCACGTAGACCCCATCGGGCAGCCTGACCTGGCTTGCGATGCGTTGGCGCGCTTCGGCGACGAAGTCGCTGACCGCGCGTCCGCGCACGGCGGAGGACACGGTCTGCACCCGCTGGCCGTCGCTGTGCTGGATCTGGTAACGGCTGCTGCTCTGGCTGATCTGCGCCAGTTGCCCGAGCGGCACCGTGATGCCCGCCGGACTGCGCAGCGGCAGGTCGGCGATACGGGTCAGGTCCTGGCGCGCCGAGGGGGCCAGGGACACATTGACCTTGTAGGCCTGGGCGCCTTCGTAGACCTGGGCGACATCGATGCCCTCATAGGCCGCCTGGATGGCGTCCAGCACATCCAGCGGGGCGAAACCGTAGCGGGTCAATTGCTCCGGGATCAGGCGCAGGGTCAGCTGCGGAGCGTACTGCGCGGCTTCCACACGGACGCCAATGGCACCGGGGATGGAGCCGACCAGCATGGCGATTTCATTGGCCTTGTGCTCGATCAGGTCGAGATCGGGTCCGAAGACGTTGATGACCACCGGCGCGGTGACCCCGGAGATGCTCTCGTCGATGCGTTCGGCGAGAAAGGTGTTCACCGACGTGATCAGGCCGGGGAAGCCCGCCAGCGCCTGCTGGATGCCGAGGAGAGCCTGGCGCTGCTCCTCGGGGGAGGTGCGCTTGAGGTCTACCTCGAATTCACTGATGTTCACACCGGTAGGGTCGACCACCTCGGTGGCCCGGCCGGCCCGTTGCGACACCAGGCGTACCCCGGGCACCGCGGCGAGTGCCTTGCTTACCTGACCTCCCACACGCATCGATTCCTGAAGGGACGAGCCCGGCGCCAGGGCCATGTGCACCAGGTAATGGCCCTCGTTGAGCTGCGGGATGAAGTCGCCGTTCATGAACGGCAGGCAGGCGATGGCGCCGCCGCAGAGCAGGAAGACGCCGCAAAGAATTCCGCGCTGATGGGGCTCGACCTTGGCCAGCACTGTCAGGTAGCGGGTTTTCAGGCGTAGCAGCAGCGCGGGCTCGTCGCTGCGCAGCGGACGTCGGGTCAGCAACAGGAAGGCCAGTGCCGGCGTGACTGTCAGGGCCACCAGCAGGGAGGCGAGGATGGCCAGGATGTAGGCGATGCCGAGTGGCGCGAAGAGCTTGCCGGCGATGCCGCTCAGGCTCAGGACCGGAAGGAAGGCCACGGCCACGATCAGGGTGGCGTAGACCACCGCACCGCGCACTTCCAGCGAGGCGGTTAGCACAACGCTGGCCGCTGATCGCGGGAAGCCCAGGGCCTGGTTCTCGCGCAGGCGGCGGAAGATGTTCTCGACGTCCACCACGGCGTCGTCCACGACCTCGCCCAGGGCGATCGCCAGGCCGCCGAGGGTCATGGTGTTCAGGCTCACCCCGAAGTGCTGCAGGAGGAGGGTGGCGGTGAGCATCGACAGCGGAATGGCCGTGGCGGAAATGATCGCCGTGCGCGCATCGAGCAGGAACAGGAAGAGCACCGCGATTACCAGCACGCCACCCAGCAGCAGGGCGTTGCGCAGATGCCCCATGGCGCTTTCGATGAAGCTGGCCGGGCGGAACACGTCGGCGTGCAGCTCGACCTTTTCGCGCTCCAGCTGCGGTTTCAGTGCCGCCAGGGCCTGCTCGACACCCGTCGAGACGCTCTTCATGTCGATACCGTACTGGCTCTCGACCATCAGCGAGACGCCGGGCTCGCCATCCACCGCCGCGGCGCCCACCGCCGGCTCCGCACCGATCTCGACAGTGGCGACGTCGCCCAGGCGCAACGGCTGGCCGTTCTGGTAGCGCAGCACCACCTGAGCCAGTTGCTCGGGGCGCAGTGTCTGCCCTTCGGTGCTCAGCACGATCCGCTGGTTGGCGCTTTCGATGTAGCCGCCGCCGCGCACGCCGGTTGCTCGCTGGGCCGCGCCGAGCACGTCCTGCAGCGACAGGCCGTAGCGCACCAGGCGTTCGGGTTGCACGTGAATCTGCAGTTGCCGCGCATCGCCACCGAACACGATCACATCGGCCACGCCCGGCACGCGCAGCAGCTGAGGCCGTACGGTCCATTCGGCCAGCGTGTGCAGGTCCATCAGCGAGCGCTGCTTCGAGGTGAGGGCTGCAACCAGGGTGACGCTGGTGGAGGAGGTCAGCGGCAGTAGCGTCGGTGCCCTGGCTTCGCGGGGCAGGCTGCTGGTCAGTGCGGCGAGTCGCTCGGCGGTGAGTTGCCGTGCCTGGTAGATATCGGTGCCGTCCTTGAAGGTGAGGGTCACCATGGAGAGGCCCTGCAGTGACTTCGAGCGCAGGGTCGCCACGCCCAGGGTGCCGGCCATGGCATTTTCGATGGGCTGGCTGACCAGTACTTCGACCTGCTCCGAGGTCAGGCCGGGCGCTTCCGTCTGGATCACTGTCTGCGGCGGAGCGAACTCGGGGAACACGTCCTGGCGCGCCTGGGTCAGGCTGTACAGGCCATAACCCACCAGCAGGCAGGCGAGGGCGATCACCACGCCGCGCAGGTGGATGGCGAAACGGATCACGGAATTCAGCATGGTTGGGTGGCTACCGGGGTCAGTCGTCGCATTCGGGGTCTTTGCAGGCGGATGCGGCGATCTGCGGGCGCTGCTCCTCCGAGAGCAGCATCTGCGCGCCGCGCACCACGACCTGTTCGCCAGCCTTGAAGCCGCTGCCGACGAAGTAGCCGCCCGACACCGGGCGCGGGTCGCTCAGCGGCCGCCGGAGGAAATGACCAGCCTCGGTCTGCACATAGGCCCAGGGAATGGCGCCGAACCAGACCACCGCATCCTGCGGAATCAGCACGCCACTGGCCGCGCGCTGTGCCACGGGCAGATGGGCCAGCAAGCGGGAGCCGAATGGCAGGGGGGTGGTGCTGCGGTAGAGGTAGACCTGTCCGGCCAGGTTCGGGTCGCTCTGCGGGGCGGCCGAAAGGAGATCAGCCTGCACCCGTTGCCCGGAATCGTCCTCGACGCTGATGCGCCGTGGCGGCGTACCCTTGCCTTGTGCCGGAAGGGCGATACGCAGCAAGGTGTCCTGGTGGTTCAGCAAACGATTCAGTTCGGCCGAGGGCTGCATCGCGAGCAATTGCGCCACGGGTTCCCCGAACTGCTGGACGGCGTTGGCCCGTAATGCCTGCACCGTACTCCGCGCGGTTTCCAGTTTGGCCTGGTCGGCGCTGGCGGTGGCCGCAGCCGCCTGCAGGCCCTTCTCCGATACGTTCCCGGCGTCCCGCGCCAGCGCCCGGCTGCGTTTCAGTTCCTGGTTCGATGCGGTGGCGGCGGCCTGGGCCGCCCCGAAATCACCCTGGGCGGTGCGGTACCGGCTGTGCAGGTCGGTGAGCGGCTGGATGTCTGGAACGCTGCCATAGGCGAGCTGCTCGGCCTGGTGTTCGATTGAGGCGAGCATGGCGGTCTGGATACCGCTTCGGGCAAGGGTGGCCGGGTCCAGCGTGACCAGCGTGAGGCCCGCCTCGTTGGTCAGCCAGGTGGGCGCCGCCGGCAACTGAGCGGGCGGCGGCACGGGTTGCAGGTAGAGCCAGGCCGCCAGCGCGGCGGAGGTGGCAGCGGAGGCGGTAACCAGCCATGGCAGCAGGCCGGGACGTCTTTTCATGGCCGGCGATCTCCAGAATCGGTGAATGAAAGGCGGTGGCCGTCCTGCAGGGGGCGTTGCAGGGCGTTTTCAAGTTGCAGAAGGGCTTGTTGCAGTTGCACCTGGGCGTCCAGGTGCGAGAGGGTGTCAAGACTGGCGGCCAGGTCGGCCTGACGCACCGCCAGGCGGTCCGTCTCGCCGCTGGCGAACGCGCGCTGATCGGCTTCACGGGCGGCAGACTGGTTAGCCGCGAGGCGGTCGAGAAGGTTCAGTCTTTGCCGGGCGGCGTCGTAGTTGCGCAGCGCGGAGGCGGTCGCGTTGATAGCCTGCTCCTGCAGCGCTTCGACTTTGACGGCGGCCTCCTTGCGCTGCGCCTGGGCCTGGGCGATGGCGCCCTGGTTGTGGTTGAACAGAGGCAGATTGACCACGCCAGGAGTGAGGCTGTACTTGTCCTGTCCCTGGTCGAACGAATAACCCATGCCGAGCGAGAGATTCGGGTACTGCCGGGCGATCTCCAGTTGCAGGGCGGCCTGGCTTGCTTCGTAGTCGTCCAGCGCGGCGCGCAGGTCGGCGCGATTGAGAATGGCCTCGCGCCGTGCACTGCCGGCCGGGATCGCAGGAGGAGTGCGTTCGAACTGGCTCAGGTCGGGGTTGATGGCTTCGAAGGCCGCAAGCGGGATGCCGATGGCGTTGGCAACCCGGCTGCGTGCGTCGAGTCCGGACTGATGGGCTGTGGCAAGATCGCTCTCGGCGCGCATCAGCGCCATGCGCTGCTGATTCGCCTCGGCGGGCGACACTTCGCCCTGCCGGGCGCGTTGCCCGGTCATCGCTTCCAGTTCCTGCTGCAATCCCACCTGCTGTTGCAGCAGGTTTTCGCGCTGCTGGCTGGCGTACAGATCGAGCAGAGCTGCGTGCAACTGACTGCGAACCTTCCAGGCGGTCTGGCCGATTGCCCGCTGTGCGGCGTTGGAAAGCTGCTGCGCCTGGGCGATCCGGTAACCGCGCTTGCCCGCGGTTTCGATGGGGATGTCCAGGGCCAGGCCGTAGGTCCAGGGCTTGGGTGTCGCAGCGGTATACTGCGTCGGTAACGAGAGTGTCGGATTGGGCCGCTCGCCGGCGCTCTCCACCGCCGCCAGGCTGGCCGAATAGTGGGCGCGGGTCGCGTCCAGCTCGGTGCTGTAATAGAAGGCAGCGAGGGTCAGGGTGTCTGGCGTCCAACCGGGATACGAGTTGTTCGAGTGGGCGCAGATGTATTGGCGCAGGTGCGGGTCGTTCAGGTCGCGCGCCTCGAAAGCCGCGAGCATCTGTGCCGGAGCCAGGGGCTCCGGGTGGTAGGTCGTGCAACTGGCGAGCAGGGCCAGGGCTGGGAACAGGATCTTCTGCATGCGCGTGACAGGTTGAGGGGAAGCCATTCGGCGGGCAGGCAGACATTAGAAAATGCTGGCTTAAAACCATCTTAAAAATCGCCGTGCGAGCATGCAGGTATTGGATGTCGGCATACGCGCCCGCAAACTCAGCGCGGCGGGGCAGGTGCCCGTCCTGATGCGGTGAACTTCGGAGAACGCTATGCGCCTGCTACTGGCGGAAGACGACACAATGATCGGCGCGGGCCTGCAGCAGGGCCTGCGCAAGGAAGGCTACAGCGCGGATTGGGTTCAGGATGGCAAGTCGGCGCTGCTGGCCCTGGAGACTACCGACTATGCCGTGCTGCTGCTCGACCTCGGTTTGCCCCGCGAAGACGGTATGCACGTCCTGCGGCGTTTGCGTCAGCGCGGCGACGAGATCCCGGTGATCATCATCACGGCCCGCGATCAACTGGTGGACCGTGTGGCCGGACTGGATTGCGGTGCCGACGACTACCTGGTGAAACCCTTCGCCATCGAGGAGCTGCTCGCGCGCATACGGGCCATCAGCCGTCGCCAGGCGGGGCAGGTGCAAAGTGAGCTGCGCGCCGGTCCGCTGCGCCTGGACCCGGTCAGCCACCAGCTGTGGCTGCGTGACGAGCCGGTCAGTGTCTCGGCCAAGGAGTTTTCGGTGTTGCACGAACTCATGCGCGGACCGGAGCGCATCCTGTCGCGCGAGCAACTGGAGGATCGTCTCTACGGCTGGGGAGAGGAGATAGGCAGCAACGCGGTGCAGGTGCACATCTTCAACCTGCGCAAGAAGCTCGGTGCGGAGGTCATCCGCTCGGTACGTGGGGTCGGCTACCACATCGGGGAGGATCAATGAATTCCCTGCGCCGCCGGCTGCTGTTGTGGTTGTTGCCCGCCACCTTCGCGGCCGGTGCCCTGGCCAGCGTCGGCACCTACTGGGGAGCCTTGTTGGAGCTGGGCGACCTGCTCAACGACCAAATGCGCTACATCGCCCGGCATGTGAGTCTCTCCGGCGAACAGGTGTCCCTCGACAGGCACCGCCATCGTCTCAGTGATGCCGAGGAAGAGAAGCAGGACGAGGTGTTATTGCAGGTCTGGGACAGCCAGGGACAACTGCACTACAGCTCCGACCCGGCGTTGCAATTGCCGGCCGCCACGGTGGTGGGGGTCAGCGACCTGTCCTACCAGGGGCAGACCTGGCACACCATCGTCACCCAGCGAGGCGATCGCCTGATCCGCGTAGCCCAGGCCCAGGACGCACGCTGGGAGGCCCTGGCCGGTCTGGCGGTGCACCTGCTCTGGCCGGTGCTGTCGTTGCTGCCGCTACTGGCGCTGTTCCTCTGGTTTGGGATCGGCTATGGCCTCAAGCCGCTGCATCGCATCGTTGCCGAGCTGGCGCAGCGCAACGCCAATAGCATGGTGCCAATCAAGGACACTGACCTGCCCAGCGAGATCAGCCCGTTGGTGACCGAACTGAACTCCCTGCTCCAGCGGCTGGACCAGTCATTCACCCTGCAGCGGCACTTCATCGCCGACGCGGCTCATGAACTGCGTACCCCGATCATGGCGTTGAGTATCCAGGCCGATCTGGCCCAGCGGGCCGAGGATGAGGCGGAGCGGAAGGCGGCGCTGCAGCAGTTGCAGCGAGGGGTATCGCGCCTGGCCCATCTTGCGCAGCAGTTGCTGACCCTTGCGCGGCTGGAGCCGGAAGCCCAGTGTGCGCCCCTGCAGCCGGTGCCGCTGCTTCCCTTGTGCAAGCAGGTGATCAGCGATCGCATTCGCCAATCCGATCTGAGCGGCAACGATCTTGGCCTGGTGCATGCCGAGGACCTGTCGGTGCCGGGCGACGCCAACGGCCTGAGCATCCTGCTCAATAACCTGGTCGACAACGCCATACGGCATGCGCCGGGCAGCACGATCAATTTGTCCGTTGTGCGTGATGGGCAGAACGTCGTCCTAGAAGTCAGCGACGACGGCCCAGGTATCCCTGAGGGTGAGCGTGGGCGAGTACTGGAGCGCTTTTATCGAGGCCAGGGAGAGAAGCTGCCCCAAGGTAGCGGGCTTGGCCTGTCCATCGTCGCCAAGATTGCCGAACAGCATCGGGCCGAATTGACCCTGGATGCCGGTGCCGGAGGGCGGGGATTGAATGTGCGTGTACGTTTCCGTGCTTCTGGAGCTGATGGGCAAGAAAGCAGTCAGCAGGAACGGGAGCCGAGCTGATCGATATTGATGTCATACCTATATAAGAGAAGGGGGAGAGTCCCTTTGTCATCTTTCTGCAAAAAGTCGTTGACGGGCTCTTTTCAGTCCCTATAATGCGCACCACTCCCAGCGACGAAGCGCTGAAAGAACTTGAAAATCAAGTACTTACAGAGATTCGGAGTTGAGGGTGGTGATCAGGCAGGTGATTCACTTGCCGCTTTCCATTGGCTGCTCCGGCAGCGAGCTGAAAGGAAGATCGCCGAGGTGCTTGACAGTGAGCTTGATCGCTGTAGAATGCGCCTCCCGCTGATGAGAGGTTTGACTTCTCGGAAGCCCAAGCGATTGAGTAGAAAAGAAATTTTCGAAAAATAAAGCTTGACGGAAGATGAGGTTAGCGTAGAATGCGCGCCTCGGTTGAGACGAAAGCCTTGACCAACTGCTCTTTAACAAGTCGAATCAAGCAATTCGTGTGGGTGCTTGTGATGTAAGACTGATGATCGACTGATTATCAGCAACGCAAGTAACACTCGTGAATTCGAGAGTTTTAGCTCTTTAAATAGAGCATGCGATTGCTGAGCCAAGTTTAGGGTTTTCTCAAAACCCAAGCAGTATTGAACTGAAGAGTTTGATCATGGCTCAGATTGAACGCTGGCGGCAGGCCTAACACATGCAAGTCGAGCGGATGATGGGAGCTTGCTCCCGGATTCAGCGGCGGACGGGTGAGTAATGCCTAGGAATCTGCCTGGTAGTGGGGGACAACGTTTCGAAAGGAACGCTAATACCGCATACGTCCTACGGGAGAAAGCAGGGGACCTTCGGGCCTTGCGCTATCAGATGAGCCTAGGTCGGATTAGCTAGTTGGTGGGGTAAAGGCCTACCAAGGCGACGATCCGTAACTGGTCTGAGAGGATGATCAGTCACACTGGAACTGAGACACGGTCCAGACTCCTACGGGAGGCAGCAGTGGGGAATATTGGACAATGGGCGAAAGCCTGATCCAGCCATGCCGCGTGTGTGAAGAAGGTCTTCGGATTGTAAAGCACTTTAAGTTGGGAGGAAGGGCAGTAAGTTAATACCTTGCTGTTTTGACGTTACCAACAGAATAAGCACCGGCTAACTTCGTGCCAGCAGCCGCGGTAATACGAAGGGTGCAAGCGTTAATCGGAATTACTGGGCGTAAAGCGCGCGTAGGTGGTTTGGTAAGATGGATGTGAAATCCCCGGGCTCAACCTGGGAACTGCATCCATAACTGCCTGACTAGAGTACGGTAGAGGGTGGTGGAATTTCCTGTGTAGCGGTGAAATGCGTAGATATAGGAAGGAACACCAGTGGCGAAGGCGACCACCTGGACTGATACTGACACTGAGGTGCGAAAGCGTGGGGAGCAAACAGGATTAGATACCCTGGTAGTCCACGCCGTAAACGATGTCGACTAGCCGTTGGGATCCTTGAGATCTTAGTGGCGCAGCTAACGCGATAAGTCGACCGCCTGGGGAGTACGGCCGCAAGGTTAAAACTCAAATGAATTGACGGGGGCCCGCACAAGCGGTGGAGCATGTGGTTTAATTCGAAGCAACGCGAAGAACCTTACCTGGCCTTGACATGTCCGGAATCTTGCAGAGATGCGAGAGTGCCTTCGGGAATCGGAACACAGGTGCTGCATGGCTGTCGTCAGCTCGTGTCGTGAGATGTTGGGTTAAGTCCCGTAACGAGCGCAACCCTTGTCCTTAGTTACCAGCACGTCATGGTGGGCACTCTAAGGAGACTGCCGGTGACAAACCGGAGGAAGGTGGGGATGACGTCAAGTCATCATGGCCCTTACGGCCAGGGCTACACACGTGCTACAATGGTCGGTACAGAGGGTTGCCAAGCCGCGAGGTGGAGCTAATCCCATAAAACCGATCGTAGTCCGGATCGCAGTCTGCAACTCGACTGCGTGAAGTCGGAATCGCTAGTAATCGTGAATCAGAATGTCACGGTGAATACGTTCCCGGGCCTTGTACACACCGCCCGTCACACCATGGGAGTGGGTTGCTCCAGAAGTAGCTAGTCTAACCGCAAGGGGGACGGTTACCACGGAGTGATTCATGACTGGGGTGAAGTCGTAACAAGGTAGCCGTAGGGGAACCTGCGGCTGGATCACCTCCTTAATCGAAGATCGCAGCTTCTTCATAAGCTCCCACACGAATTGCTTGATTCACTGGTTAGACGATAGGTTTGCTGCTCGGTTGGTTTGAGCGCGCCCCCGGCTCTGAGGTAGAGAGCGGGTGAGGTCGACGGCCTGCTAAGCCCGAACGATTGGGTCTGTAGCTCAGTTGGTTAGAGCGCACCCCTGATAAGGGTGAGGTCGGCAGTTCGAATCTGCCCAGACCCACCAATTGTTGTGGTGTGCTGCTGATCCGATACGGGGCCATAGCTCAGCTGGGAGAGCGCCTGCTTTGCACGCAGGAGGTCAGGAGTTCGATCCTCCTTGGCTCCACCATTAAAAATCGTCGAAAGCTCAGACATGAATGTTCAGGATGAACGAACATTGATGTCTGGTCTTTGTGCCAGAACTGTTCTTTAAAAATTTGGGTATGTGATAGAAGTAGACTGAATAATCTCTTTCACTGGTGATTATTCAAGTCAAGGTAAAATTTGCGAGTTCAAGCGCGAATTTTCGGCGAATGTCGTCTTCACGTTCGAGACAATAACCAGATTGCTTGGGGTTATATGGTCAAGTGAAGAAGCGCATACGGTGGATGCCTTGGCAGTCAGAGGCGATGAAAGACGTGGTAGCCTGCGATAAGCTTCGGGGAGTCGGCAAACAGACTTTGATCCGGAGATCTCTGAATGGGGAAACCCACCCGAGATAACTCGGGTATCTTGTACTGAATACATAGGTGCAAGAGGCGAACCAGGGGAACTGAAACATCTAAGTACCCTGAGGAAAAGAAATCAACCGAGATTCCCTTAGTAGTGGCGAGCGAACGGGGACTAGCCCTTAAGCTTCTTTGAATCTAACAGAACGCTCTGGAAAGTGCGGCCATAGTGGGTGATAGCCCCGTATGTGAAAGGTTCTTTGAAGTGAAATCGAGTAGGACGGAGCACGAGAAACTTTGTCTGAATATGGGGGGACCATCCTCCAAGGCTAAATACTACTGACTGACCGATAGTGAACCAGTACCGTGAGGGAAAGGCGAAAAGAACCCCGGAGAGGGGAGTGAAATAGAACCTGAAACCGTATGCGTACAAGCAGTGGGAGCCTACTTTGTTAGGTGACTGCGTACCTTTTGTATAATGGGTCAGCGACTTATATTCAGTGGCGAGCTTAACCGTATAGGGAAGGCGTAGCGAAAGCGAGTCTTAATAGGGCGTTTTAGTCGCTGGGTATAGACCCGAAACCGGGCGATCTATCCATGAGCAGGTTGAAGGTTAGGTAACACTGACTGGAGGACCGAACCCACTCCCGTTGAAAAGGTAGGGGATGACTTGTGGATCGGAGTGAAAGGCTAATCAAGCTCGGAGATAGCTGGTTCTCCTCGAAAGCTATTTAGGTAGCGCCTCACGTATCACTCCAGGGGGTAGAGCACTGTTTCGGCTAGGGGGTCATCCCGACTTACCAAACCGATGCAAACTCCGAATACCTGGAAGTGTCAGCGTGGGAGACACACGGCGGGTGCTAACGTCCGTCGTGAAAAGGGAAACAACCCAGACCGTCAGCTAAGGTCCCAAAGTTATGGTTAAGTGGTAAACGATGTGGGAAGGCTTAGACAGCTAGGAGGTTGGCTTAGAAGCAGCCACCCTTTAAAGAAAGCGTAATAGCTCACTAGTCGAGTCGGCCTGCGCGGAAGATGTAACGGGGCTCAAACCATACACCGAAGCTACGGGTGCATCGCAAGATGCGCGGTAGAGGAGCGTTCTGTAAGCCTGTGAAGGTGAGTTGAGAAGCTTGCTGGAGGTATCAGAAGTGCGAATGCTGACATGAGTAACGACAATGGGAGTGAAAAACTCCCACGCCGAAAGACCAAGGGTTCCTGCGCAACGTTAATCGACGCAGGGTTAGTCGGTCCCTAAGGCGAGGCTGAAGAGCGTAGTCGATGGGAAACAGGTTAATATTCCTGTACTTCTAGTTACTGCGATGGAGGGACGGAGAAGGCTAGGCCAGCTTGGCGTTGGTTGTCCAAGTTTAAGGTGGTAGGCCGAACACTTAGGCAAATCCGGGTGTTCAAGGCCGAGAGCTGATGACGAGTCGTCTTTTAGACGATGAAGTGGTTGATGCCATGCTTCCAGGAAAAGCTTCTAAGCTTCAGGTAACTAGGAACCGTACCCCAAACCGACACAGGTGGTTGGGTAGAGAATACCAAGGCGCTTGAGAGAACTCGGGTGAAGGAACTAGGCAAAATGGCACCGTAACTTCGGGAGAAGGTGCGCCGATGAGGGTGAAGCATTTACTGCGTAAGCCCATGTCGGTCGAAGATACCAGGCCGCTGCGACTGTTTATTAAAAACACAGCACTCTGCAAACACGAAAGTGGACGTATAGGGTGTGACGCCTGCCCGGTGCCGGAAGGTTAATTGATGGGGTTAGCGAAAGCGAAGCTCTTGATCGAAGCCCCGGTAAACGGCGGCCGTAACTATAACGGTCCTAAGGTAGCGAAATTCCTTGTCGGGTAAGTTCCGACCTGCACGAATGGCGTAACGATGGCGGCGCTGTCTCCACCCGAGACTCAGTGAAATTGAAATCGCTGTGAAGATGCAGTGTATCCGCGGCTAGACGGAAAGACCCCGTGAACCTTTACTGTAGCTTTGCACTGGACTTTGAGCCTGCTTGTGTAGGATAGGTGGGAGGCTTTGAAGCGTGGACGCCAGTCTGCGTGGAGCCAACCTTGAAATACCACCCTGGCATGCTTGAGGTTCTAACTCTGGTCCGTTATCCGGATCGAGGACAGTGTATGGTGGGCAGTTTGACTGGGGCGGTCTCCTCCTAAAGAGTAACGGAGGAGTACGAAGGTGCGCTCAGACCGGTCGGAAATCGGTCGTAGAGTATAAAGGCAAAAGCGCGCTTGACTGCGAGACAGACACGTCGAGCAGGTACGAAAGTAGGTCTTAGTGATCCGGTGGTTCTGTATGGAAGGGCCATCGCTCAACGGATAAAAGGTACTCCGGGGATAACAGGCTGATACCGCCCAAGAGTTCATATCGACGGCGGTGTTTGGCACCTCGATGTCGGCTCATCACATCCTGGGGCTGAAGCCGGTCCCAAGGGTATGGCTGTTCGCCATTTAAAGTGGTACGCGAGCTGGGTTTAGAACGTCGTGAGACAGTTCGGTCCCTATCTGCCGTGGACGTTTGAGATTTGAGAGGGGCTGCTCCTAGTACGAGAGGACCGGAGTGGACGAACCTCTGGTGTTCCGGTTGTCACGCCAGTGGCATTGCCGGGTAGCTATGTTCGGAATAGATAACCGCTGAAAGCATCTAAGCGGGAAACTAGCCTCAAGATGAGATCTCACTGGGAACTTGATTCCCCTGAAGGGCCGTCGAAGACTACGACGTTGATAGGTCGGGTGTGTAAGCGCTGTGAGGCGTTGAGCTAACCGATACTAATTGCCCGTGAGGCTTGACCATATAACACCCAAACAATTTGCGTGTTGTACGGTGAAGACGTAACGAACCGAAAGTTCGTGTGAACCGCAAATTACCTGTCACATACCCGAATTCGGATGAGCGTGTGCGCAAGCCACGAGCGTCCTAAAGAATTGCTTGACGACCATAGAGCGTTGGAACCACCTGATCCCATCCCGAACTCAGCAGTGAAACGACGCATCGCCGATGGTAGTGTGGGGTTTCCCCATGTGAGAGTAGGTCATCGTCAAGCTCCTATCCCAAGACCCCTGGTCAGCATCGCTGGCCGGGGGTTTTGCTTTTGCGCGCGGGAAAGTTGCGCGTACTCACGGCGCTCACCGGAGTCCAATGTGCGCCATGCTACGGCAGCGATTGCGGGCATGGCCCGCTCCTACGGGGTGCAATGCCCGGGGAGCGTTTGGTTGCGTTCCTGCTGGTACAGGCGCAGGGCGAATCTTCCTGCGGGGGTGTCTCGCAGGCGTAGGACTTCGTTGCGCATCGTGGCGGGGACGTCATACAGGGCGGGGTAGGCGGCACGGTAGCCGGCAGGGAAGAGCACAGGCGCGGCGAGTGCGGCAAAGGTCAGGTCTGCTGCGGTGAAGCGATCGGCGACCAAGTACTGTCGCCCATCCTCCAGGCGATCACCCACTTCCTTGAATAGACTGCGCACCCGATCAAGGGAGCGAGCTGAGCTTTCTGGCGTGATTCTGAGCGCTTTGCGAATGACCTGTACGATCGCTGGCAGGATCAGTGGAAGCAGGGTCGCCTCCAGCGAAGGTACGCCTCGCGACATCGCTTGTCGGAGCAAAGTGCGCTCCGTCAGCAATTGCGCATAGGCCCAGCGCCGCGCGTGAATGCCAAGATCTTCGTCGAATCGGGTTTCAAGTGCTTCGACTTCCTGCCGTTGGCCGGTATCGAGCGGATACAGCAAGTCGCCACCGCAGGCACGGTCCGCATGCATCAGGATGTCGGTGGAGTCGGTGAAATACGCAGCCCCGTGAACCAGCACCGGCACACTACTGCCGCCATTGCGCTTTGTGGCCAGGCGATGCAGCAGCGGTATATGCGGTTGCTCCTGATAGGGCAGTGATAGCCTGTCGAGCGCCCAGCGCGCCTTTTCGCTGTAGTGGCTGTGCGGCATCGTGATCAGTACAGCAGGATGAACGCCATTCTTGCTCATTGGCATAACCCTCGCTTGTTGTCACGTCATACCAGGGCGCGGCTGGAGGCTGTCAGGCGACGTACGCCTTGAATTCGAGCGAGACACAGAGCCCGGTCCCGGCTTCACGATCGGTGAAGTCCAGTCGGACGGTTGCCCCGATACGGGTGGCAATTGTCTTTACGATCGACAGCCCCAGCCCTGACCCGATCTCCGGGTGACCGGGGACTCGGTAGAACGCATCGAACACGCGCTCGCGTTCGGATTCCGGAATGCCGGGGCCGGTGTCCCTGACCTGCAGTACGACCTTATCTCCCTGGTGGAGCACCAGAAGATCGACTTTCCCTCCGGCGGGCGTATATCGCACTGCGTTGTCGGCCAGGTTCTTTACCAGCGCCTGCAGGTCGAATTCGTTCGCGACGATCTGGCAATCCTCGCCGTCCACACCCAGGTCGATCTGCTTCTTGTCGGCCAGGGGCAGCAGGTCCTCCAGAACCGAACGGTAGATATCATGGATCGAGACGGGAGACGCTGCGCAAAGTGACGAGGACTGGGCACTGGCGAGCATCAACAACTGATCGATCAGGTTCCTGCCGCGATCGATTCCCTGGCGCAGTTTTGCCAGGCGTTCCCTGGCCTGCTCCGACATCTCCGTGGCCGCCAGCCGCTCCGCCTGCAGGGAGAGAGCGGTCAGCGGGGAGCGCAATTCATGGGCCGCATCGGCGACGAATCGGCGTTGCGACTCCATCGACTTCGATACCCGCCCCAGAAGTCGGTTGATCGCCAGCGCAAAGGAGCGAACTTCCGTCGGCAGATAATTCGCGTCGATAGGGGCCATGTCCTGCTCGTCCCGTCGATCGATCTGCTCCGCCAGCGTGGCGATGGGGCGGAACAGTTTGCGAATCAGGTCGGCCACCACCAGCAGCAGTACGGGTATGAGAATCACGAAGGGCAGCAGGCCGCGCCATGCGCTTTCCCGGGCATCCCGGTCGCGGCTTTCGGTCTCCTGGGTGATGGCGATGCGTTCGCCCGAGGCGGTGGTCCGGACCAGGACGCGAAACTGCTCATCGGCCACCTTCTGGGTCGAGAAGCCGTCAGGGAGAGCCGTGGGAAGTGGCAGCGGCAGGCTGTTATCGCTGGTTCTCGGGGCTTTCGCGCTATCAGCCAGGTATTGAACGACGACGCGGGTTTCTTCGTTGTCGCCAGCGATGACGGGCATATCGGTGGGATAGCTCAGGGTCATCTGCTGACGTTCGAACAGCGCCGCAACCTGCTTGAGGGTGTTGTCCTGCATCTCCAGCGCCTCGTCATAGGCGGAGACGAAGGCGAAGATACCGGCCAGCAGGGCAACGATCAGGATGGTCACTGACAGCGCGGCGGAGAGCCGGAACTGCACCGACTCGTTCAATCGCCTTTTGAGACCATCCATCCCATTCCCCTGACGTTCTTGATGACCTGGTTGCCCAGCTTTCGCCGCAAGGCATGGATCAGAAACTCGACCGCATTGCTCTCCACTTCATGCCCCCATCCGTAGATGCGGTCTTCCAGGTCGCTGCGCGACAGGATTGCACCAGGGCGTATCAGCAATGCCTGCAGCAGGCTGAACTCCCGATTGGAAAGCTGGACGTCCTGGGCCTCGGCACTGCTGGCCTGCTTCGACACCGGATCCAGCGACACCACACCGTTACTCAGCACGGGCGATCCGCTGCCCCCCTTGCGCCGCATCACCGCGCGCATGCGAGCGAGCAGTTCGGCCATTTCGAATGGTTTCAGCAGGTAGTCATCAGCCCCGCCATCCAGGCCTCTCAGGCGGTCGTCCAGGCTGTCCCGCGCGGTGATGATCAGCAGGGGCACGGGGTTGTCCTGCGCCCTGAGCGTTTCGAGGACACCAAGCCCGTCCCGTCCCGGCAACCCCAGGTCGAGCAGCACCTGGTCGTAGGCATGGGTACCGACGGCGGAAAGCGCAGTCAGCCCATCATTGACCCAATCCACGGCGTAGCCGGCGTCTTTCAAGGCGCCTTCAATGGCCTCGCCAATCATAGGGTCGTCTTCGACCAACAGAATTCGCATGTCCCTGCCTCGGAGAATCAGAACGGGCAATGCACGGCCGACCGGTCGAGTCGCCGTGCATTGCCCTAATCATCTGACGAGAGCCCCGCGTAGGGGAAGCCCTCCGAGGATTACGCCTGAGGCTTGCCCTGGAGTTGGTCGAAGGTTTTCACCAGATCATCCATCGCAGCCTTGCAGGTGGCCTGCTGCGGGCTGCTGTCGCGCAGGGCGTCGAGCGAGCGGTCGATGGCCTTGTCGAGGAGGTGCCAGTCACTGGCGGCGCGGGGCTTGATGCCGGCTTCGGCGTTGTCCCAGGCGAGCTCCAGGTCCTTGATGCGAGCCTTGGCATTCGCCAGCTCGTTCTTGTCCACCAGCGCCGATACATCGATGGCGATAGTACGGAACTCGGAAAGATCGCCAAGTTTCGTTGCGCTGTTGGCAGAAGCAGCGGCTTGTGCAGTGGCGCCAGCGGCGGGCTCGCTCTGCTTGGAGCAGCCGGCGGCGAGACCGAGGAGGGCGATGGCGCAAGCCAGCGCGATTTTACAGGTCACATTCTTGAAGTTGGGCATGATGGTTCCTTTACGAAGCATTCGATTGAGCGAGGGATTTGTTGGCGCCCAGCTGGGCAACCGTTACCAGGATGAGAATCACGCAGAGGAAGATGGCGCTGGTCCAGGTGGCGCCCATGCCCAGGCCTCCGTAGTTCTTGGCTTGGGTGAGAAGGTCACCGAGCGACGCACCGAACGGGCGGGTGAGGATGTAGGCGATCCAGAAGCCCAGCACCGGGCTGACCCCGAAGCGCCAGGCCGCGAAGGTCGCCGCGATCAGTCCGCCGAACAGGAAGGCGCCGACGGTGAAGCCCATGCTCAGCGCTTCGGTGGCAAGGTCGCCGGCGGCGGTGCCCAGGGCGAAGGTGCACAGCACAGTGGTCCAGTAGAAGAGTTCGCGGCGCGGGGTGACGATCTCGCGAATGGAAAGGTTCCGTTCGACGGCGTACCAGACGGCGAAGTTGACCGCGAGCAGGCCTGCGAACACCGCGGTACTGGTGTACAGGCTGACGTCCAGCACGTCGGTGAGGATGTCGGTCAGCTGGGTTCCGAGGATGCTCACCACGACGACCGTCAGCCAGTAGATCCAAGGGATGTAGGCGCGGCTACGCAATTGCCCGGTCAAGGCGGCGGCAAACAGGGCGGCCATGGCCACCGTGGTGATGCCAAGGCCCCAGCCCGCATCCACGGCCAGGAAGTCGGCAAAGGTCTCGCCCACGGTCGTGGACATGATCTTGATGACCCAGAAGGCGAGGGTCACCTCGGGGACTTTATTGAGCCAATTGGCTTTTGTACTGGAATTCATGTCGAGGCGTCTCTTTGGCTACGCATCAGTTGGCGTGAAAGAGAGCCTACGGGGTGAAACTTAGCTGAGACTGAGGGCTGGCCCAGCATCGCCCTTCAGAGGGGAAATAACCTCACCGCCGGCGCGGTGAGGTCATGCGCCAGGTGCTCTACCTGGCAGGGAACAGGTGGGCGCCGCCGCTGACTCCGATGTGCACGCGCATCCCGATGTCGGGGCAGTCCATCGCCGGCACCCGGACGTGAATCGACGGCGCGGCCGAGCTGTCGGGAGAGCCGGCGTGCGGCGCTTCGAGCTGAACCATGACCGAGCACTTGTCGCCGCCGAAGTCGCTGCTCAGCACGGTACCGAAGCAGCCGTCCGCAGCCTGGGTGAGCGTCTCGCCGTGCCGCAGGTGGAGCTGCTCGGGGCGCAGCAGTATCTGCGCCTGGCCGCTCGCCTTGGGGCTGTCGACCCTGACCTTTCCGAGCGGGCACTGTGCCCAGCCATTCTGGATGTCGGCGGGGAACACCAGGGCATCCCCCAGGAATGCCGCGGTCTCCTCGTCGACCGGCCGGAAGTACAGCGCCTTGGGCGCACCGGCCTGGACCAGGCGACCCTGACGAATGACCGCCAACTGATGGCCGAACGACAATGCCTCCTCCTGATCGTGGGTGACCAGGATCGCGGTGACGCCGGCATCGCCCAGCACCTGGGTGACGGCCTTGCGCATGGAGGCGCGCAGGCCGCTGTCCAGGGCCGAGAAGGGTTCGTCGAGGAGCATCAGCTTGGGGCTTTGCGCGAGTGCCCTGGCCAGCGCCACGCGCTGCTGCTGCCCGCCGGAGAGTTCATGGGGCCAGCGTTGCGCCATGTTCCGGTTCAGCGAGACCATATCCAGCAACTCATCGATCCGCTGCGCGCGGGTCTCCATGCTTTTCGGCAACCCGAAGCCGATGTTCTCGGCCACCGACAGGTGCGGGAACAGCGCGCCGTCCTGCGGCACGTAGCCAATGAGTCGGCGATGGGCCGGAATGAAGGTCGTGCTGTCCGCGAGCGTCGTGTCGCCGAGCGTGATGCTGCCCTGGTCGGGAACCTCGAAGCCCGCGATCAGACGCAGCAGGGTGGTCTTGCCCGAGCCGGAAGGGCCGACGATCGCCGCCCGACCGCCCGCCGGTACGGACAAACTAAAGTTCTCGATCGCTGCGTAAGCGCCGAAGAACCGAGAGACGGACTTTAGTTCGAGAGTGCTCATCGGCCTGCTACTCGCTTGGATTGATGGTAAAGGAGCCCCGTCAGCGGAAGGGACAGCAGGATCATCATCAGGGCGTACGGCGCCGCGGCGGCGTAGTCGATTTCGCTGGTCTTGGCCCAGAAGGCCGTGGCCAGGGTGGCGGTGCCGCTCGGCGACAGGAGCAGAGTCGCGGTGAGCTCATTGACGATCGCCAGAAACACCAGGGCGACACCTGCGGCGGCGCCGGGCGCAGCGAATCGGATGGTGACACCCCAGATGGCCTGCATCGGCGTGCGGCCGAGGCTGCGGGCGATGTTCTCCAGTTCGACGGGCGCCTGGGAGAGCCCCGCACGGAGGCTGACCAGCGCACGGGGCAGGAACATCAGCACGTAGGCCAGCAACACGGTGACGACAGTCTGATACAGCGGTTGGGCGAACTTGATCGTCAGGCTGACCAGGGCCAGTGCGACCACGATGCCCGGAAGTGCGCTGGCAACGTAGTTGCTGCCCTCCAGCATGCGCTGGAGCTTGCTCGGTGCGCGCACGGAGATCCAGGCGATCGGGACGGCGGCGATGGTGGTGAGCAGCGCGCCGGCGGCACCGAGCAGCATGGTCTGGCCCAGGCAGACAAGCAGTTCATTGGAGCGCCAGACCTCGATCCCGCCGGCTGCGAGCCATTTCCCCAGGGTGACCAGGGGAACGCCGAGCGACAGCGCGGTGAAGGCCGCGCCCAGCACCAGGGCGACGGCTGACCAGGTCTTGCTCAGGGGGTACTGACGAGGCGCTCGCGGGCTGCCGGCGCCAATGCGTGCATAACGGGCCGAGCCTCGGGTCGCAGACTCCAGGGTGAGCATCAGCAGGCAGGCCAGGGCCAGGACGCCGGCCAGCATGTTGGCGCCGGGGCCGCTGAAGGACGACTGGAACTGGTCGAAGATGGCCGTGGTGAAGGTGTCGAAGCGAATCAGTGCGAAGAGGCCGTATTCCGCCAGCAGATGCAGCCCCACCAGCAGCGAGCCACCCCAGATGGCCACCCGCAGTTGGGGCATCACCACTCGCCGGAACACCGTGAAGGGCCGTTCTCCCAGCGACTCGGCGACGTCTTCCAGGACCGGGTCCAGGCGTCTTAGTGCGGCAGCCGCCGGCAGGTAGATGAACGGGGAGTAGGCGATGATCGAGACCAGTACGGCGGGGAACAGCCCGTGCAGCGACGGCACCAGGCTGACCCACGCGTAACTGTGGACGAATGCAGGAATAGCCAGCGGCGCGACGACCAGCAATGACAGCAGCCGCCGGCCGGGAAGTCGGGTGCGCTCGGTCAGCCAGGCCATCGCCACGCCGTGGAGCACGCAAAGCGGAACGGTCAGCGCGATCAGCAGGAGCGTGTTGTATAGCAGCTCCGCAACCCGTGGCCTGAATACCAGCTTGGCGATGAGGGGAAAGCCGGCCTGAATGCCCGCGGCCGCAACGAAGGCCAGTGGCAGAATCGCAAACGCAGACACCAGAAGCGCGACGGCCAGCATCCACTGCTGGCCCGATCCATTGCGCATTAGACGCCGCGAGGGGGCTACCGGCGCGGATGCTTCCGCGCCGCCAGCGTCTCGGGCACGGGCCCGTGGCCCGAACTGTTGAGCGGTCACTTACAGCAGGCCTGCCTGGGTCATCAGCTCCACGACTTTCTGGCTGTCCAGCTTGGACACGTCGACGAGCGGGGCGTCCAGCTGATCCAGCGGGACGAGTTTCGGGTTCGACTGCACGCCTTCACCCACGGCATATTCGTACGATTTGCCGTCGCGCAGAACGGCTTGCCCCTGCTTGCTGGTGATCCATTGCAGGAAAGCCTGGGCTTCCTTGGGGTGTTTGCTGGAAGCCAGGACGCCGCCGCCGGAGAGGCTGGTAAAGGCACCCGGGTCCTTGTGCTTGAAGTAGTGGAGCGCGGCATTGTTGCTGTTCTCGCCGGTCTTGGCCTGATCGCCGACGAAGTAGTAGTGATAGATCACGCCACCGTCGATCTGGCCCGCGTTGACGGCCTTGAGCACGGCGTTGTTGCCGCGATAGACCTTGGCGCCAGCCTTCATCGCTTCGAGCCATTCGAGGGTCGCCGCCTCGCCTTTCTGTTCCAGCAGGGCGCCGACGATAGCCTGGAAGTCCGCACCGGCCGGGGACGCAGCCCAGTGGCCGATCCACTGCGGCTCGGCCAGGTCGAGGAGCGACTTGGGCAGATCGGCTTCCTTGACCATGCTCTTGTTGTAGACGAAGACGGTGGAGCGGGCGGCGATGCCTACCCAGTGGCCGTTGGCCGGTCGATACGGGGCGCCGACCTGGGACAGGGTGGTGGGGGCCACCGGGGCGAAAAGACCGGCATGATCGACGAGGACCATCGACGGGGAGTTTTCGGTCAGGAAGACGTCGGCCGGAGAGGCTTTTCCTTCCTGGACGATCTGGTTGCCCAGTTCGCTGTCGTCGCCGTTGCGCAGGGTGACCTTGATGCCGGTCTCTTTGGTGAAGCCCTCAACCCAGGCCTTGGTCAGCGATTCGTGCTGGGCGTTGTAGACAACGATGCCATCGGTGTCCGACGCGGCGAACGACGGGCCCATGCCCAGTAGTGCTGCAGCTCCAACCGCTCCCAAGATAACCCACGAGGCACCGCGTACTTTCATCAATCGCCACTCCGGAAAGGTTCTGTCAGACACGCTGCCCCGGCAAACCGAGGGGTAGCGCTGGTGAATCGCTGAGATGATCGCTCGAAAGCTGTTAAAAAATTGTCATTCTCATTTGATAGGCGAGCGTAACACTGAGCGGGGAGTGCTGGCCACCAAAGCTGGGAGCGGTGCGAGGATGGGCGGTTCGGGTGGCTGATTGCTTCGTGCTGCCGCCAGGGGGCGGTGCGCTACTTCCGGAGTACGTAAACTCGGATGCCATCCATGCCGGGCAGGAAGTTGTAGTGCTTGATCTGCGAAAAGCCGACCCGTTGGAACGCCTGTTCCAGGGCTTTCGCGCTGGTGGGGTTCGGGGTCACGGAATGGGAGGAGGGCGAAGCGCCACAGGGACAGGCCTGACCCGCTTCGTTCAGCGAGCGCTGGCGACCCACCCGGGCGAAGAGGATCACGGTGTCCCGGGTGACAGGGTGCAATTGATCCAGCAGGCGAATGGTGGCCGCATTGCAGTCTGTCGGCGGAACTTCGGAGATCAGGATGCAGTCGACCGACCCGGCACCCAGTTCGGAGTAGTCCATGGGCTCGGGCATGGTCTTGATGCGCTGCGTCATCGCGCTCGGCAGCTTCTGGTGTGCGGCGAGCAGGGAATCGGTGGCCGGGGAGGTGGCGACGATGATCCGGTTGCTGTGCTCCAGCAGCACGGGCCAGAAGGTGCCTGGCGACTGGGAGACTTCGAGCATGAGGATCGGCTCTTCCGCAACGCGCAGGGCCAGTCGAAGCAGGCGCTTCTTCCGCCATTCAGCAATACGGGTGCGCAGAAAGGCACTGAGCGTGTTGCTGGCAACGCCATCGTTCTCGCGATGTCCGGCAGAGGCAAATGGGCGTTGGGGTTCGTTCATGGACACAGGCTCGACAGTTACCGCCATTATCGAGTTGCGCGATCAAGGTCTCGTCAAGGACATGTGAAAAAGACGTGGTGGCTTTGGTCAGCCGGGTCAGGTCCATTGGCAAATGGTTCGTAAATCATTGAGAAGGCAGCGGAGATCAACAGGCTTTATTTGACGATTTCTTTTCCTTCTGTGGTGTAGAGTCGCGGCCGCCAGCCGGTTTCGGCACATTAAAGGCGCCGCAGGCCGTGAGAGGCGGCGCATGACGAAAAGGAAAGTACCCATGCAATTTTTCCGTTCAGCCCCGACGCGCTTCCTGGCGTTGGTCGCCTTGCTGTGGCTGATCGTGTTCTTCCTGACCCGAACGGTTCTTCTCGTGGGTCATTTGTCGGACCTGGGAGCGGGGCATGTAGCAGTTTTCGCCATCGGCGTCCTCTACGATCTGAGCTTCCTGATCTACGCCTTGCTGCCGCTCGGCGTCCTCCTGCTGATGACTCCTGCGCGGCTCTGGCGTGCGGCATCGTGGCGCTGGGTGCTCACCGCCGTGCTCTTTGTCAGCCTCTACCTGATGCTGTTCACGTCGGTGGCCGAGTGGCTGTTCTGGGATGAGTTCGGGGTCCGCTTCAACTTCATCGCCGTCGACTACCTGGTCTATTCCGATGAAGTCCTGCACAACATCCTCGAGTCCTATCCCATCGGCTCGCTGCTGAGCATCCTGGCGGCGGTCTCGCTGGGCGTCACCCTGGCGCTGTCCAAGGCATTGCGTGCCATCTGCGCATCCGAAGTCCCCGCTTTCCGTCGCCGCCTGCTGGGCTGCGCAGGTCTGGTGGCCATGGCGCTGCTCGCCGGGCTGCTGGTTGACCAGGATCATCCGCGCACCCAGGGCGGGAACACCTATGCTCGCGAGCTGGAGAGCAACGGCCCGTACCAGTTCTTCGCGGCGTTCCGCAACAACGAGCTGGACTACCCGCAGTTCTACGCCACGCTGCCGGCCGAGGACGTGGCGCGGCAGATGCGCGCCGAGTTGGCCGAGCCCAATGCCCGTTTCATCGGTAGCGACCCGATGGACATCCGCCGGACCATTTCCAACGAAGGGGCACCGAAAAAGCACAACATCGTCCTGGTGACGATCGAAAGCCTCAGTACCAAGTACCTGGGCAGTAACGGCGATGGGCGCAACCTCACGCCCAACCTCGACGAGCTGCGTCGCAACAGCCTCTACTTCAATAACTTCTACGCCACCGGCACCCGTACCGACCGTGGCCTGGAAGCCATCACGCTGTCGATTCCGCCGACCCCCGGCCGCTCGATCGTCAAGCGCATCGGCCGCGAGAGCGGTTTTGGCAGCCTGGGGCAGCAGCTGAAAGCCATCGGCTACGATGCGGTCTTCCTGTACGGCGGCCGTGGCTACTTCGACAACATGAACGCCTTCTTCGGCGGCAACGGCTATCGCATCGTCGACCAGTCGAGCGTCCAGGAAGCCGACATTCACTTCAAGAATGCCTGGGGCATGAGCGACGAGGACCTCTACGCGCAGGCCATCAAGCTCGCCGACGAGGACTACGCCCGCCAGCAGCCGTTCCTGCTGCAATTGATGACCACCTCCAACCACCGTCCCTATACCTACCCGCAAGGCCGGATCGACATTCCCTCCGGCAATGGTCGTGATGGTGCGGTCAAGTACACCGACTACGCGATCGGCAAGTTCCTCCAGGCCGTGAAGGATAAACCGTGGTTCGACAACACCATCTTCGTGTTCGTGGCCGACCACACTGCGGGTAGCGCGGGCAAGGAAGACCTGCCGGTGGAGAACTACCAGATCCCGCTGTTCATCTATGCGCCCAAGCTGCTGCCAGTGGGTGAGCGCGGCGAATTGGCGAGCCAGCTCGACCTGGCCCCGACCTTGCTGTCGATCCTCAATGTGAGCTACGCGTCGAGCTTCTACGGGCGCAACCTCATGGCGGAGAACGCGCTGCCGCCGCGTGTGGTGATCGGCAACTACCAGCACCTGGGGTTGTTCGACGGCAAGGACCTCGCAATCCTCAGCCCGCGCGCGGGCTTGCGTCGTCACAACCAGGCCCTTGGCGCGAGTGAGGAAGTGACGGCGAAATCCGATGACCCCCTGGTAAGCCGGGCGATCAGCTACTACCAGTCGGCCAGCTATGGGTTCACCCATCACCTGCTGGACTGGAAGCCGGCCCAGGCACAGTAAGCCCACGGATCGGGCAGGGCGCTGCGATCGACTCGCAGGTCCTGCCCGACTCGTTGACGCATCGAGCCGCGAGCCGGCGTTCCAGCCGGTTGATTTCCCTCGGTGCCTGACGCTCGGCGCGCCACGGTCAGCCGAGGGCGGCGCTGCAGCGCCCCCTGGCGTTAGCGTCCTTTCAGAGCCTCGAAGGACTTCACCATGTCTTGCGCCCAGCCATCGAGCGCGGCGCGGGCGTCCCTGGCCTGCATGACCTGCCCGGAATTCTCCAGCTCCGCACCGGTCCCCTTGCGCACCACCTCGGCCACGACCTGGCCATTGCCGCCGTCGAAGAAGACAGCCTCGGTAGCGAGGCTGGTCTCCTGATTGCGGATACCGGTGGCAGTGCTGATGCCCGCCGCGATCAGCGCGATCGGAATCACTTCGTAGGGCTGCAGTCCCTTGGTCGACGCGCTGACGGCGGTGATCGCCGGACGCACCACCAGTACGCCCGGACCTCGGCCACTGGCCAGCGGCAAAACCTTGGAAAACTGCGTCTGCAGCGCCTGGTCGTAATACTGGGTGATGCCCTGCAGGGTGCTTGCCGGAATTTTCTCGGTGGGTCTGGGCCGTGGATAGAGCTGGCTGGGCTCGATGTAGACGCTTCTGAAGCGGTTCACGTTCACGTCCGGAAGAATCCAGCGCAGGACAGGCGCCCCGGAGGGCGATTCGTGTTCCTCCAGGCCGCTGTAGTCCTTGAGGAAGCCCGAATACTGCTCGGGCTCGACATACTTGCTGGCGCAACCCGCAAGGGTCAGAACCGTCAGGCAGAGCGGCAACACCAAGGGTTTCCAGTTCATCACGCAGCTCCTTGTGGCCAGTTCTGAAATTCAGCTGAGGCACAGGTTGAGTCGACGGCTCGGACCCGGACAGCATCAGGTGACTCGTCGATCCTGTGCAGGATAGCGCTCTGGTAGTGACCTGACAGCGCGGTGCCTGGCCTGTTCGTCATCCCCCGTCTGGGGGCAGGTCAGGTGCGCATGCAGAAGGGACGGCGAACCGGAAGAGATTTCACCGTCCCCTGGCGGCTAGTGCTCGCGGACCAGCTGCAATTCGTGGCTGGCGATGGATTGATACAGTGCTTCCAGTGCCTGCGCGTCCTCATGCATGTGCTGAACGACATCCGCAATGCGGGCGGCGAGGGCGGGGGGAGGCATGTAGCGGCGCTGCAGCTCCAGCTGCAGCTCGGCCGCGATGTCGTTGTTGAAGGATGCGCTGCGGATCGTGCAGGGCGGGTCGATTAGCGGTCTCATGGCGTGCTCCTTCGTCCCCTAGAACAGCTTCAGGAAGTTGATGTAGAAGCGCGGGGCCTTTCGCGAAAGCGGCGAGCCCGTCCAGGCCGTTCCTGACGACGCCGGTCACGCTATGGCCGGCGTTGCGCAGGGCGGTCTCGACGCCCAGGGAGCTCAGCGGCTGCTGATCGATGAGGAGTACGTTGGCCATGCTGTATCTGCGGCTCCGGGAAGATTGGTCTTGATGATAGCTGCAGTTACAGTCGGGCCAGTGATGTACGGCAGGGCCAACCCGCTCATCTGCCGGGCATTTCAGGCGACCCGTGCGAGTCCGCGGCGGGCTGCTTTCTCCATGGCGTCAGAGATGGTTGAGAGTGTCGCCGCGCGCCGCTCAGTCGACCGTCGACTCAGCCGCTCGGAAGGGGCCTCTGCCGCGCAGGCGCCGATGCTCCAGCGGTGGGATGCCGAACCAGCGCAGGTGGGCGCGGCAGAAGGACGCCGTACGGTTGTAACCCAGCTCGCGGGCGATCTGGCCGACGGTCAGGCTGGTACGGCACAGCAGTTGCTCGGCCTGTTGGCGGCGCATCTGCTCGACATGCCCTTCGAAATCGACGCCATCGCTGGCCAGCCGCCGTTGCAGGGTTCGCGGGTTCAGGCCGAGGTTGCGGGCGACCTGCTGGAGATTGCAACGGGACTTGGGCAGCAGCATCTGGATATGGCGCTCCATCTGGCTGCGCAGGTCCTCATCCTGATTGCTCTGGGCCTCCAGGTAGAAGCGCACGATGGAATGCAACACGGCGTCGTGCTGGATGCACGGGCGTTGCAACGACGCCGGCGAAAGCGCCAAGGCATTGTGGTCCTGGCCGAACAGGACCGGGCAGCCGAAATAGCGCCGATAGATCGCGACATCGCCTTGCGGTTGATGGCGGAACAGCACCGAGCGCGGGCGGAACGCGGCGCCCATCAGCTCGGAGATCAGCAGTTTGCCCTGCAGGACCGACTTCTCGACGATCTGCGGGATCTCGTCGGTACAGGGCAGGGCGTTGTCGAAATACAGCATCGCGCTGCCGGGGCGGCGTTCCAGGCGATAGTGAATCGACGGGCTGTACAGGTGCATGTAGCGCAACACCGCGACCAAGCCATCGCCCACGGTGGGTGCCGAGCGAGCCAGGTGCTGCAGGGGGCCGAGCAGTGAAGTGCCCTGACGCGCCGCCAGCTCGAGTCCGAGCTCCGGCATGTTGATGGCGTGAGCGCTGCCTTCGAAGATCTGCACCAGGCTCTTGTAGGAGAAGGCTTTCTCGAAATCACCGACGACGTCGAGGCTGACACGCTGTGGCGCCAGGCAGCCGCGAAGCGATACGCCCTGCTCGGAGAGCAGTTCGCCAAATTGGAGGAAGGCGGTGCCGCGGATACTGTCCATGTAATCACACTGATTCGAGTTGCGGGCTAGCGGGGCGCTGCAAGCCCTGGTTCCTGCCAGGGCCTCGGGTCTGGTGTGGGGGGAAGTATTGCGGGCTGGGACGAAAGTGCAAGCAAGGCCCGGACGCGCGGTAGTATCCGGGCCTGTCGGCTTACTTCTTGTTCTTCAGCGTCTGGAAGGACTTGAGCATGTCGGAGGCCCAGCCATCGAGCACGGCGCGCGCGTCCTTGGCCTTCATGACTTGTTCGTCGTTCTCCAGTTCAGTGCCGGCGCCCTTGCGCACGACTTCCGCAACCACCTTGCCGCTGCCGCCGTCGAGGAAGGCGGCTTCGGTGGCGATGCTGGTTTCCTGGTCGCGAATACCGGTGGCGGTGCTGATGCCGGCCGCGATCAGGGCGATCGGGATGACTTCATAGGGTTGCAGGCCCTTGGTCGAGGCGGTGACCGCAGTGATCGCCGGACGCACGACCAGTACGCCCGGGCCGGGGCCCTTGGCCAGCGGCAGGGCCTTGGAGAACTGGGTCTTCAGGGCCTGGTCGTAGTACTGGGTGATACCGGTCAGCGTGCTCGCCGGAATCTTCTCGGTGGGTTTGGGCTGCGGATAGAGCTGGCTGGGCTCGATGTAGACGCTGGAGAAGCGCTTCACATCCACGTTCGGGTCGATCCAGCGCATGACCGCCGCGCCAGACGGGGATTTTTCTTCCTTGAGGACGCTGTAGTTCTTCAGGAACCCGGAATATTGCTCAGGCTCCACGTACTTGCTCGCGCAACCAGACAACGCGAGAGACGCGCCGCACAGCGTGGCCAGCAGAAACTTCGACTTCATCGTAATGCTCCTTAAACGGTCTTAGGGTCAAGCAACGGGAGTGATATCAAATTGCTTGTCATGAAAAAATTGCGGCTGGTCTCAGAATCGCCACGTCGCACTGTCGCCCAATGCAGGCGGCGCGCAGTTCTCGTAGGTCCCCAATAGCGTAATGCCGGTGCGGTGCCCGGATTACGCCAGATCCGGATTGCCCAGCCACATGAGAGTGTAGGCGGCATGCACAGCCAGTCCATTGTTCAGAGCGCAAAAGATGAGGGTGAAATGGCGGCGCCCCGATTGATATCCCAGTCCTCTGACGCCGTTATGACATCCAGACGAGATTTCGAGCCTGTCTACCCGCCATGGGGGGAGGCAGCCGAGCGGCTTTTTACGCCAATTGATCTATTCATTTGACGACAACCTGCCGGGGATACTGCGGGTGTTGTGGGCCGGTTTGGGGGTCTATGCTGGCTCGTGCCGCGCTACGACGATCCGTGGATCGACTCGATAAATCAGCACAAGGAAGATTGCGGTGGACACACGCGAGCTCATTGCCAATCTGGAAACCAGCATCGGATCGCAGGTGCTGGGTCAGCAGCAAAGCATCCGCCATATCCTCTTGGGCCTGTTGGCCAACGGCCACGTACTGCTGGAGAGCCTGCCAGGGCTGGCGAAAACCCGCACCGTGAAGGCGCTGTCCACGTACCTGGATGCGCACATGAGCCGCATCCAGTTCACGCCAGACCTGCTGCCCTCCGACATCACCGGCGGGGAGATCCTCCAGCAGACCGAAACCGGCAACCAGCTCAGGTTCCAGCCCGGTCCGCTGTTCGGCAACGTCATCCTCGCCGACGAGATCAACCGCGCGCCGGCCAAGGTGCAGGCGGCACTGCTGGAAGCCATGGAAGAGCGGCAGATCACCCTGGAGCTGCCGCCACCCTCGGCGGCCGGCGTGGTCAATCTCTACTCGCGGGACTTTTACCAGCTGGCTGCCCGCCGCCTGCAGGAAAATGGCGTGGTTGCCCAGTGGCTGCCGCTGCCGATGCAGAACGACGAAGACAGCCGCTCGCTGGTGCGCAGCTTCATCGATGTATTCCCCTACGCTTCGCTGTGGACCACCGAGTTCCACGAGATGCTGCTGGTCGGTTCGCTGCAACCGCTGCAGTTGGATGTCCCACGCATCCGCCAGCGCTTCGAGCAGCCCGAGATCGCGGCAGCCCTGAGCGCCGTGGGCATCGACTCGGCGCAGGCCCTGCTGGCCACCTGGATCACCGACCGAGAGGGGCTTGTGCGCTACGCTGGCGACGCTTCGCCAGTGACGGACGACCAGCCACGCATCGAGTACGCCCCCTGGGTGCGCTCGCGGGAAATCACCCGCGTGCTGCCGACCCTGCTGGCACTGCGCACGCCACCACCGCTGGAGGGCGCTGAAGCATCATTTCGTGGCGCGGTCGATGACCAGTGGCAGAGCCTGCGTCGCTTCTACGGCCTGAGCCTGCACGCCTACCGCGGCGAGCGGGATGCCTGGGCACGGGACGTGCGGCAGATCGCCCGGGAGGAGGGCGGTAATCCGTATTACCGGTGGTTCCTCGGCGGGCAGTGAAGGGAGCGGCTCCACAAGGCGCTCAGTGCGCGCTGTCAGCCTGTCCGACCGATGCCGGTGGAGCGCCCACGAGCTGATCAACCCAGGGATTGAACAGTTCATAACCGACGGCCAGCACCACTGAGCCAGAGAACGGGCCGATGACGCCGTTGCTGATCATCCCGACCAGCGCTCCGCTCAGGTCGTTGTCAGCGCGACGATGATCGGCCCGCAGACCGCCAGCAGCACGTTGGAGATCGCGTAGCACACGGTGAAGCCAACCACCGGGGTGTTGCTGCCGGACTGCTCGATGATCCGGTTCATCGAGGCCGCTTCGGTCTGCGCACCGGCAAGGGCACCGAACAGGATCATCGGGTGCAGGCGCAGCACGTAGCGCCCGAAATACAGTGTCACCAAGGGCGGAATCAGGGTCACCACCGCGCCAGCGACCAGCAGCGCCAGGCCCTGGTCGCGGATGGCAGAGAGCGCCGCAGGGCCTGCCAGCAGTCCGACCACGGCGCCGAACGCGGTCAGGCCGAATTCGGAAAAGGCCCACTGCGCGGCAGGGGGTAGGGTGCCCCGTTCGGGGTGGCGCGAGTTGTACCAGCCGATCAGCAGGCCGGCGAGCAGCACGCCACCGCCGATGCCCAACTCCACCGGAATCATGCCAATGTGGGTGGACAGCAGCCCCAGCAGGGACCCCAGCACCATGCCCAGGGCGTGGATGGCAATGTCGCTCTTGTAGCTGCTCTCGCGGATGCGCCCCAGCTGAATGGCCAGGGCTTCGACACTGGCGGTGCGGCCGGTGAGGCTGATGACATCGCCGCGCCGCAGTATCGTCTCGGGCAACTGCGGCAGCTCCAAGCCCTGGCGGGTGATGGTGGTAATGAAGCAGCCCATGCGCTGGGCGCCGACCAGATCCGCATGCATCTGGTGGATGCTGCGGCCGGCCAGATGGCGGGAAGTCAGGACGATGTCCGCGCTGCGGGTCGGAAAGGACAGGCTTTCGGCGTGATCGACCTCCGGCCCGACCCAACTGCTCAGCTCGCCCACCGCCTCGCGCAGGGCGTAGATGCCGAGGACGTCGCCGGCCTCCAGGTGCAGCCCCGGATCACGCTCGATGACGCGTTCGCCGCGCACCACGCGCTCCACGCTCAGTGCAGGATGCAGCGCCTCGAATGCGGCGATGCTCAGGCCGATGGGCCCTGGCGTTTCCAGGCGATGGGCGCGCACCACGATGCGGGTGTAAGGGATGCTGATGGCGGTCTCGTTGCGCTCGATGCCCAGCTCGCGCTCCAGTTCACGTGCCGAGGTGCGCAGGTCGACGCCCAGCAGCCAGGGCGCAATGCTGCCGACGAAGACCACCAGACCGATGGTGCCGAACAGGTAGGTGATGGCGTAGGCCACCGCCATGTGGCTGTTGAGCTGGGATTTGGCGGCTTCATCGATACCCAGTTGGGCGATGGCGCTGCTGGCGGTGCCCATGATCGCGGTATCGGTCAGCGCGCCAGCGCCCAGGCCGGCGGTGAAGCCGGCGTCGAAGTCGTAGAGCGCGTACATCGCCAGGATGCTGGCAAGGGCGGTAGCGCACAGCACCACGGAGAGCAGCACCAGCTTGAGGGTGCCACGGTTGAGGCTGCCGAAGAATTCCGGCCCGCTCTTGAAGCCGACCGCGTAGATGAACAGGGCGAAGAACACCGCCTTCAGCCCGTGGGGCACCTCCAGGCCGAGTTGCCCGATCAACAGTCCCATCAGCAGCGCGCCGGCTACCGAGCCGAGGTGAAACCCGGCGAAGTGCAGGCGCCCCAGCAGCACCCCCAGGGCGATGGCGAGGAACACTGCGATCTCGGGGTTGGCGCGTAATGCGCTGAGCGTGAATTCGAACATGGAACCTCGCCTTGGCGGTTTTCCGGCAACGCCACTGACGATTCCGGCCCCTCGGAGTATGGCTGCACTGACAGCCCGGGGCGGCGCTGTCGCGAAATGAATACAGCCACTTCGTCGCCACCAACCTCAAGGTCCGCCTAGGATCGGCCGCCCGGCGTTGCCGCCGCTCCGGGACCTTGCGGTCCTGGAGTTTCCTTGCTCCCCGGCATCGTACTGGCGGCGATCGATGCTCGAGGTTCGGGCTGGCGCGCGTCAGTCCGGGAAGCGCTCGCCGAACATGGGATGCCCGCCGGCGGAGCCCTGGCGTGTCGCTTCGTCCTGGATCACGTCCCAGTGCTCGACCATCACGCCGTTTTCCAGGCGCAGGATGTCGACCACCACCCAGTTGGCGGACAGGCCGAGACCGGAGAAACGCCCGTGGAGCATGACGTAATCGCCTTCGGCCACGGCCCGCTGATTCTCGTAGCGCAGGGTTTCCGGGCCGCTGGCGACAAGGCCGAACAGGCCTTCGCGGCCCGCCGGCACATGGGCGCTGTGCTGGATGTAGACGGGTGACCAGTAGCGCTCGGCGGCGGCCAGGTCCTTGCGGTTGAACAGGGTCTGGAAGGCTTCGAGAACGAGGGCCTTGTTCTGAGTGGGGGTGAATGCAGGCATTACGCTCCTCCTGTTGGGCGATGCACGGGCTGTCAACCCAGCGCCGGGCCGGCCGCGACCATGTCGTTGAACTGGTTGACCCAGGCGTGCTCGTTCGGACCGGGGTTGGCGCGCATGGCCTCGGCGGGGCTGACCAGGATTTCGTCCAGGCCCTGCTCGAACTGCTTCATCGCCTCGCTGATGAACTGCTCCAGCGGAATGGCGCGCTCTTCCTCGGTGCTGTTGAGCAGCTCGGTGCGCACCCACGGCGGTGCCAGTTCGACCAGTTGCACGCCGTGCTCGCGCAGCAGGTAGCGTTGCGACAGGGTGTAGGAGTGCACCGCGGCCTTGGTCGCCGAATAGACCGCCGTCGCCGCCATGGGCACGAAGCCGAGCACGGAGGAGACATTGACGATCACCGCGTCCTTTTGTGCCTTCAGGTGCTCGATCAGCGCCGAGGTCATGCGCACCGGGCCGAGCAGGTTGGTGGTGACGGTCGACAGGGCGATCTCATCGTCCACCGGGCCTTCGGCGTGATCCAGCAGCATGATGCCGGCGTTGTTGATCAACACGTTGAGGTCCGGATAGTCACGCAGCAGCTGGGCCGAGGCGGCCTGGATGCTGGCGGGATCGCTGATGTCGAGCTCGATCGCGGCCATGCCGGGATTGGCCTCGAGCGTTTCCCGCAAGCGCGCCTGGCGCCGGCCGGAGATGATCACCTGGTTGCCGAGACGGTGGAAGGCTTCGGCCAGGCCGCGGCCGATGCCGGAGCCGCCACCGGTGATGAAGATAGTGTTGCCGGTCATGCGCATGATGCTGGTCCTCGTGGAGTCGGGTTAAGAGCCCCGCTGGCAGGTCGTGCGGGATCTGGACTCACGATGACAGTGGCGCTTGAGGCCCGGTAGCCGTGGCGCGGCGCTAACACCTATGCCACGGATGCATGAATGCGCCGGCTCACTGGCCAGGCGCTTCGCCCACCAGGCTGGCGACCAGATGCTCGATCAGGGCGCGGCCGGCGCTGCGGGTGCGTGGCCCGTGGGGAAAGTAGGCGTGCACGGGGACCAGTTCGGTCTCCCAGTCGTTGAGCAGCGTGACCAGCTCTCCGCTTTCCAGTTCACGGCGGCAGGCCCAGGCGGTGGTCGAGGTGATGCCCAGGCCGGCGGTCGCCGCTGCCACGGCGCCTTCGTTCTCGTCGGTCGAGAAGTGCGGCTCGAGCTTGATCACCCGGGTTTCACCGTCGCGCTGGAAGGTCCAGGCGTGGGGCACGGCGCTGGCCGGGCCGCCGATGATCCGGTGTCCCTGCAGGTCCTCCGGTATCCGTGGCTCGCCCGCTGCGCGCAGGTAGGCCGGCGAGGCAAGGATCACCCGGCGGATGGTCATGATCTGCCGGCTGGTGGCGCTGGAGTCGAGCAGGCGGCCGAGGCGAATCGCGACGTCGACGTTCTCGCGGACCAGGTCCTGCCAGTGATCGGCGAGCAGGATCTGGATGTGCAGGTCAGGATGCTGCGCCGCGAACGAGGTGAGGCGCGGAATGACTTCGCGGACGCCGACACTGGTCGACATGCTGATGCGCACCACACCGCGCAGCTTGCCACCCTCGCGAACACTCTGCTCAGCCTCTTCCAGCGCCGCCAGGATAGGCTCCATGCGCGCCAGGAATTCCGCCCCGGCGGCAGTGGGCACCACCGCGCGGGTCGAGCGCGCCAGGAGCAGGGTGCCCAGGTCGCTTTCCAGTTCGGCGATCATGCGCGAGACCTGGGGCTGCGACAGGCCGTTCTCCCGCGCCGCGGCGGAAAAGCTGCCAAGGCGCGCCACGCGGGTGAACAGCCTGTAGGTGATGAGGTCCTTCATGGGGTCGAGCCTCTGCTGGGGCCGTTGCATACCCTGTCCAGCGCTGCCCGCTGATAGCGGTACGGCCCACTGGATCAGTCAATCACGGGATGCGAAAACTGCCATGCCGGCGGTGACCAAACCTGTACCCGCAGAGTCTTCAGGCGAGCTTGTCGAAGAACAGATAAACCGCGGCGATGCGGCCTTCCCGGGCAATGATGAAGTCCGTCCCGGCATAGGCCGGTGCCATCCCCGGACGCCCCGAGACCCATTGCACCCGCCCGCTGTCACCCAGTTCCTCAGGCTCGGCGGTCGGCTGATAGCGAAAGTCCGGGTGAGTGGCGCGGATGATGCCCGCGATGCGGTCGATCTCGTCGCGGCCGCGGTGGACGCCCTGGGGTTCATGGAACACGCAATCCTCGGTGAACAGCTCGTCGATGGCCGCACGACGGCGCGCGGGGTCGTTCTCACCGAAGACGTCATGAAGGTTGCGCAGCAGCAGGGTGGGAATGCTGAAGGACATGGGAAATCTCCTCTGGGGACTCGAAGTGGCGGGCCCGGCCTACTGTTGTGCGGAGGCTATCGGTTCGCCGAGCGCATGCGCCGCGCGAATGGGGTCGAAGTACTCGCGCAGGAAGGCAATTCTGCCATTCTCGATTCGGCAGAACAGAACGTAGTCCTGGCGATAGATTCGGCCCGTCTGCTTGATCAAACCCTCTGCCTTGACCTCGGCCACCGCCATGCGGGGATCGGCGAAGGCATGGATTCGCAGGTCGTAGAAGCGGAAGTTTTCGACAGCTTGAATGAACCAGCGAACATGGCCGAGCACCTGGTCGCGGCCGGTGAGCCGTTCGGGATGACCCAATCCCGGTGCGTAGGGAAGCTCCCACAACAGATCATCGGCAATCAGCGTTTTCCACTTCTCGTGATCGTCGACGAATGTTTCGAAATGCAGGTGCAGCAGGTTGGTGGCGATACTCATCACGGTTCCCCTGGAGTGGTCGGTGGCTGCGGCGACGCTGCCGTGGCGAGGAGAACTCTGGCATAGGGGGAGTTGATGCAATAGCCGAATAAAATCGACCTTTTCGATCGAGAATCTGGAATAGCCGCAGTCATGCGGGATGCTCACCGAAATGCTCGATCAGCCATCGCGCAGCAGGCCCGGGGGGCGTATCCGTGCGATAGATGGCGTCGAAACGGTAGATGCCGCTTTCGCAATCCGGCATCCCGAGCCGCACCAGGCGGCCGGACGCCAGGTCATCGCGAACCATCGGCAGTGGCATGTTGCCCCAGCCAATCCCTTCCTTGAGCAGTATGTGCTTCGCTCCCAGGTCCGCCAGGCGCCAGGTCCTTGTCCCGATGACCGCGAAGTCCTTGCCCTCGGTCAGGGGGGAACGGTCCGAAAGCACCAGTTGGACATGCTCGCGACCGGCGCCCGGGGCATTCATTGGTTTCATCGCCAGCGGATGGCTGGGCGCCGCGACGGGGACCAGCTCGACACTACCGACAGCGATCCGCTCGATGCCATCGATGCTGCCCTCCAGCGGGCCGCTCACCCCGACGCTGGCTCCGCGATTGAGTACGAGCTGGGTGACCGCACCCAGGGCCTCCATGTGCAGGTGCAGGGACACTGTCGGAAAGTTCTCCTGGAACGACTTCAGCGCCTCGACCACGCGCTCGGCGGGCAGCATCACGTCGAGCACCACGTGAAGCTCCGCCTCGAGACCGTACAGCAGTCCCTTCACCTTGGCTCGCAGCCCGCTGACGCCATTGGCGATGGTGCGCGCCTCGGCGAGCACGGCGCGGCCGGCATCGGTCAACTGGGGCTTGCGCGTGGTGTGCCGGTCAAAGAGCACAACGCCGAGCTGCATTTCCAGATTGGCGATCGAGTAGCTGACCACCGAGGTGGCTCTGCTCAGTTTGCGTGCCGCTGCGGCAAAGCTGCCGACGTCGACCACGGTAAGGAATACGCGCAGTTGATCGAGCGTCGGTGTACCGGGGTCCGAGATCATGGTGGTTTCCTTGAACAGGCACGAAGTACCCGTGTGGTGAGAGTCACTGGATGGGGAGAACAAACATTTCCAAATTCTAGAACGTAATCGTCGAAATTAGCCGGCTATTCAGATGTTAGGGCGGGTGACAGACTTTTTCCCAATGCGGCGCTCCATGGTGGATGCGCCCATCTCTGATGGAAGAAAAACCATGTCCCACACTGCATCGACCACTCCCCATGACACTCCTGAACTGTCCCGCGACCTGGCTGCCACCAGCACGGCCGCGCTGGTTGGCCGCGTGCTGATCAGTGCCATCTTCATTCTCTCCGGCCTCTCCAAGCTGGGCGCACCGGCGATGATGATCGGCTATATCGGCTCGGTCGGCCTGCCATTCCCGCAGCTGGCGCTGGTAGCGGCCATCGCCATCGAGGTCGTCGGCGGCATCGCGTTGATCGCCGGCTATCGCACTCGCACCGTTGCGTTGCTGCTGGCCGCGTTCAGTGTGATCACCGCGCTGGCGTTCCATAACAACCTGGGCGACCAGAATCAGTTCATCCACTTCTTCAAGAACCTCGCCATGGCCGGCGGCCTGCTCCAGGTCGCCGCGTTCGGTGCCGGTCACTTCAGCCTCGACGCCCGCCGTCGCTGAGCCCATGGCGCCGCGTCAGCTCGAAGCTCGCGGCGCTGGTTTGTTCTCTTCTTTCGCCACGATGCCAGGAGTCCCGATGAAGGCCATACGAGTACAGGAGTACGGCAACCCAGCAGTACTGCAACTGGAAGAGCTTGACGATCCCATCGCAGGGAGGGGCGAGGTGCTGATCGAGGTGGAGGGTGCTGCGGTTAATCCGATCGACTGGAAGATTCTCTCCGGCTCGAAAAAAGCAGTGATACCACTCTCGCTGCCTTACACCCCCGGCGTTGAAGTCGCTGGTACCGTTGCCGCGATCGGCCGCGACGTTACCGACTTTGCGGTGGGGGATGCCGTCTTCGGCTTCATCGGCATCGCAGGCGGCTATGCAACCAGGGCTGTCGCGCCGACAGAGCGGTTGGCATTAGCTCCACGCAGCCTCTCCATGCTGCAGGCAAGCGGCGTGGCGGCGACGGCACTTACCGCCTGGCAAGCGCTGCACGAACACGCCGGCATTGAACCAGGGCAGACTGTGCTGATTCATGGCGCCGCAGGCGGTGTCGGAAGCATGGCCGTACAGCTGGCCAGAAATGCAGGCGCCACCGTTATTGCCACGGCATCCGCGAGTAACCATGCCTATCTGGAAAATCTCGGCGCGAATCAACTGATCGACTACCGTCGCCAGGCTTTCGAGAAGGTGGTCGCGAAGGTGGACATCGTGCTCGACCTCATCGGTGGCGAGACCCAGGAGCGCTCATGGCAGGTCCTGAGACCCGGCGGAGTTCTGGTTTCGCCGGTCAGCGCGCCGAATCCGGAGTTGGCCAGAGTTCATGCGGTGCAGGCGAAACACTTCGCCACGCGTCCGGATGGCAAGCAGTTGGCTGCTATCACGGCGCTGTTTGACGCAGGTCGCCTGTCGATTGAAGTCGAAGCGTTCGCTCTCTCACAGGCGCACCAGGCCTTGGAGAAAAGCATGGCGGGGCACGCGCGCGGCAAGATGGTGCTCGATACCCGCCGGTGAGCAGGGGATCGCTAGTGTTCGCTGGCGTGTCCCGATGAGGGGATGACCTCGGTTTCGCCCAGTTTCTTCAGCAGGAAGTCAGCGAAGACCGCAACCGCAGGGGGTATTGGCGGGCGGCTGGTGAAGACCAGCTGCAGGCCGAGCTCGGAACTCTCGCGCCGGTAGTTCGGCAGCACCCGTACCAGTTCTCCCTGTTCGATGAAGGGCTCGGCAAGCAGTTGCGGCAGCAGCGCGATGCCCAGTCCGGCGATGCAAGCCTGCTTCAGCACGCGCATGTCGTTGGCCGCGAAGCGGCTGTTGATCGCCACTTCCTGGCTACCGCGCGGCCCCTGCAGGCGCCAGGTGTTGCGGCCCTGGCGATTGGCGATGGTCAGGCAGTCGTGCTCGGCCAGCGCGCGCAGCGTGCGCGGGGCAGGGCGCCGCTGCAGGTAGGCGGGGCTCGCGGCGAGGATCATCGCGTTCGGCGCCAGGCGCCTCACCCGGAAGCCGCTGCCGGTCTCGATGCCGCTGCGCAGGGCCAGATCGACGCGTTCGGCAACCAGGTCGGTCGGCGTGTCGTCGAGCAGGAACTCCAGGCTGATGTCCGGATAGCGGGCGTAGAACTCGTTCAGCCACTCCAGGGGAAACAGCTCGAACAGGGCGGCCATCGCGGTGACGCGAACCAGGCCGGAGGGCGCCTGCTTGTCCGCCGTGCGCCGCTCGATCTCGAAGATCTGCTCCAGCGCCGGCGCACAGCGGTCGAACAGCGCCTGGCCGTCGGCGCTGGTCGAGAGCTTGCGCGTGGTGCGGTGCAGCAGGCGCGTGCCGAGCTGGCCTTCGAGCTGGTCGATGCGCCGGCTCAGGGTGTTCGCCGGCATCCGCAGGCGCCGCGCCGCTTCGGAAAAACTGCCGGCGCGGACGACGTGGACGAACAGCGCGAGATCATTCAAATCGAGCATGGGATTGCGTCCAAAAGTGGATTAATCAAATCCTATTTTTCCACCTAGTGCCGAGTGGTTGCAATCCACATACTGGACCCATCGCACAGCCGGCGGCGCTTCCAGGGCCGCCTTCGTGCCAAGTCGGATAGCTGGAGGCCCCCATGAGCGCCGTAGTCAAAACCTTGCCCATTCCCGTCGAGGGTCGCCGCGGGATCGTCCTGCGCACCCGTGGCGAGACCCACGGGCCGATCAACCGCCTGATCAACGCCACCGACGTAGGCCGGTTGACCAAACCCTTCGTGTTCCTCGACCTGGTCGAGTCCGAGGACCCGTTCGGCAAGGCCGGCACCGGCTGGCACCCGCATTCGGGGATCGCCACGCTGACGCTGGTGATGGCCGGGCGCGGCCGCTTCTTCGAGTCCACCGGCAACGAGGGCGCGATGAAGGCGGGTGACATCGAATGGATGAGCGCCGGCAGCGGCGTTTGGCACAGCGGTTACGCGCTGCCGCCGGTCAAGGCTTTCCAGCTCTGGGTCGCCTTGCCGACGGAGCGCGAGCTGACACCGGCATTCAGTCAACACCTGAGCGTCGACGATATCCCCACCGACGGCCCGGCTCGGGTGCTGCTCGGCCGCAGTGGCGGGGCGGTCAGTCCGATCGACGCGCCAGCGGGCATCAACTATTTCGTCGTCCAGCTCAAGGCCGGCCAGCGCTGGACCTACCAGCCACCGCCCGGCCATCTGGTTGGCTGGATCGCGGTGATGGATGGCGCCGTGCGCACGCCCGAGCCGGTGGGCAAGGGAGAGCTGGCAGTGTTCGAGCATTCCGATGCGGCGCTGGAATTCGAAGCCGTGGGCAATGCGCGCTTCGTGCTCGGCACTGCCATCCCGCATCCCCACGAACTGCACCTTGGTTATTACTCGGTCCACACCAGTCGCTCGGCCCTGATCGAGGGCGAGGGCGAAATCGCCCGTATCGGCCGCGAACTGCGCGCCAAGGGCGTACTGGGCTGATCCTTCCACTCAACCGGAGCACATCATGACTGTCATTTCCGTCATCGTCGGCAGCGTCCGCCAGGGACGTCTTGCCGAGAAACCCGCCCGCTGGATTCTCGACCACCTCAAGCAGCGCGACAGCGTCGATGCGCGCCTGCTGGATCTCATGGACTACCCCATGCCGTTCTTCGACGCGGCCTATCCACCGGCGATGCCGGGGCGGCCCGCCTACGAGCACGAGGTCGTGCAGCGCTGGACGCAGGCCATCGCCGCTTCCGACGGCTTCGTCATCGTTACGCCCGAGTACAACCACGGACCCTCGGCGGTGCTGAAGAACGCGCTCGACTGGGTGTACCCGGAGTGGAACCGCAAGGCGGTCACCTTCGTCGGCTATGGCGGTGTCGGTGGGGCCAGGGCGGTAGAACAGTTGCGCGAGATCGCCGTCGAGCTGCAGCTCGCGCCGACCCGCTCGGCCGTGCATCTGCCGGCGGCGGCGCTGTACGCGCACTTCCAGGGCCAGGACATCACTCCGCACCTGGCTGCGCTGGACGACGCCGCCAACCAGACGATCGATGATCTGCTGTGGTGGAGCGAAACGCTGAAGGCCGCACGGTCACGTTGACGTTCGGCTGACCAGGCAAATGCGGTGTCGCGAGGCCCATGCCCGTGACACCGCCACTCGTGAATTCCGCAGGCAGGCGTGAGTCGCCCAGCATCGGACAGGAGCAATTTCATGACCCAGGTTCTCGACGAACCCAAGCGCTGGCTCGCCCTCATCGTGCTCTGCCTGGGCATGTTGATGATCGTGCTGGACACAACCATCGTGAACGTCGCGATGCCGTCCATCCGGGCAGACCTGGGTTTTGACGAAACCTCGCTCGTGTGGGTCGTCAATGCCTACATGCTGACCTTCGGCGGCTTCCTCCTGCTGGGGGGACGCCTGGGCGACCTGTACGGGCACCGCCGGCTGTTCCTGCTGGGTATCGCGCTGTTCACGGCGGCTTCGGCCGCGTGTGGGCTGGCGACCGCACAGGGCCTGCTGATCGCCGCGCGGACAGTGCAAGGGCTGGGAGGCGCATTGGTCTCCGCCGTTTCGCTGTCGCTGATCATGAACCTGTTCACCTCGCCGGCAGACCGGGCGAAGGCCATGGGCATCTACGGCTTCGTGGGGGCCGGCGGTGGCAGCCTCGGCGTGCTGCTCGGCGGGGTGCTGACCAGCGCGCTGAGCTGGCACTGGATCTTCCTGGTCAATCTCCCGGTCGGCATTGCGGTGTATGGCGCGTGCGCGCTGCTGCTGCCGGTGGAGCAGGCGCCGGCCAATCGAGCCAGGCTCGATGTCGCGGGCGCCCTCTGCGTGACGGCGGCGCTGATGCTGGTGGTGCATGCCGTGGTGCATGGCAACCAGGCCGGCTGGCTGTCCGCCCGGACGCTTGCCCAGCTGGGCATCGCCGCCATGCTCCTCCTGGCCTTCGTGGTCATCGAGGCGCGCGTGGCCCATCCACTCATGCTGCTGCACCTGTTCGCCTCGCGCAACCTGGCCACGGCCAACATGGTGGCCGTGCTATGGGCCGCCGCGCTGTTCGCCTGGTCCTTCATCTCGGCGCTCTACCTGCAGCGCGTGCTGAACTACGGCGCCCTGCAGGTGGGGCTCGCCTTCCTGCCGGCCAGCCTCATCATGGCGGCGTTTTCGCTGGGGCTGTCGGCCCGGCTGGTGACGCGCTTCGGCATTCGCGTGCCGTTGTCCATCGGGCTGCTGGTGGCGGCCGTCGGCCTGATGCTGTTTGCCCGCGCACCGGTGGGCGGGAACTTCGTAGCGGACGTGCTGCCGGGCATGGTGCTGATCGGACTGGGCGCGGGAGGGGTTTTCAACCCAGTGTTCCTGGCCGCAATGGGAGACGTTGCGGCGGAGGCATCGGGCCTGGCCTCAGGCATGGTGAACACGGCGCTCATGATGGGCGGTGCCCTCGGGCTGGCCATCCAGGCGAGCCTGGCCGATGCCCGTAGCAATGGCCTGGCGGCAATGGGGGTGGACGCCGTCACCGCGCTCAACAGCGGTTACCACCTGGCTTTCGCGCTGGGAGCCGTGGCAGCGGTGATGGCCGCCGCGTTGGCAGCGGCGTTCCTGCGTTCGCCCAGCCACAGCCCGGCGCACGGCGAGGCCAGCCACTAGCCTGGCCCGGCTCCGCGCCGCCTGCTCATGGTTCCCCTTGCCGCGGCGCTCCGGCCAGGCGCAGCTCGCGAGCCAGGTCGATAAGTGCGCGCAATCGCGCCGGCATGAAACGGCGTCCGGAGTAGTAGAGTCTCAGACCGCCAAACGGCTGGCACCACGGCTCGAGCACCGGAATCAGCGCCCCCGACGTCAACTCCTCGTGGATGAACCATTCCGAGATGAACCCCAGGCCCATCCCGAGCACGACGGCCCGCTTGATGGCCGGCAGCTCGTTGAGCACCATGCGCACGGGCAGTTCCATCTGCAACTTCTGACCGCCTTTCTCCAGCTCCCAGTGATAGATGCCTCCGTGCGCCATGCGCATGGCGATGCTCTGGTGCTTGAGCAAATCACGTGGGTGCCTGGGCGTGCCGTGGCGTTCGAGGTATCCGGGCGAGGCGACCACGAGCATGCGGATGTCGCCTGAAAGCGGAACCGCGATCATGTCCTGCGGCACGGACTCGGCCAGGCGAATACCGGCGTCGAAGCCGTCTGCCACGATATCGATCAGGCGCGATTCGCTCACGATGTCGATGCAGACCTCGGGATAGCGCTGGGCGTATTGGTCGAACAGCGGTTCCAGCAGCAGGGACGTCGCCCCTTGCGGTGCATTGATGCGCAGGGTTCCGCTGGGCACGTCGGGGCCGGCGCCGGCCTCTTCGCCGGCACTCTTGATTTCCGCCAATGCCGGGGCGATGCGCTCTACATAGCGCTGTCCCGCATCGGTGAGGGCCACACTGCGTGTCGAGCGATTGAACAGCCGCACCTTCAGGCGCGCCTCCAGCCCGGCCACCGCACTGCTCACCGCAGTGGTGGACATGCCCAATTCCTGCGCCGCACCCCGAAAACTGTTGCGACGGGCTACGGCCAGAACTACTTCCAGCTCGGTCATTCCTGTTCTGTGCATGGATTGTCCTGGAATTCCGGATTCATCATCAGCAAAAAGGCGTCTTATCGGAACAGTAAAGCATTCATAGACTTCCCCTCATACCGGCTTGACCTACGCGAGCCGTTCCGAAAGAGGAGCTGCCATGCAACGCATCGAACACATCTACATCAATGGCGAATTCGTCACACCGCACGGCCAGGAATGGTTCGACCTCCACAACCCGAGCACCGAGGAGGTCATCGGTCAGGTGCGGTTGGGCGATGAGCACGACGCACAGCGCGCGATCCTGGCGGCCAAGGCCGCGTTTCCCGCCTGGTCTCGCACCTCACGCGAGGAACGCATCCAGGTGCTGTGGCGCATGCACAAGGCCATTGCGGCACGGGAAGGCGAACTGATGGAGGCCATCCTCACGGAGTACGGCGCACCTGCGGCACGTGGGCGCTGGATGGCGACCTATCCGGCTGATGTCATCGCGCAGGCGATCGATGCACTGGAGTCTTTCGCCTTCGAGGAGCAGGCCGGCAGCGCCAAGGTGATCCTGACGCCGGTGGGAGTCGCAGGGCTGATCACGCCCTGGAACAGCAATGCGGGCTTCATCTGCAACAAGCTGGCCACCGCGCTGGCGGCAGGCTGTACCGCAGTCATCAAACCCAGCGAGATGAGCGCGATTCAGACGCAGATCGTGGCCGAAGCGCTGCACGAGGCCGGCTTGCCACCGGGCGTATTCAACATCGTCAATGGGCGTGGCGATGTGGTCGGCGAGGAAATCGCACGTCACCCGGACGTTGCCAAGATCTCGTTCACCGGCTCGTCCGCGGTCGGCCAGTATCTGGTGAGTGCCGGCGCCGCCACGATGAAGCGGGTGACGCTCGAGCTGGGCGGCAAGTCGCCCACCCTGGTGCTAGACGATGCGGATTTTCAGGAAATCATGCCGCTGGTGCTGCAGGCCGGCTTCCTCAATAGCGGCCAGGCTTGCATCGCGGGTACGCGTATTCTCGTGCCGCGCAGCCGGCTGGCCGAGTTCGAGGCGGTCGCGAAGGACGCGGTCGCCCAGTTCAGATCGGGCGACCCGCGCAGCGTCGATACCGACATCGGCCCGATGGTGAGTCGCAAGCAATGGGAGCGAGTGCAGAACTACATCCGCATCGGGCAGGAGGAGGGCGCAACGCTGCTCGCCGGTGGCGAAGGCCGGCCTGAAGGCCTGCACGCCGGCTGGTTCGTGAAGCCCACGCTCTTCACCCAGGCCAACAACCAGATGCGCATCGCCCGCGAGGAAATCTTCGGCCCCGTGCTGACCATCATCGCCTATGAGGATGAAGCCGACGCCATCGCCATTGCCAACGACACGAACTATGGCCTGAGCGCCCTGGTGCTGGGCAAGAGCCTGGCTCGCTGCGAACGTGTCGCCCGCCAGATCGACGCGGGCCGCGTGCTCATCAACACCCTGTCCCACGAACCGCGCGCACCGTTCGGTGGCTTCAAGCATTCAGGGCTTGGGCGGGAAATGGGCAGATGGGGTATCAGCGCGTACCTGGAACCCAAGGCCCTGGTCGCCAGTGCAGGCTGAGTCCCATCGGGGGCTTCGTTCGGCGATGGAGTGACCTGGGGGCGACTCATCCCCGTCAGGCACCCTTGAGGTAGTGGCGGATAAGGATGTCCACGCCCTGGGTCTGGAACTGGCGCGCAGCCGCTTCGATCTTCAGCTCACCACGCGTGACGCGCTGGTGGTGGCGCAGGTGCTCCAGCCAGGATTCGTCGACGAACAGCTCCAGCCACTGGCGCGGATTCTCGCTGTCCTGCACCAGCTCCCAGGAGATCGCCCCGTTGCGCCTGCGCATGCCGCGCACATCCTTCATCGCCGCCTGGAAGGCTTCGGACCTGGTCGGGTCGATGTCGTATTCCAGGGTGACCAGCACCGGACCGCGTTCCTGGTCCACGCCTTCGACGAGGATCGGCGCCGGCCAGTGCAGCGACGGCGCCAGGTCTTCCGCCTCGGTGACCGGCAGGCGGAATCGCAGGCTGGCAACCAGGCCCAGCAGCAATACAGTGCTGGCGCACAGCAGTGCGAGGGGGATCGACGCGCGGCTGGCGACGAAGCCCCACAGGGTGCCGCCGGACGCCATGCTGCCGAAGAACACCAGGATGTACACGGCCAGCGCCCGCGCGCGAACCCACGCCGGCACCGAGGTCTGCGCCGCCACCTGCAGGCTCGACAGCACGGCGATCCAGCCCGCGCCGCTGAGCAGCATCACCGGGACCAGCAGGTAGAGGTTGCGCACCAATGCCAGGGCGAGCAGCACCAGTGCATAGACCACGCTGGAGAGCACCACCAGGCGGTCGCCGCCCAGTCGTTCGCGCAGCGCCGGAAGGAACGCGGCGCCCAATACGGCGCCGACGCCGACGCTGCCCAGCAGCAGGCCGAAGTCCATGGCGCTGCCGTGCAGCTCGCCGCGCACGATCAAGGGCAGCAATGACATCCCGGCGCTGGCGCCGAGGAAGAACGCCAGCGCGCGCACCAGTACCGCCTGCAAGGGCCGGGAACTGCGGCTGTAACGCCAGCCGGCGCGCAGTGCGCCGAGCAATCGTTCGGCGGGCAGCACCGAAGACCTGGTTTCGCGCTTCCAGGCCAGCAGCACACCGATCACCGCGAAGAACGACAGTGCGTTCAGGGCGAAGGTCAGCCAGGGGCCGACGAGGCTGACCAGCACGCCGGCGATGGCCGGGCCGACCGCCCGCGCCAGGTTGACGCCGACGCTGGAGAGCGCCACCGCTGCCGGCAATTCGCCCTTGTCCACCAGCTCGGGCGTCGTGGCGCTCCAGGCTGGCATCATCAGCGCGGTGCCGATGCCCATGCACAGGGTCAGCCCCAGCAGCAGCCAGACCGTGGTCAGACCCAGCAGGGTGAGTGCCGCCAGCAGCGTGGCCACCGACGCCATCCACAGCTGCACGCCCAGCAGGTAGCGGCGTTTGTCGACGATGTCGGCCAATGCACCGGCGGGCAGCGCCAGGAAGAACATCGGCAGGGACCCGGCCACCTGCACCAGGGCGACGTTCATCGGGCTGGCCGACAGCGAGGTCATCAGCCAGCCGGCGCCGACTTCGTGCATCCAGGTGCCGATGTTCGAGGCGATGCTGGCGAGCCAGAGCCAGCGGAAGGTGGCCTGGCGCAGCGGGCTCCAGGGGGACGAGCGGGCGGTAGCGGGCTGGGACATGGCCGGCGGTCACTTTTCAGAGTGGACTGAAGAATCAGGTATAGGCGATCGATCGCCGGAGTGTTGCGGCGCGGTCAGGATAGCCACGCCGGAGTTGCCCGCGCTCCCGCGAGTCCGTTGCTCACTGACAGGCCGCCTGGCCCGGCGATGAGCAGGGTGACGAAGATGATCAGCAGCAACCAGGCGAACTGCCCTTCGGCCACGCTCCATTGCGGATGCACGAAGACCAGCGACACCAGCAGTACGCAGAGGATGGGCAGGCAGGCCAGGCGGGTCAGCACGCCGAGGATGATCGGCACCGGGCAGAGCACTTCGGCGAAGATGGCCAGGCTCAGCGTTGGAACGGCCCCCAGGTGGAACGGGTCTTCGATGACGGTCAGCTCATGGCTGAAGTTCAGCAATTTGGGCAGACCATGGACCCAGAGCAGGAGCAGGCAGCCGGATACGCGCAGGTACAGCAGCGCCCAGTCGGTCGAGGAGCGGGGCATGGCGTCACCTTCCAGTGTGGTGTGGGAGCCTATGACAATGCGCCATCTGTGCCGGGGTGTCTTGTACCTATGTGCCGGGTGTGCGGCTGGCGGGCGAGGCGATCTGTCAGCTCGCCCGGCCCATCAGTCGAGGGCGTAGCGGCTGGGCGAAATGCCGACCTGCCGGCTGAATGCCGTGCTGAAGGTACTTGCGGAGCCGTAGCCCACGCGCTCGGCCACTTCGGCCAGGCCCAGGCGCTGCTGACGCAGCAGGTCCTTGGCGACCGCCATGCGCCAACCGATCAGGTATTCCATGGGCGGCATGCCGACCTGGCTGGAAAAACGCTCGAAGAAGGACGAGCGGGAGAGGGCGGCCTCCCGGGCGAGCTGGGCGACCGTCCAGGGATGGGCGATCCGTTCATGCATGGCCTTGAGCGCCGGCGCCAGGCGCTCATCGCCCAGGCCGCGCAGCAGTCCGGGCGGTGCATCCAGGGACGGCGCCAGGCGCAGCGCCTCGATGAGCAGTACCTCCACCAGTCGCGACAGGACCAGGTCGCGCCCGGGCTTGTCCTCCGCGGACTCCTGCGCCAGGAGCCGAACCAGGAGCGTGAAGCGTTCCACGCCACGGACGTGAATCACGGCCGGCAGGATGGAAGCCAGTAGCGCGGGGTCGGAGGCGTCGATCAGGAAGGCGCCGCCCAGCAGACGAACCTCTGCAGGTCCGTCCGGCTCGCCATGCCTCACTTCCCCGGAAGAGACCGGCTCCCGTCCGGGATCGATGTGCCGGGGCTCGGCGGGCTCGAAGCCGGAAAGCGTGAAGCCTGGCGTCGCAGGCAAGAGCAGGAAGTCGCCGGACGTCAGTGTGAGCGGCTGCTCGCCGTCGACGGCGAGACGGCAGCGTCCCTCCAGCACGACGCAGAAGCTCGGATGGCCGTACTCCGAATAGCGCACCGCCCAGCGTCCGGAGCCGCTGATGCCCTTCGCGAACACCGTGCGAGGCCTGAGCAGGCCAACCACTTCCGACAATGGATCGCTCATTTCCGGACTTTGGCAAACGTAATTTGGACTTTCCAGCGTAGATCGTCCGAGCGCCCTTATCTACCGTTGGCACCTATCCATCGCCACAAGGAATCTACCGATGAAAACCGTGCTGATCACCGGCTGCTCTTCGGGCTACGGCCTGGAAACGGCCCTGTACTTCCATTCCCAGGGCTGGAAAGTCATCGCCACCATGCGCACGCCGCATACCGATGGCTTGCCCATCTCGGAGCGCTTCCGGGTGCTCGCCCTGGATGTCACCCGGCCTGAGAGCATCGCCGGGGCGCTCGCGGCCAGCGGCCCCGTCGACGTGCTGGTGAATAATGCCGGCATCGGCCTCTTCGGAGCCTTCGAGGCGACGCCCATGAGCACAGTTCGGGAGGTGTTCGAGACCAACACCTTCGGTGTGCTGGCGATGGTGCAGGCTGTCGTGCCGCAGTTCCGGGCGCGTCGCGCGGGCGTCGTGATCAATGTGACTTCGAGTGCAACCCTGGCCCCGATGCCTCTGGTGGCCGTCTACACCGCCAGCAAGATGGCCATCGAAGGATTCACGGCGTCCCTGGCCCACGAGCTGCGAACCTTCGATGTCGCGGTGAAACTGGTCGAGCCCGGCTACGCGCCGACGACCCGCTTCGCCAGCAACGGGCAGGCGCGGATGCGCAGCCTGATTCCCGAAGCCTACGCACCCTTCGTCCAGCAGGTGTTCAGCGCCTTCACCCAGGTGAGCGAGGTGACGACCGAATCCGACGTGGCGAAGGCCGTGTGGCGGGCGGCGAACGATGGGAACGACAGGTTGCGCTATCCGGCGGGAGCCGACGCCCTCGCCTTGGCCAGGATGACCGGCACGGGCCTGTAACAAGTGGGCGACTAGCGCTTCACGCAGACGAACAGTGCATTCCCGGAGGTGCCGCCCCAGGGCGTGATCCGCTCGTAGTCATGCTCGAAGACCTGCACCTCGAAAAGCGGCTGCAACAGTTGCTGCAGCTCGCTGAAGCTCAGGGCGACCATGGCATGTTCGTCCTGCCAGGCCTGGGTCACCCCGGCGGTGGTCTTCTCGATGCTCAGGCGCAGCGCCTGGCGCTCGCCTTCGCCGCTGTAGTACCAGCCGGAGCCGAAGGTGAAGTGGCTACCCTCATGCTCCACGCCATGGCGCACGAAGGAGCGATTGTCGATCTGCAGCTTGTCCACCGAGTTGAAGCAGAACACACCGTTCTCGGCGAGCGCGTCGTGCACCTTGGCCAGGCACGCCCGCAGCTGGGCAGGGCCTGCGTTGTAGTGGATCGAGTAGAGGAAGCAGGTGATCAGGTCCAGCGGCTCGTCCACCTGGAAGTCCGCCATGTCCTGTCGGCTGAACGTCGCCTCGGGGCAACGCTGCTGGGCGATATCCAGCATCGGCTGGTTGATGTCCAGGCCGGCACTGCGGTAACCGAAATCGAGGAAATGGCGCACATGCGGCCCGGTGCCACAGGCAAGGTCCAGGTGCCTGCGTCCCTGATTGCCGAACAGCTGGTGCAGCCGGCGCACACAGTGGCTCTGCGCCTGGTAGTCGATGTCGGCGCACATCAGGTCGTAGTAGGTGGACAGGTCGGTGTAGAGCGCGTTGGAGGACATAGGTAACCGGGGCGACAGGGTTTCGGCGCGGCATGGTACCTCAGCCCCGAGCGCTGTGTTCGACAGATATCGGAAAGCGGCTGGGCCCACATGGCTGGTCATGGCGAAGGTGATTTGCTATCAATCAACATGCCCATACGCCACTGTCGAAGCGCCTGCATGGACCAGATACTGTCGTTCCTGTCCGAAACCGTTCCCAAAGCCAAAAACGTAGAACAGCTCACCCGCCCCTTGCTGGCCCTGCTCGAAAAGGTGACCGGCATGGAGTCGACCTACCTGACGACCATCGACACCGAGCAAGGCGTCCAGCGCGTGGAATTTGCGCGCAACATCGGCGAAATGGCAATTCCCGAGGGTCTGGTGGTGCCCTGGGAGGACACCTTGTGCAAACGCGCCCTGGAAGAGAATCGCCTCTACTCGGACGACGTTGCGGAATGCTGGGGAGACTCGGACGCCGCCAAGGCGCTGGGCATCAGGACCTACGTCAGCGCGCCGATCACCGCCCAGGATGGCCGGGTGCTCGGTACGGTGTGTGCCGCCAGCTCATCGAAGGTCGCCCGCACGCCGGAAGTCGAGCCGATCCTGAAGCTGCTCTCCGGCTTGCTGGGGTATTCCCTGGAACGGGAGCTGCTTGTCGAGCGCCTGCAGTCCGCCAACTCGGAGCTGGCGAAGCTGGCCCTGACCGACTCCCTGACGGGGTTGTCGAACCGGCGCGCCATCCTGGGTGAACTCGAGCACCTGTTCGCGCTGGCCAGGCGGGAGCAGATGTACGTGCTGGTTGGCGTCGTCGATCTGGATGAGTTCAAGCACATCAACGATACCCATGGCCATCATGCCGGCGATGCCTTTTTGCAGGGTGTCTCCGCCCGGTTGCACGACAGCCTGCGCTCCAGCGACATCCTGGGGCGCACCGGGGGCGACGAATTCATCGTGATCGCGCTGGGAACGCCATCCGCGCAATGTGACCTGCCGACCGACATGCTGCACGCCTCCCGGCTGCTCCAGGAGCGACTGGCGAAGGCCACGGTCGGGCGTTACGAACTGGGTGTCGGGCACGGCGATATCCAGTATCGCGGCGCCAGTGTCGGCGTTGTCGCGGTGCTGCCCGACAGCGTCGACGTGGACGAGGCGATCAAGCTGGCCGACCGGGAAATGTACAAGGTGAAGCAGCAGCGCAGGTCGTCCGCGCCATAGCGGTCATGATCGATCCGCCCCTATCACCGGCAGCGTTCGATCCGCGCCCACAGCAATTAGTGCGCGTGTACGCCGCGCACTTCGCGGGCGGTGCAGCCGAACCGCTGGCGGAAGGCCCGAGTGAACTGGGCCTGGTCGTTGAAGCCCCAGTGATACGCCAGTTCGCCGATGGAGAGGTGGCAGTGCGGGTCGCGCAGCTGGCGATGCACGGCTTCCAGGCGTTGCTGGCGCACCCATTCGCCCAGGGTGTAGGGCGTGGCGGCGAAGAGCTTGTGCAGGTAGCGTAGCGACAGGCCGCAGGCGTTGGCGATGGATTGCGGGGAGAGGTTCGGATCGCCCAGGTTCTGCGCAACGAACTGTTCGACTCGTTGCAGGTGCAGGGCGCTGAGGCTGGAGCTTTCGCTGTTGAGCACGCGCTCGTCCTGTTGCAGCGCCAGCAGCAGGACGGACAGGGTCTGTTCCAGCAGCAGGTGGTGGGCGGAGGGCGGGCAGGCGTCGAAGTGGCTGGCGCACAACGCCAGTTGCTCGACGAACAGTCGGCCCAGGCCGCGCTCGGCATCGAAGCAGTAGCGGGTGTAGCGCTCGGGCCCACGCAGGTGGCCCTTGAGTGCACGCTCGGGAAGCTTGAGCACCCAGAGATCATTCTGGGCGGCGTAATGGAAGCGGTAGGGCGCGTCGCCGCGTTCGACGATGAAACCGCCCGGCGCGCAACTCAGCTGGCGGCCGTCCTGTTCGAAATGCACATCGGTACAGCGGGGCACGGTGACCAGGTAGAAGGCTTCGCGGTCTTCGCCGGCCTGCACCTTGCTGCGCGAATAGCCCAGCGTGCTGGAGCGCAGGCGGGACAGGCTGACGGGGCTGCTGGGGGTGTCCCAGACCTGCAGGTGGCCATCGAAGGGCTGGTCTCCGTCGAACTTCAGCGACAGCGGGAAGTAGGTACTGCTGATGGCCTCGGCCCAGCGCGCCTGGCGTTCATGCTGCGACCAGCGGTCGGTCGACAACTCATGGGGCATGGCGTGTCCTCGTGCTTATTGCTTTTGTGAGGACAGCGCGGCAGGTCGAGCATGCCGCGCTGTGTATCGGCCAATGATCGGCGTGAATCAGAGCCGCATCAAGCGCAGCGCGTCACCCGGTAAGTGGCCGACGGTTCGAGTGTTGCCTGCCAGAGCGGTGGAACCACGATATTGGTGGTGTCCTCCTCGATCACGCAGGGGCCCTGGACCGTCTGGCCCGGCAACAGGCGGTTGCCGTTGAACACGGCGGTGGACTGGAACTCGCCATCGGCGCTGAACAGCATCGGACGCAGGCTGTCCGGCACCGCGACCGGCGGGTTGGCCGGGCCCTGCAGTTCGAGCTGCGGCGGACGCGGCAGGTGGCCGATCACCGAGCACTCCAGGTTGACCAGTTCCACCGGGCTGGCCTCCTCGCTGTAGGAGAACAGCTTGCGGTGCCGCTCATGGAAGGCCTCGCAGAGCGCGGCCAGGCCCGCCTCGTCGAGTCGGTGCGCCTCCAGCTCCACGCTGCATTCGTGGATCTGCCCGAGGTAGCGCATTTCCAGGGTGTAGTGGCAGCTGCTGCTTTCGTCGGCGAAACCGTCGTCGCGCAGGTTGACCAGGCCTTGCTGGCGCAGGTCGGCCAGGGCGCGGTTGAGCTGCTCGAGGTCAACGTGTCCGGCGTCCAGGCGCATCGGCAGGGTGGTCAGCTGGTCATAGCGCACGTCGGAGAGGATCTGGCCGAAGGCGCACAGGCCGGAGGCGACCTTGGGGATCAGCACGGTCTGGATGCCGATTTCCTCGGCCAGGCGCACCACGTGCATGCCCGCCGCGCCGCCAGCGCCGATCAGGGCGAAGTCGCGCGGGTCGTGGCCGCGTTCGATGGACACCCGGCGGATGCCGTTGACCATGTTCAGGTTGACCAGGGTGGTAATGCCGAAGGCCGCGCGTTCGATGCTGATGCCCAGCGGGTCGGCGATCTTCTGCCGAATGGCGTCCAGCGCGGCCTGGCGGTTCAGGCGGATGGTGCCGCCGAGCAGGGCGCCGTCCGGCAGGTAGCCCAGGGCCAGGTTGGCGTCGGTCACGGTCGGTTCGCTGCCGCCCTTGCCGTAGCACACCGGGCCGGGCTTGGCGCCGGCGCTGCGCGGGCCGACCTGGAGCATGCCGAACTCGTCGAGGTGGGCGATGGAGCCGCCGCCGGCGCCGAGGGTTTCCACCTGGATCATCGGCACGCCGATGCGCTGGCGGAGGAAGTCCACGTCCTTGCTGAAGTTGGTGCGCCCGGCGTTGGTCAGGGTGATGTCGAAGGAGGTGCCGCCCATGTCCACGGTGATGATGTTGTCGATGCCGAAGGGCCGCGCCACCGAAAGCCCGGCCTGGGGCGCGGAGGCCGGGCCGGAGTTGATGGCGTTCACCGCCCGCTCGCGCATCACGTTGCCCGGCGCGAGGCCGCCGTTGGACTGGAAGTAGCGTACCGGCTGCTGGGTGCCGAGCTCCTCGAACAGCGCGTCGATGCGTTCGACGTAGCGCGCCATCACCGGGCTCAGGTAGGCGTTGACCACGGTGGTGGAGGTGCGGGTGTATTCGCGGATCTGCGGGAAGACCTCGTAGCCGGTACAGACGAACACCCCCGGCAGCGCGGCGCGCACCAGTTCGGCGGCGCGTTTCTCGTGGCTGGGGTTGCGCACCGACCAGACGAAGGAGATGGCCACGGCCTCCACGCCTTCGGCGCGGAAGTAGTCGATGGCGTCGCGCACTGCGCGTTCGTCCAGCGGGCTGTGCTCGCGGCCGTCACCGAGAATGCGTCCGCCGACGGGGCGGCGCAGGTGACGGGGCACCAGCATGTCTGCCGGCGGGTAGTGGGCGTCGTAGCGGTGGCCTTCTTCCTTGTGGCCGAGGCGGATTTCCAGGCTGTCTTCGTGGCCGGCGGTGCAGAGCAGGCCGACCTTCACGCCGGTGCGTTCGATCAGCGCGTTGAGGGCGACGGTGGTGCCGTTGATGCACAGGTCGCAGTTGGCAATGATGTCCGCCGGGGTGCGGCCGGTGGCGTCGGCGATCTGCGCCAGGCCGGCGCGGATGGCCAGGGTGCCGTCCTGCGGGGTGGAAGGGGCCTTGAACAGCTGCACGCCGCCGTCACGGTCGGCCAGGATGAAGTCGGTGAAGGTGCCGCCGGCGTCTATGCCCAGGCGATATTGGTTGCGCATGTCGGATCTCCGGTCAGAACTGGCCGCGGGCGGCGCGGGTGGCGGTTTCGTCGAGGTGGCCTTCGGCGTCGAGGATCACGCCGTACTCCAGGGCCGCGCCCTGGGGCGAGACCAGGCCATTGCGGACATCTTGCAGGACCGCCGCCACCGGGCGGCGCAGCGGGTCGCCGTAGCCGCCGCCACCGGGATTGACGTTGATGATCCGCTCGCCGGGTTGGATGGTGAGCATCGGGTTCTGCACGTAGTGGTCTTCCTCGCCGTCGGCGTGGCGGTGGATCAGGCGGCCGAGCTTGGGCTCGAGCATTGCGTTACGCGCTCCGGCTGCGCCGGCGGTGGGCAACTGACGGCCTTCGCCGAAGCCGACCACGGTCATGCCGTGCTCAAGCGGCTCGATCTCCAGGCGGGTGCCGGAACCACCGCGGAATTCACCGGCGCCACCACTGTCGGCCATCAGGCTGTAGCGGTGGATCAGGATCGGGTAGGCATGCTCCAGCAGCTCGATATCGCCACTCATCAGTGCGCCGAAGCAGCACAGCGGGCCGCAGGCGTGCCAGCCATCCATCACCTTGTTGGCGCCGGCGCCGGCGATGATCGACGCCAGCACCATGGTCACGTATTCGCTGTTGGCGTTGCGCGGATCGAGGCCGGCGATGTTGATGCCGCTGGCATGCCCCCAGGAGGCGGTGACGCGCTGCGGGGAGGCTTGCTCCAGCGCCAGGCGCACGGCGTCGGCCAGGGTTTCCATCGGCGTGGTGGTGCAGTTGACGTGCGGCGCGGGCTCCTGGGCGTTGCACAGGGTGCCCCTGGGGCCGACGTCGACGCTGACGCAACGGTACAGGCCCTCGTTATAAGGCGGGGCGACCTGGGCGAACATCATCAGCCCGAGGTAGACGCCGGAGACCGAGTTGCCCTCGTAGGAGTTGATGAAGTAGGGCACCTGGGGCGGACTTTCGATGCGGATGTGGGCCTCGTCGCCACGGATTTCCACGTGGGCGGTGATAGCCAGTTCGCCCAGGCCGTGGCCGGAGTCTTCGAGCACGGCGGTGCCGCTGTAGTGGCCATCCGGCACGTCGCGCAGCAGGGCACGCATGTGGCGGTCGGCCATGTTCTTCAGCTCGGCGATGCAGGCGCGGACCTGTTCCACGCCGTACTTGTCGAGCAGCTCCAGCAGGTGGCGCTCGCCGACCTTGCAGGCGCCGTACTGGGCGTTGAGGTCGCCTTCCTGGTAGGGACGGGCGCGCATGTTGGTGAGCATAAAGTTGATCACGTCTTCGCGACGCTTGCCCTTTTCCCACAGCTTGACCGGCGGGATGCGCAGGCCCTCGGCGTAGATTTCCTTGGCGTCGGGGTTGTAGCCGGCCGGCACCGGGCCGCCGATGTCGGTGAGGTGGCCCTTGCAGACGGTCCAGAACACCAGCTCGCCCTTGTAGAACACCGGCTTGTACATGCAGCAGTCGAGGATGTGGCTGCCCTTGTAGGCCGGGTCGTTGTGGTAGATCACGTCGCCTTCGGCGATGTCGTCGCCGAAGAAGCCGGCCACGCACTTCATCGCGGGAATCAGCGAGCCCAGGTGGATCGGGATGTCCTGGCCCTGGAGGATCATCTCGGGGAGGTGGTCGAACAGGGAATTGGAATAGTCATGGGCCAGGTTGAACACACTGGAGCGGCCGGTCTTTTCCAGGGTCAGGGTCATCTCGCGTTGCGCTGTTTCCAGCGCGCCGCGTACGACCGCGAGAGTGATCGGATCAACTGTTTTCATGGGGCACCAACGCTTGTTTTTATGTTTCGGGTGAGGGTCGTACGTGTACGGCCCTTGCTGCATACGCTACGGCCGGCGGGGGCGGCTGGCTTGTCGCTGGGTGCACCGGTTGTTGCGTTTTGGCGCACTGCGGAGGCGGGCGGTCAGGCAGCAAGGAGATGCCCCCGCGAGGCGGGGGCGAACGCATGGGCTCAGGCGAGGGAAGGGCGCGGGCATCGCGTGTGCAGGCGGCTGTCAACTGCCCGGCGGCGCCTCAGAAGTAGTAGCCGATGTTGCTGTACAGCTGGTTCTCCCAGTGGTCGGTGCCGCCCGCGCCCAGGCTCTGGGTGTAGCTGCCGCCGCCGATGTAGGGGTCGTTCTTGCCGTGCAGCCATTCCAGGGCGATCCACAACGGGCCGAGGGTGAAGGAGCTGCCGGCGATGAAGCGCTGGGAGTCGCGGAAGTCCGACTCGTCCTTGTCGAACAGGCTGTAGTTGGCGTAGAGCTTGACGCCGGAGAACCAGCCGTACTGGCCCGGCAGGCTGTAGCTGAGGTCCGCCACGTAGAGGTTGCCCTTGGCGGCGACGTTGAAGGTGCCGTCGAAGCTGCCAAAGCTCACCAGACGGTCGTCGCCGGGATTCTCCGGGGTCATCTGCTGCCGCGCGGCCTGGGCCTGGAAGCCCCAGGGGCCGTTCTGCGCGGTGGCGTGCAGTGCGGCAGCGGTGCGGTGGCCGTCGCGGCCGGTGTCCTGGTTGTCCAGGGTGGAGGCCAGCAGCGAGACGCCGGCTTCGCCGCTCCAGTCGCCGGCCTGGTACTTGCGCGCCAGGCGGCCGACGAGGATGTCCTGCTCGTGGTTGTCGCTGCCGTCCACCACGTAGTCATCGGCGCTGGCGACGCTGGTACCGTAGGTGCGTCCGCCCCGGCTGGTGCCGCGGCCCTGCTCGGCGGTGATCGGATAGTAGGCGGCCTGCAGGTCCCAGTTGCCCTGCCGGGCGAGGTACTTGAAGCCGATGTCCTGGGTGTCTTCCAGGCCGATCACGTTGCCCAGGGTTTCGAAGAAGGTGCTGCCGAAGTACGGCGCCAGGCCGAAAGGGATGGCGGTCTGGCCGACCTGCACCTGCTGCTCGGGGGTGAAGCGGTAACCGACCCAGGCGTACTCGGCGAAGGAGATGTCGCCGACCCGGTCGGTGTATTCGTAGGGGTAGTCGCCGCCGTAGAAGCGGTACTTGGCGGCCGCTATCCAGCTGTCCGAGTGGTAGTCGGCGGTGAGGAAGAAGGTGTCGAAGCTGAACTCGGAGATGTCGCGGTCGGGGTCGTAGTCCAGACGGCCGCGCAGGGCGCCGCCGAGGTCGAGGTTGTCGGTGATTTCCACGGCGCTGGCTGGTTGTGCCAGGCCGAGAGCGAGGGTGGGCAGGGCTGCGAGAATCGAGATAAGCCGAATGCGTTGCGGGTGCATGAACCGCTCCAGATGTTCTTGTAGTTGTAGGGGCATGGGGTTGCAGGGAGGAGGCCGCCCGCCGGGCGGCCGAAGATCAGCCCAGGTCACCCTGGGGTTGGGCACGGCGTGACAGCAGGGGCGCGAGATAGCCGAGGAAGGCGACGAGGAAGGCCGCCGGCGCCGAGGAGGTGGCCAGTTCGGCGACGCCGCACAGGTGCAGGCCGATGCCCACGATCGCGGAAACCAGCCAGGCGATCAGGCCACGGGCGCGGAAGGCGGGCAGGCCGTCAAGGCGATAGCGGGTGTGGCGGGTGACCAGCAGGTGGGCGAGGGCGATGGCGACCCAGCCGACGATCAGCAGGCTCTGGTAGGCCAGTGCCTGGAGGATGTAGCTGAACACGTCGAACAGCATCAGCAGGTAGACCAGCGCGCCGGTCAGCAGTGCCCAGGCCACGTAGGGGACCCAGGCCAGGCCCAGGTGCCCGGCGAATGCCTGCAGGTTGGTGGCGGCGAGGAAGAAGTTGCCGGTGTTGATGCGGGTCTGGCTGATCCAGACGAAGAGCAGGCCGCCCAGCCCCATCAGCTGGATGATCGCCAGCACCACCGAGACCTCGCTCAACCCGCCCTCGGTGGGGATGGTGGCGGCGAGGAAGATGCCCACCAGGCCGTTGAGCAGGAAGGCCACGCAGTAGAAGGGCATGCCGAAGTTGATCCGCGCGTGGTAGCGGCTGTCTTCCTTGCGGCCGAAGCGTGCGTAGTCCCAGGTGTACATCATCAGCACCCAGACGCCCATGAAGTAGGTGAAGCAGTTCCACCAGCCGTGGGGTAGCGGTCCGTCCTTGGGCGCCAGTGCCAGCCAGGCGGGGGAGTAGCCGTATTCGCCGATGGCCATCGCCACCGCCGCCACCAGGCCGAGCAGGTAGAACGGCAACAGCACGCCGTTGAGTTTGTCGAGCCAGCGCAGGGCATTGCCGAAGATCAGCAGCACGCTGTAGACGACCACCAGCAGGAACGCCGCATGCAGTTCGAGGCCCGGCAGGTAGTGATGCAACGCCACTGCCATCACCGAACCCTCGAAGACCGCGTAGTAGATGGCCGTGGCGCTGAAGATCAGCGTGGCCAGCGCGGCGCCGGTGCGGCCGAACAGCACCTGGGAGAACTGCGCCACCGAGAGGCCGGTGGCGATGGCGTGGCGGCTGATGACGGCGTTGACCAGGCCGTAGCTGATCACCGACAGCACCAGGCCGATGATGGCGTTCAGCGTGCCGTAGCCCATGGCCAGGGCCGCGGCCACCACCAGGTAGAACATCGCGCTGCAGATGCCCCACCAGGCCATGGTCAGGGAGCCGCGGCCGAGCCGCTGCGAGTCCGGGACCGCACCTTGGGAGTGGGACTGTTCAGGGGATGAATCGTGGTTCGAGAGTGCTCCAGCCATGACCGTACCTTTCTTGTTGTTGGAGTGGGGAGGCTCCAAGACGGTAAGGAAAGTCGGGTAGGCGGGATTGCCGTTAGGTGTACGGGTTTTTGCGCCTGGGTGCACAGGCGCTCTGGGGCGCGGGTCGGGCGAGCGGGAGTGGTTTCAATCGCGATGCGAAGCGGCGCGTCGAGCCACCGCGATCGAGCGCATTCCCACGAACACGGGGCTCAGCGCGTGCCGTTCGCCTGCATGATCTGGGCGATGATCGGCACCGGGGTCATCAGGTGGGTGCGCATCATCTCGCTGGCGCGCTTGGCGTCACGGGCGAGGATGGCGTCGACCAGCGCGGCGTGCTCCTGGCGCTTGAGCTCAAGGGCCTGTTCGGAGAACACCGTCTGGGTCAGCCAGAGATGGCGATAGCGCTCGGCCTGGTCGAACAGGTAGGTGCGCGCCTGCAGCAGGTGCTTGGAGCCGCAGCCGGAGGCGATGGCGGTGTGGAAGGCCTTGTGGCGCTGGTCCCAGACGTCCAGGCGCTGCTCGCGGGTCTTCACTTCCATCACCTTGGCCAGGGTATGGGACTGGGCCAGCACCGAGGCTTCCCAGGCGTCGTCGCCGCGCTCGATGGCGAGGCCGACGATCATCGCCTCGAGATTCGCCCGGGCATCGTAGATGTCCTGCATCTCTTCCAGGGACATGGGGGCCACGCGGTAGCCCTTCTGGCTGATGGCGACCACCAGCTTTTCCGCCACCAATTGCGAGAGCGCTTCGCGCAGGGGACCGACGCCCAGGTCGTAGCGCTCCTTCAGGGCGCTCATCAGCAGCTTTTCGCCGGGCTTGAACACGCCACGGATGATGTCCTGCTTGAGCCACTCATACCCGCTGAATGCCGAGTTTTGACGGGGGGCGAGAGCTTCCAAAGTCCTGTTCCTCAAAGCGTTTTGCGGATCATACCGAAACGTCGTATGGACGAAAAACAATAGACAGATTAGAGAATTGAATTCGTTTTATAAAAATGTAGACATTTCGAATTGATGGCGATATTTTTTGATCGCCCGCCTGATCCAGGTCATTGCTGGACGGGCCAATCCATCTCCAACGCCAGGACACCGCCATGAACGCCTTTACGAAGATCGAGGACCTTGTGATGCCGCTGCCTCTCGAGACCCGGGGTTACACCGTCGCCCCCTCGAAGCAGTCGCCCCGCCTGCTGGAGTTGACCTTCGCTCGCGAAACCGTCGAGGCCTTCGTCAAGGCCGTGGCCGAGTGGCCGGTCCAGGCGCTGGAGTACAAGTCCTTCCTGCGTTTCCGTTTCGGCGAGATTCTCGACGAGCTCTGCGAAGGCACCCTGCGCCCGGTGCTGCTGAACACCATCCTGGGTCGTTCCACCGGCGGCATGCTGATCAAGCCCGTTGGCCTGGATGACGTGAGCCAGGCCGAGGACATGGTGAAGTTCACCACCGCCTGCGCCCACCTGATCGGCCGCTCCAACTACGACGCCATGAGCGGCCAGTTCTACGCGCGCTTCGTGGTGGTCAACACCGACAACTCCGACAGCTACCTGCGCCAGCCGCACCGCGTCATGGAGCTCCACAACGACGGCACCTTCGTCAACCAGATCACCGACTACGTGCTGATGCTGAAGATCGACGAGAAGAACATGGAAGGCGGCAACTCCCTGCTGCTGCACCTGGACGACTGGGAGCAGTGCGACGAGTTCTTCCGCCACCCGCTGGCCCGCCGCGACATGCGCTGGACCGCGCCGCCGAGCAAGAACGTCACCGAGGACGTGTTCCATCCGGTGTTCGATACCGACGCCGAAGGCCGCCCGACCATGCGCTACATCGACCAGTTCGTGCAGCCGGCCAACTTCGAGGAAGGCATCTGGCTGAACGCCCTGTCCGAATCCCTCGAAGGCAGCGCGCAGAAGCTGTCGGTGCCGGTGCCGGTGGGCAGCTTCGTGCTCATCAACAACCTGTATTGGCTGCACGGCCGCGACCGCTTCACCCCGCACGAGGGGCTGCGCCGCGAACTGATGCGCCAGCGTGGCTACATCAGCTACCAGAAGCCGCGCTACCTGCGCGGTCAGTAATCAGGCAGGCCGGAGGGCCGCCCTGGGCGGCTCTTCGCCGTGTCCGGAAAACGCCGGCCCGCCGCATCGACGCGGGTGGGCCGATGCGGACCGCGTAACGATTTGCAGCGCCCCGGCGCGAGGTAATGGCTGTGTACGATTTCATCATCATCGGCGGCGGCATCGTGGGCATGTCCACGGCCATGCAGCTGACCCAGGTATACCCGGACGCCAGGATTCTCCTGCTGGAAAAGGAATCCGGCCCGGCCCGGCACCAGACCGGCCACAACAGCGGGGTGATCCACGCTGGCGTCTACTACACCCCGGGCAGCCTCAAGGCGCGTTTCTGCCTGGAAGGCAACAAGGCCACCAAGGCCTTCTGCAACAAGCACGGCATCCGCTACGACGAATGCGGCAAGCTGCTGGTGGCCACCAACGAACTGGAAATGGGGCGCATGAAGGCGCTCTGGGAACGCACCGCCGCCAATGGCCTGGAGCGCTCCTGGCTGTCCGCCGCCGAATTGCGCGAGCGTGAGCCGAACATCGTCGGCATGGGCGGTATCTTCGTGCCCTCCAGCGGCATCGTCAGCTACGCCGAAGTTACCGCCGCCATGGGCCGCGAGTTCCAGGATGCCGGCGGCGAGATCCGCTACAACGCCGAAGTCACCGGGCTCGACGAGCGCGCCGACGAAGTGGTGGTGCGCACCGCCAGCGACGAATTCCACGGCCGCTACCTCATCACCTGCTCGGGCCTGATGGCCGACCGCGTGGTGCGCATGCTCGGCATCGAGCCGAACTTCATCATCTGTCCGTTCCGTGGCGAGTACTACCTGCTGCCCAAGCAGCACAACCAGATCGTCAACCACCTGATCTACCCGATCCCGGACCCGTCCATGCCGTTCCTCGGCGTGCACCTTACCCGGATGATCGACGGCACCGTCACCGTCGGCCCGAACGCGGTGCTGGCCATGAAACGCGAGGGCTACCGCAAGTCCGATATCTCCGTCGCCGACATGTTCGAGACGCTGACGTCCCCCGGCATCCTCAAGGTGCTGGCGAAGAACCTGCGCCCCGGCCTGATCGAGATGAAGAACTCCCTGTTCAAGGGCGGTTATCTCAAGGAAGTGCAGAAGTACTGCCCGAGCATCACCAAGGCCGACCTCACCGCCTACCCGGCGGGCGTGCGCGCCCAGGCGGTGTCCCGCGACGGCAAGCTGATCGACGATTTCCTCTTCGTGAACACCCCGCGCAGCATGAACGTGTGCAACGCACCGTCGCCCGCCGCCACCTCTGCGATCCCGATCGGCGCCTACATCGTCGGCAAGGTGCGTGAGCAGATCGACGGCACCCAGGCTGGCTTCACCGTCAAGGCCACCGATAACAAGCTGCGGGCCGCCGGCTGAGCCGACGTCACCGCCGCCTACCCCTGAGGATGACAAGCGTGCAACTGAAAGACCCCACTCTGTTCCGCCAGCAGGCCTATATCGATGGCGCCTGGGTCGATGCCGACAATGGCCAGACCGTCCAGGTGAGCAACCCGGCGACCCACGAGATCATCGGCAGCGTGCCGATGATGGGCGCCGCCGAGACCCGTCGCGCCATCGAAGCCGCCGACAAGGCCCTGCCGGCCTGGCGCGCGCTGACCGCGAAGGAGCGCGCCAACAAGCTGCGCAAGTGGTTCGACCTGATGATCGAGAACCAGGACGACCTGGCCTGCCTGATGACCATCGAACAGGGCAAGCCGCTGGCCGAAGCCAAGGGCGAGATCACCTACGCCGCCTCGTTCCTCGAGTGGTTCGGCGAAGAAGCCAAGCGCGTCTATGGCGACATGATCCCGGGCCACCAGCCGGACAAGCGCCTGATGGTGATCAAGCAGCCGATCGGTGTGACCGCGGCCATCACCCCTTGGAACTTCCCGTCGGCGATGATCACCCGCAAGGCCGGCCCGGCCCTGGCCGCTGGCTGCACCATGGTGCTCAAACCCGCCTTGCAGACTCCGTATTCCGCCCTGGCGCTGGCCGAACTGGCCGAGCGCGCCGGCATCCCGAAAGGCGTATTCAGCGTCGTTACCGGCAACGCCGGCGCAATCGGCGGTGAGCTGACCGGCAACCCGATCGTGCGCAAGCTGACCTTCACCGGCTCGACCGAAATCGGTCGCCAGCTGATGGCCGAATGCGCCAAGGACATCAAGAAGGTGTCCCTGGAACTGGGCGGCAACGCTCCGTTCATCGTGTTCGATGATGCCGACCTGGACGCCGCCGTCGAAGGCGCGCTGGTCTCCAAGTACCGCAACAACGGCCAGACCTGCGTCTGCGCCAACCGCCTGTACATCCAGGACGGCGTGTACGACGCCTTCGTCGAGAAGCTGAAGGCTGCAGTAGCCAGGCTGAACCTCGGCAACGGCCTGGAGCAGGGCATCACCACCGGCCCGCTGATCGACGCCAAGGCCGTAGCCAAGGTCCAGCTGCATATCGACGACGCCGTTTCCAAGGGCGCCAAGGTCGTCGCTGGCGGCAAGCCGCACGCCCTGGGCGGCACCTTCTTCGAGCCGACCATCCTGGTCGACGTGCCGAAGAACGCCCTGGTGGCCAAGGACGAGACCTTCGGCCCGCTGGCGCCGCTGTTCCGCTTCAAGGACGAGGCCGAAGTCATCGCCATGTCCAACGACACCGACTACGGCCTGGCCGCCTACTTCTATGCCCGCGACCTGGCCCGCGTGTTCCGCGTCGGCGAGGCGCTGGAGTACGGCATCGTCGGCATCAACACCGGGATCATCTCCAACGAAGTCGCGCCCTTCGGCGGCATCAAGGCTTCGGGCCTGGGCCGCGAAGGTTCGAAGTACGGCATCGAGGATTACCTCGAGATCAAGTACCTCTGCCTCGGCGTGTAAGCACGGCGAACCTCCCACCTTTCCTGGACGGGCCGCGGCCCGTGCAGGGCGATCGCACTACCGGAGTCAACGATGAATACCAACCAGAGCCTGCAACAACGCCGCATGGACGCCATTCCCCGTGGCGTCGGCCAGATCCACCAGATCTTCGCCGAGCGCGCCGAGAACGCCACCGTGTGGGATGTCGAAGGCCGTGAATACCTGGACTTCGCCGGCGGCATCGCCGTACTGAACACCGGCCACCTGCACCCGAAGGTAATGGCCGCCGTGCAGGAGCAACTGGCCAAGCTGACCCACACCTGCTTCCACGTCTTCGGCTACGAGCCCTACGTGGCCCTGGCGGAGAAGATCAACCAGCTGCTGCCGGGCAACTTCGAGAAGAAGACCCTGCTGGTCACCACCGGCGCCGAAGCCGTCGAGAACGCCATCAAGATCGCCCGTGCCGCCACCGGCCGTAACGGCGTGATCGCCTTCACCGGCGCCTACCATGGCCGCACCCAGTACACCCTGTCGCTGACCGGCAAGGTGGTGCCGTACTCCGCGGGCCTGGGCCTGATGCCCGGCGGCGTGTTCCGCGCCCAGTACCCGAATGCCCTGCATGGCGTGTCGGTGGACGAATCCCTGGCCAGCATCGAGCGCATCTTCAAGAACGACGCCGCGCCCCGCGATATCGCCGCCATCATCCTCGAGCCGGTGCAGGGGGAGGGCGGCTTCAACGTGGCGCCGAAGGACTTCATGGCCCGCCTGCGCGCCCTGTGCGACGAATACGGCATCCTGCTGATCGCCGACGAAGTGCAGACCGGCGCCGGCCGTACCGGCAGCTTCTTCGCCATGGAGCAGATGGGCGTCGCCGCCGACCTGACCACCTTCGCCAAGTCCATCGCCGGTGGCTTCCCCCTGGCGGGCGTGGCCGGCCGCGCCGAGGTCATGGACGCCGTGGCCCCCGGCGGCCTGGGCGGCACCTATGCCGGCAGCCCGGTGTCCTGCGCCGCCGCGCTGGCGGTGATCGAGGCCTTCGAGAGCGAAAAACTGCTGGATCGCGCCAAGTCCGTGGGCGAAATCCTGACCACCGGCCTGCGCAAGATCGGTGAGCGCCACAACAGCCTGGTGGACGTGCGCAACCTCGGCGCCATGGTCGCCGTGGAGCTGTTCGAGGGCGGCGACCTGAACAAGCCGGCCGCCGAGCTGACCGGCAAGGTGGTGGCCAAGGCGCGCGAGAAGGGCCTGATCCTGCTCTCCTGCGGCACCTACTACAACGTCCTGCGCATCCTGGTTCCGCTGACCGTCAGCGATGCCGACCTGCAGCGTGGGCTGGCCATCATCGGCGAGTGCTTCGACGAGTTGGCATAAGACTTAAGAGCGTCACCCCTGGTCCCCTGCTCAACCCGCATCTGCCCCGGTCACTGACCGGGGCAGGGCGGGCTTTTTGGGCTTCGCGCCGGGTGATCGCCGAGAGCGACGTCGCTCTCAAGGGCACGACAAGAACAAAGGTAATGCCATGCAGACTGCTAAGAACAACCTGAGTCACGGGTTGAAGTCCCGCCACGTGACCATGCTTTCCATCGCCGGCGTGATCGGCGCCGGCCTTTTCGTTGGTTCCGGGCGAGCCATCGCCGAAGCCGGCCCGGCCACCATCCTGGCCTACATCTTCGCCGGCGCCCTGGTGGTGCTGGTCATGCGCATGCTGGCCGAAATGGCCGTCGCCTCGCCGGATACCGGCTCCTTCTCCACCTACGCCGACCGCGCCATCGGCAAGTGGGCCGGCTACACCATCGGCTGGCTGTACTGGTGGTTCTGGGTACTGGTGATCCCCATCGAGGCGAACATCGCCGCAACCATCCTCAACTCCTGGATACCGCAATTGGATATCTGGGTGCTGTCGCTGGCCATCACCCTGCTGCTCACCGCGACCAACCTGTTCAGCGTGAAGAACTACGGGGAGTTCGAGTTCTGGCTGGCCCTGGTGAAAGTGGTGGCCATCGTCGGCTTCATCATCCTCGGCGCCTGCGCCATCTTCGGCCTGCTGCCGAACACCGGCGTCAGTGGTGTTTCGCGCCTGTGGGACACCGGCGGCTTCATGCCCAACGGCTTCGGCGCCGTGCTCAGCGCCATGCTGATCACCATGTTCTCCTTCCTCGGGGCCGAGGTGGTGACCATCGCCGCCGCCGAATCCGACGCGGCGGAAAAGCAGATATCCAAGGCCACCAACTCGGTGATCTGGCGGATCACGCTGTTCTACATCCTGTCGATCTTCATCGTCGTCGCCCTGGTGCCCTGGACCGACCCGCGCCTGGCCAGCGAAGGCTCCTACGCCGCCGTACTGGAAATCCTCGGCGTACCCCACGCCAAGGCGCTCATCGACGTGGTAGTGCTGACCTCGGTCACCAGCTGCCTGAACTCCTCTCTCTACACCGCCTCGCGCATGCTCTATTCCCTGAGCCGCCGTGGCGACGCTCCGGCGTGTGCCCGGGCGACCACCAGCAGCGGCACGCCGATCTACGCCGTGCTGATTTCCACCGGCGCGGCTTTCCTGACCGTGATCGCCAACTACCTGGTGCCTTCCAAGGTGTTCGGCTTCCTCATGGCCAGCTCCGGCGCCATCGCCTTGCTGGTCTACCTGGTGATTGCGATTTCCCAGTTGCGCATGCGCAAGCGCATGACGGCCGAGGGCAAGGCCATCCAGTACCGCATGTGGCTGTTCCCGTGGCTGACCTGGGGCGTGATCGCCTTCATCCTCAGTGTGCTGGTGGTCATGTTCCTGCGCCCTGACCACCGCGTCGAAGTCATCGCCACCGGTTTGCTCACGCTCGTCGTGGTCTGCTCCGGCCTGCTCGTCACCCGCCGCAGGGCGCGCGAGGAACTGGGTGGGAAACCTCACGGCTTGGCGCGCATCACGGACATCTGAGCGCGTGTCGGAGGGCTGCTTCGTGACGGAAGCAGCCTTCGGGCCGAGAGGCGTTTATCCAGGATGACCCTTGGTCACCGGCAGTTATCGGCCGGGGCCGTTAGCAGACTATGGTTCGTGTGCCAATTACGGACCACAGTCTGCGAGTTCTCGCTCTGCCCTGATGGCCGATGCAGCCGTTGGAGAATGCCTCGCCGTTTCCATGGGCGCTCATGGCTGCCGTCGATGAGGCCTCGGAGTTCCCGCATTCTCATGCACGACCCAGCAGTTCATTCGTCATGTGTTGCTGGTCCTGCCCGCGTGCAATCAGCCAGCGCTGGAAGTCCCGGCATTGTGCCTTGTGGAAATTGTTCCGGTTCCAGGTCAGATAGTACGAAGCGGGCATTGGCAGGGCGCGCAGGCATGGAACGATCAACTGGCCGCACGCCAGATCCCCGCTGATCATCGAGTACTGGGCCAGCACCAGCCCCTGTCCCTGGATGGCTGCCTCGATGGCCATGGATGAAAGCGAGTAGATCCTGCTGTTGCTGATAGGCACGTCATGCACATCATTCAGCGCGAACCACTCCGTCCATGAGGGTGGCGAGTCGAACCTGGGGCGCCAGTCGATGGTTAACAGTGGATAGTCGAGCAGGCTACGGGCGGCCTCCGGAGGCACCGCGGTCGCAAGCAGGGCAGGGCTGCATGCCGGTACCACGCAATCGCGAAAGAGTTCGATGGTGTGCTGGTCATCGTGGATGCCTTCGCCATAGCTGATGCGGAAGTCCGCGCCATTGGCCTCGGACTGAGACGGTTCGGTGTGGGTGCCGTCGAGGTAGACGCTCAGTTCCGGAAAATCCTTCTGCCACTCGGCCACCAGCGGCGCTAGCCATTTGGACAGCAACGACGGCAGGGCGCTGACGTAGAGATTGTTGGCGTTCTTCGCGCGCTCCAGCTCTGCTGTCGCGGCCCGCAGCCGCTCGAAGGCCTGGTTGCAGCCTTCATGAAAGCGCTGGCCAACCGCGTTGAGGCGCAGGCGCTGACCATCCTTGACCGTGAGGCTGATACCGACCGCGTCTTCCAACAACTTCATCTGCTGGCTGACCGCGCCGGCGGAAATGCCCAGGCGTTTCGCAGCCTGGGAAATGCTGCCGCACAGGCCGACGGCCTCGAATATTTCCAGTGCGCGCAAAGGGGGGAGGTGGCTCATCGTGGCTCCTGGACGCTCAAGAATCGTGCCTTTTATATTTTAGAAAATCTTAAATAAGCAACAGAAACAGACATCTATTCTTTTGAGTCTCGCGCTCCTACGCTCTCCATCAAGAAGCTCGCTTCGAATAACAACAAAAGGAGCCATGAGACATGTTCCTGAAAAACGCCTGGTATGCAGCCGCCTGGGACAATGAAGTGAAGCAGGCCCTGCATGCGACCATTCTGCTGGGTGAGCCCATCGTTCTCTACCGCAAGGCCGACGGAGCCGTCGTCGCTCTGGAAGACGCCTGCCCACACCGCAAACTGCCGTTGTCCATGGGGCGTCTGCTGGGTGATCTGGTCGAGTGTGGCTACCATGGACTGACCTTCGACTGCTCCGGCGCCTGCGTGAAGGCCAGTTGCGTGCCGCGGGTGCCGCAGGCCGCGCAGGTTCGCAGCTATCCGGTGGAGGAGCGCTACGGCCTGGTCTGGCTGTGGATGGGTGATCCGCAGTTGGCCGATCCGGCCAAGCTGCTCGACATCCCGGAGTGGGACGATCCGAACTGGGGCGTCAATCGTGGCGACTCGATGACCGTCGAGTGCAACTACCTGTACATGACTGACAACCTGCTCGATCCGTCCCATGTCGCCTGGGTACACCAGAGCACCTTCGGCATCTCGGCCTGCGAATCGGAGCCGCTGCAAACCAGGGTCAACGACAACGGCGTGGTGGTGTCGCGCTGGCTGCACGACATCGATGTCGCGCCGTTCTATCGGCAGTACCTGAAGTTCCAGGGCCGCTGCGACCGGCTGCAGTACTACGAGGTCCGCTACCCGTCCCACGCCATCATCAAGGGTGTGCACACTCCCGCCGGCAGTGGCGGAGACGGGGCGCCGATGCACGAGAAGGCGTTCCTGATGGACTCGTACAACTTCATGACGCCGGTCGACGAGAATCGCACCCGCTATTACTGGTTCCAGTTGCGTAACTTCGACGCCGACGACGAGGACGTGTCCCGCCGGTTCGCCGCCGACGTGCGCCGCGCCTTCGAGGAAGACCGCCTGGTGCTCGCCGCCGTGCATGCCGGGATGAAGAACCGCCAGACAGCGAACATCGATCTGGCCATCGACTCCGGCCCGCTGCGCTTCCGCCGAGGCATCGAGCGACTGATCCGTGAGGAGCAGGAAGCTGTCGAGCAGCGCAAATCCAACGAGATCGCAGTCCATGCATGAACCTATTCCTGCCACGAAGGGCTTCGCGCGCTTCCAGGTGACCGGGAAGGTACGGGAAAGCGCGTCGATCACCTCGTTCCTGCTCAAGCCCGCGATGAACGACGCGCGCGTGGAATTTCGCCCGGGGCAATTCATCATGGTGCGAATTCCGCAACCGAACGCTCCGCAGGTTCTGCGTGCCTACAGTTTGTCCGGTGACCCGGATGATCATTCGCAGTTGCGCATCTCGGTGAAGCACGAACTGCCCCCGGCGCATCTGCCCGACATGCCAGCGGGTATCGGTTCCAGCTTCCTGCACGATGCGGTGGAGATCGGCGGGGAGCTGGATATCGCCGGGCCGTCCGGTGAGTTTGTCCTCGACGAGAGCAGCGAACGGCCGGTACTGCTGTTCAGCGGCGGCGTGGGGCTGACGCCGATGGTGAGCATGCTGCATCGCCTGGCGACCCGATCGGCGCGCCCGGTGTACTTCATCCACGCCTGTGAGAATGGCGCCGTCCACGCGCTGCGCGAGGAGGTGCTGGAACTGGCAGCGACGCGTGCTGGAATCGCCGTGCACTTCTGCTATCGCGCGCCGACGGCGGAGGACCTGGAGCGCGGCCGTCACCATAGCTGCGGGCTGGTCAGCAAGGAGACCCTGCAGACATTGCTGCCGCTGGACGACTACGACGCCTACCTGTGCGGGCCGCGCCCGTTCATGCAGGCGAACTGGCGACTGCTGCGCGGCCTGGGCGTCGAGCGGGAGAGGATTCGCTACGAGTTCTTCGGCCCGGCGACCATTCTCGAGGCCGACGAGGCGCCAATCGCGCCGGCACCGGCGAAGCCGCAGCCACTGATCGATGGCGAATTGACGGTGCGCTTCGAGCCTTCCGGCCGCTCCATTGCCTGGGATGTGTCCTGCCCCTCGCTGCTGGATTTCGCCGAGCAGGCAGGGTTCGCTCCGCCTTTCAGTTGCCGCGCCGGCCTGTGCAACTCATGCCTGACGCCATTAGTCAGCGGCAGCGTCGAATACAGCGAAGCGCCGCTGATGGCCCCCGAGCCGGGACAGGTCCTGTTGTGCTGCGCGAGGCCGACCTCTCCGGTGGTGCTGGACCTGAAGAAGTGATGCCGGCGGTGCCGGTCGAAAATCGACCCTTTATGGATGGAACGCCTATCGACACGACCATAGTTCACGCAACAACCGACCTGTGATTTGCCTTGCCGCGCCTGCCCTTTACGACCCTCACCGGATTCGCATCGGAGAATTAAAAATGAAAAACAAGAAAGTCGGATTTGCAGCCTGCTCGTTGTTGATGATGTTCGCCAGCTACTCGCTGAGTCCCCTGGCCAAGGAACTGGATAGCATCCAGATCGCTACCGAAGGGGTTTACGAGCCCTGGAACCGCACGCTGCCCGATGGCAGTTTCGATGGCTTCGAGCCGGAAATGGCCAAGGTGCTCTGCGAGCGCATGCAGCTCCAATGCAAAATCGTCGCACAGGACTGGGACGGTCTGATCCCCGGTCTGCAGGCTGGAAAGTTCGACGTGGTGATGGACGCTCTCGCGATCAGCGAGACGCGCAAGAAGGTCATCGATTTCTCCCGCCCCTACACCAAGGCTCCCGCCACCTTCATCGCCCTGCAGTCCAGCGGCATTGACCTGGGCAAGGGGACCCTGCACCTGCGCGGCAATCCCGAAACGGATACGCCCGCCGTCGAGGAGTTGCGGAGCAGGCTCAAGGGCAAGCTGATCGGCATCGTCTCCGGCACGGTGTACAGCAAATTCATCCACGACCAGTTCGGCCAGGTGGCGACCATCCGTGACTACAAGACACCGCCGGAGCCGCTGATGGACCTGAAGAACGGACGGGTGGACCTGGTGTTCGAGGATCTCGGTTTTCTCGCCGGAGAAATGCAGCGGGCCACCGACAGCGGACTCACGCTGGTCGGCCCGGCGATCAACGGACCGATCTGGGGCGAGGGTGAAGCCTTCGGCATCCGCAAGGGCGAGCCGGAGCTCAAGGCCAAGCTGGATGCGGCAATCGCGTCGATGATCGCCGACGGCACGATCAATCGCCTCAGCACGAAGTGGTTCCATCACGACTTCACGCCACCCAGCCAGTGACCGGCTGATCCATCGGCGGGCGCCATCACGCAGGGTGCCGCGCCGATGGCGTGGGTACTCCCGCGGCCGCGCATGCCGGCCGCTCTCCTGACGCAGTTCTCGGTGGGTGTACACGTGATCGATTTGATTGGTTTTGGCGAGAAAGGCTGGGGCAGCGTGCTGCTCATGGCCGCGCTCATGACGGTGCTGGTGACGCTGGGCGCGCTGCTGGTCGGCGCCGTGCTCGGTGCGCTGGTTGCCGCGGCGAAGCTGCACCACAGCAGGCTGCTGCGCACGCTTGGCGATGCCTACACCACGGTGTTCCGTGGTGTGCCGGAGCTGCTGGTGATCTATCTCTTCTACTACGGAGGCTCGGCGCTGGTGAGCAGCGTCGGCCGGCTGTTCGGCGCCAGCGGCTTCATCAGCATGCCCGCCTTCCTGGTCGGTGCGCTGGCGGTTGGCGTGGTGTCCGGGGCCTACCAGGCGGAGGTCTATCGAGGTGCCTTCCAGGCGGTGTCGCGCAGCGAACTGGAGGCGGCCAGAGCGATTGGCATGCCGACCCTGCTGCGCTTCCGGCGGATCATCGCGCCGCAGATCCTGCGCTTCGCGCTGCCAGGGATTGGCGGGGTCTGGCAGATCAGCCTGAAGGATTCGGCGCTGATCTCCGTCACCGGACTGGTCGAGCTGATGCGCGCGAGCCGGGTGGCGGCCTCGTCCACCGGGCAGTTCGTACTGTTCTTCCTGAGTGGCTGCGCGCTGTACCTGATGCTCACCGCGCTTTCCAACCTGGTCTTCTCGCGCGCTGAGCTGCGAGTCGGCAGAACTTTCCGCCGCAGCTGAAAAGGAGCGGGCCATGTCCATAGATTTCGCTTTCCTCTGCGACACCCTGCTGCAACTGCTGCAGGCCTTGCCCACCACTCTGGCGCTGTTCGCCGCCTCGGTGGCCCTCGGCACGCTGCTGGCGATGCTGGTGGTCTGGGCGCGTGCAGGCGAGTTCGCCGTCCTGCGGCACCTCGCGCGCGGCTACATCTTCCTGTTTCGCGGCTCGCCGCTGCTGATCCAGATGTTCCTGCTCTATTACGGTCTCAGCCAGTTCCCGGCGGTGCGCCAGAGCCTGCTCTGGCCGGTGCTGCGCGAGCCGGCCACCTGCGCGGTGATCGCGCTGGCGCTGTGCACGGCTGGCTATATGGCGGAAATCTTCCGTGGCGGCCTGCTGACGGTGCCGGCGCAGCAGATCGAGGCCGGACGCGCAGCGGGGATGTCCGGCTGGCTCTTGGCGAGACGGATCATCATCCCGGTGGCGTTGCGCAACTGCCTGCCGGCCTATTCGACGGAAATCATCCTGATGATGAAGGCGACCTCGCTGGCGAGCCTGGTGACCGTCTACGAAGTCTCCGGCGTGGCGCAGCGAATCATTTCCGAGACCTATCGCACCATGGAGGTGTTCCTCTGCGCTGCGCTGATCTACCTGGTTCTCAACTTCCTGATCGTCCGCACACTGTCGCTGGTAGAGCGCTGGCTGTCCCCGAAGGCACCCGCTACCACCCGTCCTACAACAAGAAATTACGCACTTGGCGTGCGCAGAGGGTAACTGGCATGGCTACTGGCAACGAACCGATCCTGCAGGTGACGCATATCCGCAAGTCGTTCGGCGACCTCGAGGTGCTCAGGGGCATCTCGCTGGATGCCTACGAAGGCGACGTGGTTTCGATCCTCGGCTCCAGCGGTTCCGGCAAGAGCACCTTCCTGCGCTGCATCAACCTGCTGGAAGTCCCCGACGCCGGGGAAATCCGTGTCGCTGGCGAGCAGGTGGCGCTCAAACGCGGATGCAACCAGATGCTGGTGCCCGCCGACCGGCGCCAGATCGACCGCATCCGTCCGGAGCTGGGCATGGTGTTCCAGAACTTTGGCCTGTGGTCGCACATGACCGTACTGCAGAACGTCATCGAAGGCCCGGTGCACGTGCAGAAGCGCTCGCGCGCCGAGTGCATCGCCGAGGCGGAGGCGCTGCTGGAGAAGGTCGGCATGGCGGACAAGCGCAATCACTACCCGGCGTTCCTTTCCGGCGGTCAGCAGCAGCGTGTGGCCATTGCCCGCACCCTGGCAATGCGGCCACGGGTGATCCTGTTCGACGAACCCACTTCGGCACTCGATCCAGAACTTGTCGGCGAGGTGCTGAAGGTCATGCGCGGCCTTGCCGAAGAAGGCCGGACCATGCTGGTGGTGACCCATGAGATGGGTTTTGCACGCAACGTCTCGAACCGCGTGGTGTTCATGAACCAGGGGCAGATCGAGGCCCAGGGCACGCCGGACGAAATGTTCAGAGAGCAGCGCTCCGAGCGCTTCAGCCGGTTCATCCTGAGCCAGGCCTGACTCCCGACCAATCCCCTTGTTTTTTCGCCTGTCTTCGCACGGGACGGGCTTCCTACGCCCTGAAAAAGGCCAATGAGCAGAGAGAGCAACGCAATGCGCATTCACCCGAAAGACATTTCCAATGTGGTGCTGGACAACGCCAAACCCTCCATCGAGGAGGTCATCGCCGTCGCCCGCTACGGGGCCGAGGTGAGCTTCTCCGACGCCTATCGCGCCCGGGTCGGCCGCTCGCGCCGGCTGATCGAGCGCTTCCTCGACGAGAACCGCCTGGTCTACGGCGTAACCACCGGCTTTGGCGACAACGTGCGCCACGTAATTTCGCCGGAGGACGCCCAGGCGCTGCAGGTGAACATCGTCCGCTCCCATGCGGTGTCGGTCGGCGAGCCGCTCAATCGCGAGCAGGTACGCGCCATCCAGCTGATGATCCTGGTCAGTCTCGGTAAGGGTTACTCGGGCGTGCGCGTCGAGTTGCTGGAGCAGATCGCCGGCCTGCTCAACAACGATGTGCTGCCTTTCGCACCCGGCGAAGGCTCCGTGGGCTACCTCGGCCCGGAAGGCCACCTGGCACTGGTGTTGATCGGGGAGGGCAAGGCCAGCGTCGCCGGCGGCGAGTGGGTCGACGGTGCGACCGCGCTGCGCCAGGTCGGCATGCGGCCGATCTCGCTGCAGTGCAAGGAGGGCCTGGCGATGCTCAACGGCACCACTTCGGTGACGGCTATCGCCACGCTCGCCCAGTACAACGCCAACCAGGCCGCGCAGGCAGCGGACGTCGCCGCGGCAGTTTCGCTGCAGGCGCTGAAGGGCACCATTCGCGCCTTCGATGCGCGTTACCACTCGGTCAAGGCGCATGCCGAACAGGCGCAGACCGCCCAATACATCAAGCGCCTGCTGGATGACAGCCGGCTGATCGAGGAAAACATCGACTACCGCCTGCAGGACACCTACAGCCTGCGCGCCATCCCCCAGGTGCACGGCGCCTCGAAGAAGTTCATCACCTATGCCCAGACCTGCATCGACAACGAGATAGCCTCGTCGGGCGACAACCCGGTGATCTACCCGACCAGCGAGGACGATGGCATCGCCATATCCGGGGCGAACTTCGATGGCTCCTACATCGGCATCGCCGCCGACACGCTGTGCAACGCGCTGACCAACCTGGCGAAGATTTCCGAGCGGCGCACCGACCGCATGGTCAACTCGCACTTCAGCGAGATGCCGGCCTTCCTCGTGCGCAAGCCGGGCCTGAACAGCGGCTACATGATCATCCAGTACACCGCCGCCGGGCTGCTCGGCGAGATGAAGGTGCTGTCGCATCCGTCCACCATCGACAGCGTTTCCACATGCGGCAACCAGGAAGACCCGGTGAGCTTCGCCTTCAATGCGGCGATCAAGGCCTACCAGGTATCGCGCAAGCTGGAGTCGGTGCTGGCCATCGAGATCCTGGTGGGCTGTCAGGCGCTGGATTTCCACGACCTCGGCAAGGCCTCCAGCGCCACCCGAGCGCTCTATGACCTGGTGCGCAGCCGCGTGGCGCGCGCCGACGAGGACCGCGCCTTCTATCCGGACATCGTCGCGGTGACCGAGCAACTGCGCTCCGGCGAAATCCTCACCACCGTCGACCGCGTCCTCGCCAACCAGTGAACCCGTGCGGCCGTCCCGGACTACAGGCCGGGACGGCCCCGACCAGGAGATCCAGGCATGATCAAATCCCGAGCTGCCGTCGCCTTCGAACAACGGCAGCCCTTGCAGATCGTCGAGGTGGACGTGGCGCCGCCTGAAGCCGGCGAGGTGCTGGTGCGCATTGTCGCCAGCGGCGTCTGCCACACTGACGCCTACACCCTGTCCGGTGCCGATCCGGAGGGTATCTTCCCGAGCATTCTCGGCCACGAAGGCGGCGGCATCGTCGAGGCGGTCGGCCCGGGCGTGACGTCGCTGGCGGTCGGCGACCATGTGATCCCGCTGTACACACCCGAGTGTGGGCAGTGCAAGTTCTGTCGCTCCGGCCGGACCAACCTGTGCCAGGCGATCCGCGCGACCCAGGGGAGGGGCCTGATGCCGGACGGCACCACGCGTTTCTCCTTCGAAGGGCACCCGCTATTCCACTACATGGGCTGCTCGACCTTTTCCGAGTACACCGTGCTACCGGAAATCTCACTGGCGAAGATTCCCCGGGATGCCTCGCTCGAGAAGGTCTGCCTGCTCGGCTGCGGCGTCACCACCGGAATCGGCGCGGTGCTGAACACCGCCAAGGTGCGAGCGGGTTCCAGCGTGGCGATCTTCGGCCTGGGCGGCATTGGTCTGTCGGCAATCATCGGCGCAGTGAAGGCGAATGCAGGACGGATCATCGCCGTCGACATCAATCCAGCGAAGTTCGAGATCGCTCGCCAGCTTGGCGCCACTGACTGCATCGACCCGCGCGACTACGACAAGTCGATCCAGGACGTGATCGTCGATCTCACCGACGGGGGCGTGGACTATTCCTTCGAGTGCATCGGCAACGTCCAACTGATGCGCGCGGCGCTGGAGTGCTGCCACAAGGGCTGGGGCGAGTCGGTGATCATCGGCGTCGCCGGAGCAGGGCAGGAGATCGCCACCCGGCCGTTCCAGTTGGTCACCGGCCGTGTCTGGCGCGGCTCGGCCTTCGGCGGGGTACGCGGCCGCAGCGAGCTGCCGAGCTACGTGGAAATGGCGCAGAAGGGCGAGATTCCGCTGGACACCTTCATCACTCACACCATGGGGCTGGAGGACATCAACCAGGCGTTCGAACTGATGCATGCGGGCAAGAGCATTCGCAGCGTCATTCATTTCTAGTGACCAGAAGGAGAGATCAATGTCTATCTACACACATGTAACAGTTGGCACGAACGACTTGCCCAAGGCTCGAGCTTTCTATGACGAAGTCCTCGGCAAGCTGGGGATGAAGCGTCTCGCCGACCTCGGCGAGAACGGCTCCATCTGGGGCGTCGACGCCCCCTCGTTCTTCGTGCTCAAGCCCGCCAACGGCGCCCCCGCGACTGTCGGCAATGGCGTCACCGTGAGCTTCGAGGCGCCCGACCGGCCAGCCATCGATGCCGCTCACACGGCCGCCCTTGCCCATGGTGGCAGGGACGAAGGTACCCCCGGCCCCCGTAATTGGAAGGAAAACGCCTACGCGGCGTACTTCCGCGATCTGGATGGCAACAAGATTGCGGCGTACTGCTTCCAGCCGACTTGAACCTGGCCCGCTTGAGCCCAGTCCATCGATGGAAGTAGTGGCGCTGGATTGATCGGCCTCATGCCTAAGGCACGCCCAGGCCGCAAGATGGCTCAAGCAAAAAAATAGACCCCAGGTATTCAGCTGGGGTCTTGCCGCATCTGGAGACCCTGGTCCATTCACTGATGGTGAATGGACGATCAAGTCGAACGCTCAAGGTGGCGATGGAGAGACCGCCAGGACGGTTGGACTATATCTGCATCTGCAGCGAAGGGAGCGAGAACCGTGCGACTTCGGAAGTCGTGCTGCTGATCGATTGGCTGATCGAGCAGGTCAGGCGCATTCAGACATGGCCGCAATGCGCTGGAGTGGTTTGGCAGCCGCTTCTCGATAGCTTGTTGCGCAAGGCCCGATGGTCGCTACGGGCTGATAGCTGACCTCGATCAGCGCCCGCTTTCGACCCTTTGCGGACGGTCGTAGCTACCCGTTCTGTTCGTCACGCAACTACAAGGTGGCGATGATCTAGAATCGACTCAGTCATGCGGGTGAGCCTCTTATCGACACAGCGTCTTCACTACATCTAGCGCTGTTCGGGGCTCGAGCTCATCGCCTGCATAGTGAGCGACCCCAAAGGACATACGGGATCGCGTTATCCATTCATGAGGACGAATGCATGGGAAGAGCAGGGAAGCTGCTTCAGTTGCTTGGCCTGTCGCTATGGTTGGCCGGTTGCGGTGGGGGCGAGGATACGACCCGCAAGGCAGCGGAGAAAGTGGCGCCGCCGCCTGATGATCCGGCAGCAATGACGCCCTTGCAGCGAGCGCAAGCGGGTAAAGCCCTGTGGGAGGAAAAGTGTCGAACTGTGGCGGGCGAGAAGATCTACAAAACGGCATCAGACATAGATGGGGTATTGCTGCTCAAGGTACGCCCCAAAGCCTCGACCAACCAATGGGCTGATCCCAATTGGCCGGGAGCGGCCTTTGCGATTGAAGATCGTGTTGACGATTACATTAAGTCATTTCTCGGTTTTGAAATGGCCATGGGAGCCTTTGGCGCACCCAGGCCTATCACAAAGGATGATCGAGGGTTTATCAACACTACTTATAGCCCGGGCCCGAAGCAGTACCCCGGATACCGCTATGTCGATGTTGCTGATCCCAGTGATGGAAAGCGCTATAGATATCGATTAGGGATCAAAGTGGTACAGGGGTCGAAGACTGGAGAGCTTAGGACGTTCCTGGAAAAGACTTTGGCCCCCGAGCCTTCTCCACTCTACGGCGTTGATTACGAAGACCACGTCATTCCTGAGGATCGTGCGCTGGGAGTGGCCAGCAGCACAGTACGAGTCATCAACCTTAGGACCGGTGAAGTGCTGGGAGAAATGCTGCGCTATGCCTGGAGTACTCCAGCCTCAGGGGCGAACCCCAACCCTTGGCTGACCGCATATAAATGTCCCGGCCACGCAATGGGTTCGGGCGAGGCAACTCGTAAATTCGTCGATCAGGTGCTCATTCCAAGGAAGGACCAGTAAGCCTTCCAGGCTGGTGCACCTGAGCGATACGAAGTCATGGCGTGTCGATCCGGGTGTCCGCTATTGGCCGATAGCTGCCGCTGGTGTTCGGTAGCTACCAGGTCCATCAACAAGTGCCGCTTGGTAGTGAGTGCCCGGGCTCTGATCGCCGGCGGCCTAGGTCTCGCTGCGGAGGTCTTCCATGCGCCGCATTGCCCGTTGCGCGTCGTCCATAACCTCATCAAAGATGGCTTCCACGGATTGCACGGCGTCAGCAAACACGACCGATGGGCCGTAGTCGAGCATGCCCAGGCGGCTGTCGCCCGTCAGATAGGCCCGGGTGGTCAGCGTCCCCATGACATGGGGGCGATAGCGCTCGAAATCGCGTGCACCTGCTGCGTCCAGGGCCGCAACGGATTTGGCGCTTTCATTGTTCAGCACCCTGTGATGCTGCCGCAGGCCGGTCTTCACGACGACGCTCTCCGTTCCGTCGCTCCGGACCAGTCGATCCTTGTAGTCGCGGTGAATCCACAACTCCTCCGCTACCAGCATCCGCGAGCCCATCAGGACGGCATCGGCCCCCATCATCAGCGTCGCAGCCAGTTGGCTGCCGGTTCCTATCCCGCCACCAATGGCCAGCGGGATGGAAACCGCTCTCGGTGCATGGGCGGCCTGGACCATGCTGCTGATCCCATAGATTCCTGGATGGCCTCCACAGTCGTTACCCACAACGATCACTGCGTCCACGCCAAGCCGGGCGACGGATCGGGCGTAACGAACGGCGGGAACCTTGTGCAGGACCTTGATACCCGCTTCACGCAAAGCCGGAAGAACACCCTCGGGGCTCCCGCCTGAGGTCTCGACGCAAAGAACCTCTTCTTCAGCGAGAATCCTCACCTGTTCCTGTAAACGATCAGTCGCCTCGGCTTGGCCTGAAATGTAGAGATTCACGCCAAATCCCTTGCCGGAAGTGAGCGCACGGCATTTGCGCAATTGCGCGCGAAACGCTTCCGGATCGGGGAAGCCGGCTGCAACGATGAACCCCATGCCGCCGGCGTTGACGACGGCCGCCACGTAGTTCGCATCCGATACGCCAGGCCCCATGCCCCCGCAAAGGATGGGATGGCGGATACCGAGCATCTCGGTGATGCGGGTTTTGAAAAGCGGACGTCGCATGGAGACTCTCCGACTCAATGACGAAACCAGGGGCGGCTGATCAAGCCGGGTGGGGCCGCGGGCACCGAGACCGATGAGCGAGCCGTGCACAACTGAATGGCAACGATCTTATAGCTGAACAAGTGTTCAGCAGTAAAGTGCGGCGAAGACAGCCTTCAAGCGGCTGTTCGGTGGGAAGCTTGCGACCCGAAGCGAGACTTGCCACCGTCTTCGAAGTGCGGACGACTCACTGGGAAGCCTGGGCATAGCGGTCATAGGCGCTCAACAGATCTTCCAGCTGCGGGAAGACCGCTTTTTCTCCCAGCAATTTCTTGATGTTGTAGCGGGAGTGATCGGCCACATCCTCCATGACATTGACGAGTAGCATGCGCACGCCCTGGGCCTTCAGGGTGCTGGCCAAACCACGGATGGTTTCCGCGGCCGAATAGTCGACATCATCGATCGCCGAACAGTCGATGCAGAACCAGCGCAAGCCCGGCAATGCCTGCTCGACCAGTTGAGTGACTTCCTCGGTCAACTGGCGGGTATTGGCGTAGTAGATGCTGTGGGTGAAGCGGTAGATGAGCAAGCCCGGCCTCGCCTGGGCGCCGCTGGACAATACAACGGGGTGCAGTCTCCCAGCCCGGGAAGGAGCCAGCAGCGCGTTCTTCGGGTGATAGCCCCGGCGCAGGTGATCGATGATTGAAAGCAGCATTGCCAGAATGACGCCTTCTTTCACCCCCACAAGGACTACGGTGATGAGGGTAATCAGGGCGACCCAGAATTCATCTGGCCGCTCCTTGTGGATTTTCTTCAGGCTTTTGAAGTCAGTCAGCTCGATGCCGATCATGAATACCACCGCTGCCAGAACGGCTTCCGGCATGTAGGCAAGGGGTGCGGTGAGGAACAGCAGGACCATCAGCACGATCATTGCCGTTACCAGCAGCGACAGTTGGCTTCGCCCACCCGCGCTATCGACCATCTGTCTCTTGGTCGGGCTGCCATTGACCACGAAAGTCCCCGACAGCGCGGCACCGATATTGGCGATCGCCAGACCGACCAGATCGATATCTTCACTGAAAGGCTCGTTGTAGCGACTGGCGTAGGCCCGCGAGGTAGCAGCGCTCTGGGCGAGAATCACCACGAACATGGCAAAGGCCGTTGGCAGCAACTGGCCGAGCAGATCCAGACTCCATTGCACCTTGGGCAGGCCGATGTGGGGAAGCCCGCTGGGTACCGGGCCAAGAACCGGCATGTAGGCGGCGAAGTTCAGCATCCAGCTGAGCGTGATGGCGCCCACCACGGCAATCAGCGCTCCAGGAATCCGGTGGGACAGCTTCCTGCATCCGAGGATCACGACCAGCACCAGAACGGCGACGACAAGCGCATGCCAATTGAGCTGGTGCAGTCGTTGCACCGTTGACCAGAGCTTGCCCAGCACACCGTGACCGTCTCCCGGCAAGCCAAGCATGCCGTCCAGTTGCCCGAGTGCGACTTGAATCCCGACACCGGTCAGAAAGCCGACGAGGACCGTGCGTGAAAGGAAGTCCGCCATGAACCCCAGGCGCACCAGTCGAGCCAGGATCAGCAGGCCGGCGGCCATGAGTGCAAGCAGTTCGGCAAGCGCCAGGTATTCATCCGACCCGGTTGCAGCGAGCCCCACCAGTGCTGCTGAAAGTATCGCGGCGGTCGCTGAGTCGGCGCCAACCACCAGATGCCGCGAGGAGCCAAAGAGGGCGAACAGAACCATGGGGATGAGCATGGTGTAGAGGCCGGTTACGACGGGCGTCCCGGAAATCTTGGTGTAACCCATGACTTCTGGAATCGCGAGTGCGGCCAGGGTGAGGCCCGCTACCACCTCAGCGGGAAACTGCTTCGGATTCAATGGAAGCAGGCCCTGGAGAATGGGGAGGTGGATGCGTTTGCTCTGGTGGGTCTTGTCCATGTTGCGTATCCGCTCCGGGGCTGGTCACGTGATGCCAACCGTTGGGGCGCGTGCACCCATGTGTTCCCCCCAAGGACGAGGCGTTGCGGGGGGGGGGCGGATGCGTGCGGCCACCGAGCGACTGGATAATCGCTGTAGTGCGTCTCACATTAGATCAACTTCCTGCTGGCAGCTTGCAGGGCTTCCTTGCGCTCCGGCTTGCTCGATGACGCCGCAATGCGATGACATCGGCTCTTGCCCTCGCAGCGCTGTGCTGACGTCCACGTTCCACACTATCGGGGCGGGGAGCTTGGAACTGTGCTCAAGGGCCGAACACCTACGCCAAGGCCCCGCGCCATCGCTCGGCGAATCGGATTGGCGCTGTGATTCCCAACGATAATTTGCGCACCTGTCGAGTGGGCGGCAATCAGCCTGGCGTCATCGAGGCTGCTGGCTGGAGCACAGCCAGGGGCGCGTCAAGAAAGACACTTGCACCCTTCACGGAGTCTCCCATGCGTGCTTCGAAACATTTGAAACACGAATTTATCCGTGGGTTCTTGCGCGGATTGAGCGTCGTCTGGCCGATCATATCGCTGCTATTGGTATTCATGGCCCTGCTCGGCCTGGTCGTGGGGCAGGTGGAAGGTTGGCCTGTGGGAGACGGCCTGTACTTTTCCTTCGTTACCGGCTTGACCATTGGATACGGCGATCTGGTGCCCAAACATGCGTTGGCTCGATTCCTGGCCATCGTGATCGGGATGTCCGGCATCGTCATGACTGGTCTGATCGTTGCTGTTGGCGTCCACGCGTTGCGCGGTGTGCTGGAGGATGAAGGCACCCGCTAGCCAAGGATCGCGCGAGCACTGCGGGCTCAGGCGGGCTTGATCCGGGTTGCCGGGCGTCCGCTTCTGGCGGATTGCAGGCTTTCGCGATCGGTCTATTTCCTCCCTGTCGTGCGGCCGATTCGTGCGCCTTATGGTGGGCCGCTTCCGACCCATAGCGGTCTTTTGCTAGAGGCCACTATCGGCCAGAGGCGGATACCAAAGCCTATGGTTGGACAGTAGCTATTCACTGCGCTGCTTCAGTGTTTCGGCAAAACCTGTGTTCCCTCTCCAATGAGGTCGTAGAGCCGGGGCAAATTATCCACCGCATCGGGCGCTCCGCATTTCAAGGTGCGCACTGCCGACGAGTTCCAAGGATCGGACGCGTACACCGAAATTTCACGGTCAACTTCGTACTCGCCATTTTCATTGGAATGGCGCCCGCTCAGTACCGAGTAATAGAAGGTGCCAGACCTGAAAAATAGCGCGTTGTAGAACTGCCCCCCGCCGTCCCCATAATTGGAATTCACGTGCTCCATTTGGAAGTGGCGCACGGAATCCTCTCCCAATGAAGGGTACGAAAGCTCCACGTGCCGCAGTGTACCGAATCGATACTGGATCGCTGTAACTGTCTGGTCTGCCGCAACGCCACAAACTGACACGAATTTCTCGGACCGATCGATCTTGCAATTGAAAAACACATCTTCGCCTGTACGACACAGATTCTTCGCCTGAACGCTGCCACCAGCGAACAAGCACAGTACGACTGTAAAAAGAAACTGTCGCGCTATCTCTCGACGGCAGAATGCAGTAGTGCTGATGCGTCTACTGATCCGATTGTTTACACAACTATAAGTACGCGACAGAAGTGACGTAATACTTTCCGCTATTTGTGTCACATAACGTTCCTTGTCCATGTGTAACCCCTGGAGCGAACTGTGCCGAGCGCTGGAGGCGCGACATGGGCAAAAGAGAAGAATCGACAAGACCCGCCCCGAGAGTACGAAGTCGTCGGCAGCGTGTCTACGTTCGGGTACGGGTAAAGCGCCTCGCCCATCAGCGTCCGCTTCTGGCCGATAGCTGCCGTTAACCGACAGGATCGCAACCGCAGGTGAAAGTCCGCTTCCACCCCGAAGCGGACTTTCACATCAGGCTGCTACCGGCCAGCAACCCCCGTCGAATCTCCTCGCCAGCACATCACGCGCCCATCGAGCGAGTGGGCAGGTACTCACGCACCTTGCCAGTGATCCAAGGGGGGGGCACGAAGCGGTGTGCGGCTGAACTCAGTCCGCGGCCTGTTCCGCTGAGGTATCGGCGGCGGCCGGGGCCGGCGTTTTTGCCTTCGCGCGATTTCGTCGGTCCTGGCTACGTTGCCGCGCAGCCTGCTGCTTCGCATGCAGCGCCTGGGCGGCCGTCACAGTGCCGGCGGCTTGACCGCTCAAGTCCAGGCGCGGCGCATTTTCCACCATGCTTGCCCAGTAGCGAGTGCCCCGGCACCAGGTAGATATACCCAGCTTGAGCTGTTCGCTGGTTATTCCGAGCAGCTCCAGGTGTTGCTCGGCATCCTTGAGAATGCCCTCCTTGAGCGGAACCTTGGGGGCCGGATTGACAGGGAAGGCCAATGGGAAATGCTTCTGTAAGCGCCAGATCGCTTCCACTGCCGGGTCCTGGTCACGAGGCTTTGCCTGCGGGGCGGACTTGCGCTTGAGGTGTTTGGCCTTATCGGCCTTTGCCTGCTCTTTTTCAGCCCGCAGGCGGTCACGTAGATCAGCTAGTTGTTCAAAACCCATCGTTCAATTCACAGCTTCGAGGTTGATTTCGTGGTGCAAGGTTAATCCATGCAGTCCTTGGGAGCATCTAAATAAGGATAAAACGCCTCTGGTTTCGCGGACATACGATGAGCGCTCCTGGCCGATAGCGGCCAATCAGGCAACCGCCGCCTTGGGCTGCCTCCGACGGATGGGCGCTCAGGGCGGCTCGATCATCCCCCGTCTCCGACGGGCTCTCCAATCTCGCGGAACCTGTCAGTGGGCGCTTTCCTGGCGCAGCGTGGCGCTGCGGGCCGCGAGGTTCTGCCAGGCCGGTTTCCGGGCGAACTGCTCGCGCAGGTAGCTGGCGAGATCGGCGACCTGCTGGTCGTTCAGGCTGTGGCGGAAGCCCGGCATGTAGCCCAGGTCTCCCCGGGCCGGTTCGTGAATCCCGTCGAGGATGATCCGCAGCAGGTTGTCCGGGCTGTCGTCATGCACGCTGGTGTTCAGCGCCAGCGACGGACGCACGCCGAACAGCTTCGGGCTGTCGCCATCGTGGTGGCAGGCCATGCAGGCGCCGGAGAAGATCCGTGCCCCCGAGCCGGCGACTGGCCGCAGGCCGCCGTAGCTCTGCTGGTTCAGGTGCTGGGCCTGTTCCTGGTCGGTATTCGTCGGGCCTGCGGCCGAATGGGACGCCATGTAGTGGGCGAGGGCGCGCAGGTCATCTTCGGATTGTACCGACAGGCCATCACCCACGACGGGGCCCATCGGGCCGGTGGCCACCCCGTGGTAGGCCGAGTAGCCGTGGCGGAAATAGTCGTAGAGGCTTTCCCTGTTCCAGGCGATGGGGGCGGTCGACTGCCGGTTCAGCGCCGGCGCGTTCCAGCCCTCGGCCTGTCCTCCTGCGAAGTGCGCGACGCCGGTCTTTTCCGCGCCGAGTGCATTGCGCGGGGTGTGACAGGCGCTGCAGTGGCCGAGTCCTTCGGCGAGGTAGGCGCCGCGGTTCCACTGGCTGTCGCGGGCAGCGTCGTTCTGATAGACGCCGGCGCGGAGGAACAGCAGGTTCCAGCCGGCCATCAGGATGCGCTGGTTATAGGGGAAGGGCAGGTGGGTCGGCGGATTGTCGGTCTTCACCGCTGGCTGGCTCATGAGATAGGCGTAGATCGCCCTCAGGTCTTCGTCGCTGGTGCGGGTGAAGGCGGTGTAGGGGAAGGCCGGATAGAGGTAGCTGCCATCCTGGGCGACGCCATGGCGCATGGCGCGCTCGAAGGCGGGATAGGACCAGCCACCGATGCCGGTCTCCCGGTCCGGGGTGAGGTTGGTGCTGTAGATGGTGCCGAAGGGTGTCGGCAAGGGCAGCCCGCCGGCATTGCGCGGCCCACCCTTGGCGGTGTGGCAGACGGCGCAGTCGCCCAGGGCCACGAGACGCTCCCCACGGGCGACTTCATCGGCGCTGAACTTTGCCGGCGCGCCGCTCAGCGGCGCTATCGCGGGTTTCCATGCGTAGCCCACTGCGAAGGCGCCCATGACGGCAACGAGGCCGATGGCCCAGAAGCCCAAGTGTGCTGTTTTCATTTGTCAGTCATCCACTGCGTGGGCGCCTTGGCACCCTGTAAAGGAGTCATGCCGAGACCTTGCGCAGCGCCGCGAGGACGCGCTCTGGGGTGAACGGAACCTTTCGCAGGCGGGCGCCGGTCGCATCGAAGATGGCGTTGGCAATGGCGGCGGCGCTGGGGACCGAAGCGGATTCGCCTGCGCCCATGGACGGCTCCTCCGGGCGGTCGAGCAGCAGCACGTCGATCTCCGGCAGGTCCGGGAAGCCGAGGATCGGGTAACCGCCCCATTCCAGACTGGTCACGCCCTGGCGGTCGAAGGTAGCGAACTCCTTGAGCACCCGGCTGGTGGACTGAATCACGTTACCGTGCACCTGATGGAGTACCCCGGCGGGATTGATCATGCGCCCGGAGTCCTGGGCTACCCAGACCTTCACCACGCGTACCGCGCCGTTCTCCGGGTTGACCTCGACATCGGCCACCCAGGCGGTCCAGGCCGCACCGAAGCCGGGGAACTTGCTGTGGAAGTAGCGCGCATAGGCAAAGCCGCGGCCCTTCAGCAGCTCGCCCTTGGCCGCCGGCGGCCTGGGGGATTGGCGCGGCTGCCAGTCGGCGCGCTTGACCAGCGCGTCGATCAGCGCCAGGGCTCGGTCGTCATCCAGGTAGCGGCGCCGGTAGGCAATCGGGTCGACCCCGGCCATGTGCGACAGTTCGTCGATGTAAGACTCGTGGGCGAACACGTTGGGCAGCGCCGATACGCCGCGCATCCAGGAGGCCCGGACAATGGGCGCGGCGTCGTTGGCGATGACCCGCATGTGCGGATAGTGGTACTGCGGAATGGCGGTACGGTCGCCCATGTCCGCCACCTGGGAAACGGCCGGGATGCGCCCGGTGAGGAGCAGGGCGAGGGTGGGAGCGCCGTTGGAGGGGTAGCAGGTGGCAAAGTCGTAGGCGGCCACCTGTCCCTGCGCGTCGAGTCCGCCACGGATCTCGACCAGTTGCGCGGTGCCCTTGGGTTCCCAGCCGTGCTCCTGTTCGCGCATCAGCTGCACCCGCACCGGCTTGCCGACTGCCTGGGCGAGCAGGGCGGCGTCGGCGCTCACGTCATCGGCGCCGTTGCGGCCATAGCAGCCGGAGGCTTCCATGCGAATCACCTCGACCTCGCTGGCATCGCGCTTGAGCAGGGTGGCCAGGTCGTTGCGCAGGTCATGCGGATTCTGCGAACCGGACCAGACCCGCACCACCTTCTCGTCGACCTGGGCCAGGGCGCAGGAGGGGCCGATGGAGGCGTGCAGGTGGAAGGGCCAGACATAGGTGGCCGACAGGGGCTTGGCAGTATCCTTGAGAATCTGCTCGATGTCCTTCTCGTCCTTGAGCATCCGGGGCCGCTTGGGATGCTGGCGCAGGGTCTCTTCGAGCTGCTCGAGGCCGAGCGGCGGCAGGCCCTGCCAGTCCTTCCAGCTGACCTTGAGCTGGCGGGCCGCGCGGATGGCCTGCTCCTCGCGCTCGGCGACGACCCCGACGAAGTCGCCGATCACCACCACCTTGATCAGGCCGGGCAGGTTGGCCACGGAGGACTCATCCACGCTCGCCAGGCTCTTGCCCAGCGGGGCGGTGGCGTCGGCGCCGGTGTAGGGCGGGCGGACTACCCGACCGTGGACCATGCCGGGCACGCGCATGTCGTGTACGTAGATGAGCTGGCCGGTGAGCTTCGCCGGGATATCCACGCGGGGGATCGGCTTGCCGACCAGACGGTACTCGCTGCTGGGTTTCAGCGGCACCTTGGCATCGATATTCAGGTTGAAATGCTGGCCGCGTACCAGCTCGCCGTAGCCGATGCGCTTGCCTGGAGCGCTGGCGACGAAGACGAAGCCTCCTGCGGTCCGCAGGTTCTGTGGTTCCGCCTTGAAGCGCTCGCCGGCCTGGCGCAGCAGGAACTGCCGGGTTGCCGCCGCGGCCTGGCGCAGCGGCACGGCGCTGACCTGGATGCTGGCGCTGGCGATAGTAGGTCCCTGGTTCGGGGTGTGTCGGGTATCGCCAAGCACCATCTCGACCTGAGCGAAATCGACGTCCAGTTCATCGGCGACGATCTGCATCAGCGCGGTGCGGATACCGGTGCCGAGGTCTACGTGGCCGCAGAAGGCGCTGACCTTGCCGTCGGCGCCGATGGCGATGAAAGAGTCGACCTGGTCAAGTGGAATGTCGGCGGCGGTGCTGGCATTGGCCAGGGCCAGTAGCGGCGCCGGCAGGTTCACCGTCACCAGCAGCGCGCCGCTGGCCTTGAGAAAGGCCCGGCGGGAGAGGGCGGAGGGACTCATGAGGTGGCCTCCTTCTGCGAGGTGCCCAACAGCTCGATTGCGCGATGCACCGCCGCCAGAATCTCCATGTGCGTTCCGCAGCGGCACAGGTTGTACGCAAGTTCCTGGCGAATCTCGCTTTCGCTGGGCGCCGGATTACGGTCGAGCAGGGCTTTGGTGGTCATCACCATGCCGTTGATGCAGTAGCCGCACTGGGCGGCCTGGCACTCGATGAACGCCCGCTGTACCGGGTGTGGCCGCTCGACTGTGCCCAGCCCCTCGAGGGTGACGATCTGACGGCCAACGGCCGCCTTGGCGGGGGTGATGCAGGAGCGCGTCGCCACGCCGTCCAGCAGGACCGTGCAGGCGCCACACTCACCCAGGCCGCAACCGAACTTGGGACCGTTGAGTTGCAGGTCGTTGCGCAGGATATACAGCAGGGGGGTATCGGCATCGACCTCAAGGGTCTGGGACTGGCCATTGACGGTCAGCGCAAGGCTATCGCTCATAGCGGGTCTCCCGTACGTTCCTGGCAGGCTGGCGCGACGGTTCACCAGACCAACCTCGCTGTAGCCAACGCCGGTCCAGTCGGCAGAAGGCTCAGGAAGTCTCTTGGCATGGTGTAGACATCGTTTCGACGGCAACGATGCCCTGGACTCTATGAGAATAGACAAACGACGGGGGACCGGCCGCCACGGAGGGGCAGCCGCTGACCTCCGATCAGAAGCGCCCGGCTTCGACCCACAGTTGACGCAAGCCTGCGTCCTCGCGCAGCAGGAAGAGCGCACTCAACCCCTGTTCACGGGCCACCGCCGGGCCGAGCGTGGGGCCGAGCACCATCAGTGCGGTCGCCCAGGCATCGGCGAGCATGCAGGTCGGCGCCAGCACGGAAACCGAGGCGATCCCATTGTCCAGTGGCGCCGCGCGCCGTGGGTCCATGGTGTGGGCATAGCGCTTGCCTTCGTGTTCGTGGAAGTGCCGGTAGTCGCCTGAGGTGGCCAGCCCGCCGTCCCCCATCTGCAGCGCCCCCAGAGCCGTGCGGACGCCCGCCTCGGGGCGCTCGATGGCCACCGTCCAGGGCTGGTCGCCGGGCTTGCCGCCGCGCGCACGGAATTCCCCGTCGATGCTCACCAGGTAGTCGTGAATGCCACGATCTTCCAGGCAACGGGCCAACTGGTCGACGCCGAAGCCCTTGGCGATGCCGGACAGGTCCAGATGCACCGGATGACGTTTGCGCACGCGTCCGCCACCGAAGTCGAACTCCAGGGCTGTCATCGCGCTAGCCCTGGGTTGGCGCCTGAGCGCATCGCGCTGCCCATCGTCGGCGGGTCGCCCGGTGGGGCCGAAGCCCCAGGCGCCGACCAGATCGCCAACCGCGATATCGAAGGCGCCGGCGGACTCCACTCCCACCTGGATGGCGGTGTGCAGCACCCAGAGCAGTTCGGCCGGCAGGGTCATCCAGATGCCCGGTTGCAGGTCATTGAAGCGCATCAGCTCCGAGTCGGGCCGCCAGTTCGACATCTGCTGGTCCACGCGTGTCACTGCCATGTTCAACTGCTCGGCCAGCGCCTCCAGGTCCGGCGCGTCGAAGCTGTAGAACAGCACGCGGTAGCGTGTCCCCATGGTGGCGCCATTGAGGTCGTAGCGCCCAGCGCTCCGGGATTCAGAACAGGTCTTCACGGTAGCGGCCTCCGGCCCTGAGATGTTCCACGCTCAGCGCCAGCGGGCCGAGCAGCTCATCGATTACAGTGCGTACGCTTTCAGCCATGCCGCGCCCGCCACAGACCAGCACCTGGGCGCCGACGGCCAGCAACTGGCGAAGTTCCGATGCGTCCCGCTGCAGGCACTCCTGCACGTAGGCCCGCTGCGGTCCGGCGGAATAGGCCGTGTACAAGGCATTCAGGCGTCCGTCGGCGAGTGCCTGGTCGAGCTCGTGCCGGAAGGGCACGCCAGCCTCGGGAACCCGTCCTCCCCAATACAGGTAGAGCGGGCGTTCGCCGCGGTTCTGCCGTACGAAACCGACCAGCGGGGCGATGCCGCTGCCCGCGCCAATCAGGATCAACGGCGCCGTTCCCGCCTGTGGCCGGAACTCGCGGTTCGCCCGCACCGCCGCGCTGATCGTCGCGCCGGGCTGCAAATCGAGCAGGTAGCCGGAGCAGAGGCCGCCTGGGCGCAGGCGCACGCAGATGTCCAGCAGGCCGTCGCGGCTGTCGCTGGCCAGGGAATACTGGCGCGGCGCAGTGGCGCCAGGCGCGTATACGCTCAGCAGGTCGCCCGCCTGGTAGGTCACGACGCTGTCGATAGGGGCGAAGCGGAGCACGGCCAGGGGGGTATCGCCGGGCGCGTCGTGCAGTTGCCGCTCGACCAGTCTGAAACCTGAGTCGGGACGCGCTACGCCAACCTCGCCGATCGTCAGTGGCACGCCCAGCGATTCACCCAGCTCGCCCGCCCAGGCGCTGAAGTCGTGCGGCTGCCCGGCTTCCATGTCCCGGCGCGGCAACAGGCGCTGTAGCCCCTGCGCGGCGAGGGCTTCGTCCACCGCCACGGCGAACTGGCAGAAGCGCGGGAAACGTCGGTCGCCGAAGCCCAGTACGGCGAAGCGGGCAGCGGCCGGCAGGCGCAGGCATTCAAGCTGCTCCAGGAAGCCCGTTGCGGACTCTGGGGCGCCGCCATCACCGTAGGTGGCGGTCAGGACCAGCAGTTCGCGCGCAGCCGGAAACTCCCGCGCACCTTGCTTGAGCTGAGCGCTGTAGACGCTTCTGCCGGCGTTCGCCAGCGCACCCTGGAGGGCGTTGGCGAACGCCCAGGTGCCCCGGGTCTCGCTGCCGACCAGCAACACGCAGTCGGCGCGTTCGGCAGCTGCCTGCATGGACGTACGTGCCGGAGCACGCCGGCGCCGCAGAAACAGCAGCAGGCCGGTGATGCCCAGCAAGGGCACGCCGAGGGCCGCCAGGCCAAGTACTGGGCTCGCGGCTCCCAGGAGCTCACCGCTGTGCAGGCGGTAGAAGAATTCATTGAAGCCTTGCAGCGCCGTATGCGGCTGATACCCCAGCAACTCGCCGTTGACCGGATCGACGAAGCCGTCGCCCTCTGCGGTGCGCAGCGTGTAGGCCGCCTGGGCGTCCCCGCTGGCCGGGAACTCCAGCTCGCTCAGCTGCCCAAGGGGCACCTGGCGCAGGGCGTCAAGGTGCCCCGGTGACTGGGGCGTACCCAGGGTCAGATGAGCGGGGAAGAGGGGCTCCTGCTCCGAACCGGTGGGGATCAGCTCGAAATGCTCGGCCGACAGGTAGATGCCGCTCAGGCCGAACAGCAGCGCCACCGGCAGCAGAACCCGGCCGACCTGGTTGTGCCAGCGCGAAACCATGCCGCCACGCACGGGGCCGGCCAGCTTGCGCCAGCCACCCTGGCGGCGGGCCAGCAGCGCCAGCCCGGACGCACCCAGCAGGAGCATACCCAGCGCCCCGCCCGCCGCCAGCCCGTGACCCGGTTCGCCCAGCAGCAGTTCCCGGTGCACTGAGCGGGCGACACGGTACAGTGCGGAAGGCTCGTAGGCGCCCAGCACGTGGCCGTCCCCTGGGGAAACCTGCACCGCCCCCTGTTCGCCATAGGCGATCAGCAGACCGGACGGACGCCGCACCAGCCGCTCGATGCCGGGCACCTCCTGGCTCGCCCGTTCGGCGATCTGTGCCACGTTCCCGGGCAGTTCCGCGCCGGCCTGCAGGCGTTCGGCCAACGGCTGGGTCGCCAGCAGCGCGCCGCTACCGGCCAGCAGGAGGAGCAGGGCGGTCAGCAGGATGCCGGGCCAGGCGTGCAATCGACGCAGCATGTTCGCCTCCGCCCTCAAAACCCGTAGCGGAAGGCCGAAACGTAGCCGCTGCCGGCACTGTCCTTGCCGGCGCCCTGGACAGTCAGCGGTACCTTCAGTTCCGCGCGATTGGAGGCTTTGTCTTCCACCGCGCTGTCGATGCGGATCTGGTACCCGGCGTCGATCAGGCTGTCGGCCACTTCCACCGAAACCTTCAGGGTGTCGCCGCTACCGACGCTGGCGCCGCTCAGACCATCGAACTCCGCCGCGCGCAGGCCGCTGCCGCGTGCCCAGTCGCCCAGGTGCTTGTAGTACTTGGCCTTGCGGCCGGCGACCCAGAGCGTACGCTGGTACTGGCCCTGCGCATCGGTCAGGTAGATCGACAGATAGGCCTTGTTGCCGCTGTACTCGGCAAGGGTGGTGCTCAGGTTGAGTTCACGGGCTTGGGCCAGTGCGGGACCGGCGAGAGCGCCGGCCACGGTCAGGGATACGACGGCGGTCTTCATGATGGAGTCTCCTGCGGGGGAGCGCCCAGAGTGAATCAATGCGCTTAAATCAAGCTGAACCCCTCGCGGGTCGAGCTTCAGGCTAGCTTCAGATAACTCTGCTTAGGCACCGGGTGCGATCCCGTGCCTCGGGCCAGACTTCGTACTGCTGGCTGGTTCGCGCCAGTCGGCATTTTCCCATTCATCCTGCTCCCCTGCAGGGCTCCATGCGTAAGCGAGGCAACCATGCCCATCGTTCGAGACCCGGTCCTGACTCCCATTCCGATCAAGGAATTGCGCCCGACCCAGATCACCGTCGGCATGCGCGAAGTGCAGCTCAAGCGCAAGCGCTGGCTGAAGATGGCGGAAAAGAAAGGCGGCGAGTTTCTCGGCAAGCACATGATCCCCGTAGTGCTCGGCCCGAAGAATCGTCACTACATCATCGACCACCACCATCTGGTCCGGGCCCTGCACGACGAAGATGTGCAGCACGTCCTGGTCAGCGTCATCGCCAACCTGGGCTCGCTCGACCAGGAAGCCTTCTGGAACTTCCTGGACAATCGCGGCTGGATGCACCCTTTCGATGAAAAGGGGCATCGCCGCCACTACGAGGACATTCCCAAGTCGGTCTGCGACCTGATCGACGATCCCTTTCGTTCGCTCGCCGGAGAGCTGCGCTACGCCGGCGGCTTCGCGAAGGACACGACACCGTTCAGCGAGTTTCTCTGGGCCGACTTCCTCCGCCGGCGGCTGAGCCGCAAGGAACTGAACGCGGACTTCGATGGCGCAGTGCAACGCGCCCTGAAACTGGCGAAGAGCCCGGAAGCCAACTACCTGCCGGGCTGGTGCGGCCCGATCCCGCTGGGCTGATGCTGCCCCGGGGGATAAGCGCGCGGCGGCTACCCCCGTCGAAGGAAGTATTTTTCTTCGCCCGCCGTGCCGCTAAGGTGACTGAAGTAGCAGCGCCACTGGAGCCCGTCTGCGAAATGGCCGCCCCTTCCGACCGGATACGAGAGCTGCGCCTGGCCAACGGCTTGCGCGTCGTACTCGTGCATGCGCCGGATTCGCCGAAGGCCGCGGCGCTGGCCAGGGTTGCGGCGGGCAGTCATGACGAGCCGGCGGATTATCCGGGGCTTGCGCACTTTCTCGAACACCTGCTGTTTCTCGGGAGTGCCGATCATCGCGCCGAGCAGCGGCTGATGCCTTGGGTGCAAGGGCGCGGCGGGCGGCTGAATGCCAGCACCCAGGCGCGTACCACCGACTACTTCTTCGAAGTGGCCGCGGCCGATCTTGGCGATGGCCTGACGCGCCTGGTGGACATGCTGGCCCGGCCGTTGCTCGATCGGGCCGCGCAGCTTAGCGAGCGGGAAGTGCTGGAGGCCGAGTACATCGCCCGCTCGGCGGACGCCGACACGCTGATCGACGCGGCGCTGGCTGCCGCCGTCAGCGGGAATCATCCATTGCGCCGCTTCGTGGCGGGCCGGCGCGCGAGCCTGCCGGTGGAGAACGACAGGTTCCAGCGTGCCCTGGCCCATTTCCATCGCCAGCACTATCACCCCGACAATCTGGAGCTGTGGCTTCAGGGTCCGCAGTCGCTGGATGAGCTGCAGGCCCTGGCCGAGCGGGATTGCCCGGACTGGCCGGCGCACCTGCCGAAGGTGCGGGAGGCCGCGCCGCCCTTGCTGCCGCTGAGCGGGGACTCGTTGGCTCTGCAACTGCCCGGAGTCCCGCGCCTGGTGCTGGCGTTCGTGCTGCCGGGCCTCGACGCCGCCGCCGAGCAATCGGTGGAGAACCTGCGCGAGCGCCTTCGCGAAGAATCCCCCGGCACCCTGCTGGCCTGGCTGGGCGAGCAAGGGTTGGCGGATGAGGTCGGCGTGCGTGTCGTCTATCGCGCTGCGGAGCAGACCCTGGTGGCGGTGACCTTCGAACTGCTGGAAGCCAGCGCCGCCGCCAAGGTGGAGGCCGCGTTTCTCGACTGGATACGGGCGTTGCTCCAGTGCGCTGCGGCGCCGCCGCCAGCGGGCCAGGACGATTTGCGGCAGATGCCGGCGCTGGAACAACTTCGCCTGCGCGTGCGTGGCCTGCCCAGCGCACCCGCCCCAGGCTGGCTGGAATGGCTCGACGGCACTGCCATGATCCGTCTGCGAATTGCGCCGGACATCCAGGGACGGCCGGCCGAGGTCGCGGGTTTCCCGCTGCGGCTCGATTGGGCCGCGCGGCAATCCTGCACCTACCCATCACCGCACTGGCGATTTGCCGCGCCGCTGCCAGCCAGCGAGGCGGAAGAGGGCGCCTTGCGGCTGCGCTGGCGCTTCCCGACACGCCCATGCCGTAGCCACTTGCTGACTGCTCGATTGGCCTTGCGACCCATCACCGGGCAGGCGCGCCTGAGCGGCGTGGGGTTGATGCTGGAGGAGGAGGGTGTCGACTGGACCCTGTCGGTGATCGGGCCGGGGGATCGGCTGGACGAGCCCCTGATCGAGGCCCTGAGAGTGCTGCAACAGCCGCCAGCCTCTGTGCTGGCGCAGCGCGATCGACTGCTGCAGCGGGACTGCCTGCGCCAGGCCACGGCGTTGCCGATCCGCCAGGTGCTCGCCGCCGTGCCATCGACCCTGGCTGGACGCTCGATGGGGGCACCGGACTGGACCGTCGCCCAGTGGGACCTGCTGGCCCGGCGCGCCGAGCTTCCGCCGAGCGCCCAGGTGCCGGGGTTGCGTGCCACCGAACCGCTGCCGCCGCCGCGTCTGTCGGGCGGACATCATTGGCACCGCTGGGCCGGCGAGGGCGAGGGCGAGGCCGCGCTGGCCCTGTTCTGCCCCTTGCCTGACCGCAGCGCCGTTGGCGAGTCGCGCTGGCGCTTGCTCGCACGGGTGCTGGAGCCGGGTTTCCACCAGCGCCTGCGCGGCGAGCTCAACCTGGGCTATGCGTTGTACTGTGGCTTCCGCCAGATCGCCGGTTGGCGTGGTGTACTGTTCGCGGTGCAGTCGCCGCACGCGACGCCTGACGCGCTGTTGCGGCATCTTCAGGACTTCCTCGACCAGGCCGAACCAGACGCCATCCCGGAGCACCCGTTGCGAGAGTTGGCCGCTACTCTCGTCGGCCCCGTCGAAGCCTGGCAGGACCACCTGGCCGGCGTCGCCGACGATCACCATCAATACCTTCTTGACTGCGCACCGCGCCTGACCCGCGCCGACCTCGCCGCCGCCCACGCCGAGTTGATGGCCGGCAGCGGCGGCTGGTGGCTGCTCGCCAACCGCGCCTAACGCCCTTCTTCCATTTCAGCTTCCAGGTTCCGACATCTCGGAGGCCTTCCTGCACCTTTTGTCCGACTCCTCACGACCCCGTACCAGGTGCCATCGCGCTCACGACCAAAGTGCCACTACCGCCGCTACCAAAGATGCCCGTTCTACGGTCGGGACTGCGGCATGGCCTTGCGCAGCAAGCCCCGCGCCCCGGCCAAGGCAGCAGCGAAACGCGTCCAAGGCAGCGTATGGACAGTGCTTTCGGGTTTCGATAATCGCCTCCGCCACGACTGAACCGCAGTCGTTACATCCACGCGGAGAGCGTCATGAACAAGAACAACACCGCCATTCGCCGTTTCCTGCCCCTGTCCCTGGTTTCCATTGGGGCGCTGGGTTTCCTGCAGGCGGCCGTCGCCGATATCACGCTGTACGACAAGGACGACACCACCTTCTCCACCGACGGCTACTTCAACACCTTCTACGTCAACAGCGACGTGAACCGTAATGGCGAAACCTACGATCGCCGCCAGTCGCGGGTGAAGATGGGCTTCCTGCCCAACTATATCGGCTTCAACTTCGGCAAGAAGATCGACGGCCTGACGCTCACCGGGCGCTCCTCGTTCTGGGTGACCATCAACGACAGCGAACAGGACGGCACCAACACGGCGATCGACGTCCGTCAGTTCTACGGCAACGTCGCCGGCGACTGGGGCGAGGTGCTGATCGGCAAGGACTTCGGCCTGTTCTCGCGCTCCAACATCTTCCTCGACGAACTGCTCGCCGGCTTCGGCAACGCCAGCGATACCCTGGGCCTGGTCGACGGCAAGGGCGTGTCGTTCGGCAACATCGGCACCGGCTACCCGTACCCGTTCCCCACCTCGCAGATCACCTACCGCAACAACAACCTGGTGGATGGCCTGCGTGTCGCGGTCGGGATCATGGACCCGATCGACACCAACCAGATCGACAAGGACGCCAGCAACGGCCTGAATGACAAGGCCTACCAGGACAACCCGCGCTACGAGAGCGAGGTCAGCTATCAGTTCGACGTGGGTGACGCGCAGATCTACAGCTGGGTCAACGGCGGCTACCAGACCTCGAAGAACACCAACCACGAGGTCGACGACGTCACCTCGAAGGGCCTGGGCTATGGCATCCAGGCGAAGATGGGCGGTATCTCGCTGACCGGTTCGGGCTTCACCGCCAAGGGCATCAACCCGTTCTTCACCAACAACGCCGGCGAAGCCGCTCTGCGCGAAGTGGACAGCCGCGGCATGCTGCTGCAGGGCTCCTACACCTGGGGCAAGAACCGCCTGGCGCTGTCCTTCGGCGAGACCCGCGACGACGGCAATGGCTTGGGCACCGCCGCCGACTACTCCACCCAGGGCGTCGCCTACTTCCGCACCATCAACGACAACCTGAAGCTGGTGGCCGAGTACAACGTCTACCAGATCGATGGCCGCAAGGGCTCCACCGTCAGCGAGGACACCGACACCCTCGCCCTCGGCGCCGTACTCAACTGGTAACGCTCCCCAACTCCTTTGGAACCTTTTCGGCGGGCTGTCCTTCGGGTAGCCCGCCTTTTTTCGCACGGAAGGCAAATCACATGATCGGACTCTTTAGCACTCACGCGCAGGCGTACCTGCTGATTCTTTCCATCGGCACCACACTGGTGTTCGCCTTGCCCATCTTCCTCGTGCCGCTGTTGTGGGCGCGGGTCATGCAATGGACGTTGCCGGCGCAGACCGACCTGACGGTGTACTTCGGGCGTTGCCTGGGGGCGTTCATTCTCATCGTCGAAGGGCTGATGTTGCGGGCGGCGCTGACGGGGACGGCCTTGGTGACGACCTTCGAAGTGCTGGCGGCGGTGGCGGGGTTCATGGTGGTGGTCCACATCCATGGCGCGCTGCGGCGAATCCAGCCGTGGACGGAGACGGTGGAGACGGGGTTCTATGCGGGGATGCTGGTGCTGACGCTGATGTTCTGGCCGGTCGGGTGATGTCAGCCGTGGCGGCGGATCGCGGGCATGGCGCGGTCTTGCAGGCGGGCTCCGGTGCATCAGCTCTCGTAGGAGCAACTGTCTTTTGCGTGCTTGTAGGATGGCGTAGAGCGAAACGAAACCCATCAACACCGTGTACCAACAGCATGGGTATCGCTGCGCTCCACCCATTCTACAAAGAGACCCCGCTACTTTCGGATAAACCCGCCACGACCCAAGTAGCATGGGGTCGTCCCCGTCGCCTTCGTAGAATGCCCTCGTCGATATCCTGACCCAGGCGTACGCCATGCACGAAACACAAGGAGTCGTTCGCGGCATGTCCAGTGCCCGCGACGTCGAGGAAGTCGCCCAGGACCTGGCCCGCCAGCTGATCCATCCGCACCTCGGTTTCGTGCTGTTCTTCTGCTCCGCCGAGTACGACCTGGCGGGCCTCGCCGCCGCGCTGGAGCAATACTTCGGCGGCATCGACCTGGCCGGCTGCACTACCGCCGGCGAGATCACGCCGCAGGGCTACGGCCGGGGCTGTGTCACCGCCGTGGGCTTCGACCTGCGCAGCTTCGCCATCTCCTGCGCGCTGGTGGACGAGATGGAGCGCTTCAGCCTGATCGATGCCCAGCAGATGGTCGAAGCTCTGGTGGCCGATTGCCGCAGCGCCAGTCTTGCCCCGATCAAGGAGCACAGCTTCGCCCTGACCCTGCTCGACGGGCTGTCCAGCCGCGAGGAGATCGTGCTCGCAGCGCTCAGCGCCGCGCTGGGCGCCATCCCGCACTTCGGCGGATCAGCCGGCGACGACAACCACCTGACCCATACCCACGTCTACTACCAGGGCCAGTTCCATACCGGCGCGGCAGTGGTGGTGTTGTTCAACACCTGGCTCGACTTCGAGGTGTTCACCACCCACCACGTAGTGCCCAGCGAGGAAAAGCTGGTGGTCACCCACGCCGACAGCGACAGCCGCCGTGTGCTGGAACTCAATGCCGAGCCTGCCGCGCTGGAGTTCGCGCGGCTGGTCGGGGTGCCGCTGGAGCAGCTGGACTTCTCGCTGTTTCCGGCGCACCCGCTGGCGGTGCGGGTGCGCGATCAGTACTACGTGCGCTCGATCCAGCAGGTCAACGACGACCTCAGCCTGACCTTCTACTGCGCGGTGGAGAACGGCATCGTCCTCACCGCCATGAGCACCGGCCCGATGCTGCCGGGGCTCAAGGCGCAGTTCCAGCGCCTGCACGAACGCCTTGGGCCGCCGCTGCTGACCATCGGCTGCGACTGCTTCCTGCGTCGCCTGGAGCTGGAAGTGGCCGGCGATACCGAACCCACCGCCGAATTTCTCCGAAGCCAGCAGGTCATCGGCTTCAACACCTACGGAGAGCAGTTCAATGGCATGCATATCAACCAGACCTTCACCGGTGTTGTCATTGGACGCCCACGGGGCAACGGCGGACGCTGACCTGCGGGCGCGCATCGACGAGCTGGAGCGTGACAAGCGCAAGCTGCAGCGGATCAATGCGGCGCTGATCGAGCGCGTCGAGTCCGCCACCTCGCGTGGCGACAACGCCTATGGTGCCTTCCAGCACTCCGTGGTGCTGGCCGAGCAGGTTCGCGAGCGCACCGACGCCCTGAGCCAGGCGATGGTCGAGCTGAAATCCAGCAACCAGCTGCTCAGCGATGCCCGCCTGCGCGCCGAGACCGCGCACCAGCACCTGCTGGACGCCGTCGAGAGCATCTCCGACGCCTTCGTGCTGTTCGATCCGCGGCAGCGCATCGTGCTCTACAACGAGCGTTTCCGCGCCTTCTGGGCACAAACCCGTGCCCGTGTCGGCGCCGGTACGCGGCTTTCAGAGGTGCGCCGGCTGGCGCAGAGCAGCGGGCTGATCGTCGAAGAACAGCGCAGCAGCGACGACGAACACACCCTCTACCGTCTGCGCAACGACCGCTGGGTGCGGGTCACCGAGCGGCCGACCCGCGATGGCGGACTGGTGGTGCTCTATAGCGATATCACCGAGATCAAGCAGAGCGAGATGGTCCGTCGCGAGCAGGCGGTGGCGCAGAAGTCGCACCTGCTGCAGCGCGCCGTCGACAATCTGTCCCAGGGCGTGGCCATGGTCAGCGCCGACGGCGCGCTGGAACTGTGGAACCGGCGTTTCCTGGAGCTTTGCGGGCTGGCGCCGATCGAGGCGCATCGTCCCTTCGCCGAGGTCATGGCGGACAGCGAGCTGCCGCTGCTGACCCCGCGCAGCCGACCGTGCAAGGGTGAGGCGGAGGGGGCGATCGAACAGCGCCTGTACGACGGCCGCATGCTGGAAATCCGCACCCACGCGCTGCCCACCGGCGGCTTCGTCAATACCTTCACCGACATCACCGAGCGCTATCGCCACGCCGAGGCCCTGCGCGAAAGCGAGCGCTGGATTCGCCTGATCACCGACCAGGTGCCGGCGCTGATCGCCTACCTGAGCGCCGACCTCGACTACGACTTCACCAACAAGGTCTACGAAGAGTGGTACCGCTGGCCCAGCGGCTCGATGCTCGGGCGCAACCTGCGCGAGGTGCACAGCGCCGAGCACTGCCAGCGCCTGGAACCGTATTTCGAGCGTGCGCTGTCAGGCGAGAGCGTCACCTTCGAGATCGCCGAGACCAATCTTTCCGGGCAGGAGCGCTACATGCAGCGCTCCTACGTGCCCAACCGCCAGGCCGACGGCACGGTGACCGGCTTGTTCGTGCTGATCCGCGATATCACCGAGCGCCGCCGCACCGCCGAGGCACTACACCAGGCCTACCAGAATCTCGAGCAGCGAGTACGCGAGCGCACCGCCGAGCTGACCAGCCTGAACGACCAGCTCAAGCGCGAGATCGACGAGCGCAGCCAGGTCGAGGCGCGCCTGCGCGAGGCCAAGCGCGAGGCAGAGCAGGCCAACCTGTCGAAGACCAAATTCCTCGCCGCCGTCAGCCACGACCTGCTGCAGCCGCTGAACGCCGCGCGGCTGTTCACCAGCGCATTGCAGGAGCGCGGCGGTGACGCCCTGGTGCGCAACATCAGCCAGTCGCTGGAGGACGTGGAGAACCTGCTTGGCACCCTGGTGGACATCTCCAAACTGGACGCCGGGGTGATCAAGCCGGACATCGCCGCCTTCGACGTCGGCGAGCTGCTCGGCAATCTCGCCGCCGAGTACCGCCAGGTGGCCGCCAGCGAAGGCCTTGCACTGGACTTCGTGCCTTGCGGCGCGCAGGTGCGCAGCGACATGCAGTTGCTGGCCCGCATCCTGCGCAATCTGCTCTCCAACGCCATCCGCTATACCCCCGGCGGCCGCGTGCTGCTGGGCTGCCGGCGGCGCCGGCACGGGTTGTGGATCGAGGTCTGGGACACCGGCATCGGCATCGCCGACGACAAGCTCGGGGAGATTTTCCAGGAGTTCAAGCGTGGCGATGTGCAGCGATTCCACCAGGATCGCGGGCTCGGACTGGGGCTGGCCATCGTCGACAAGATCGCGCGGATGCTCGGGCACCGCATCCACGTGGAATCGGTGCCGGGCAAGGGCTCGCGCTTCGCCATCGAAGTACCCCTGGCGCGGCGTGTAGCCCGCGTTGCGCCGGAGCCTGCGCGTACTACTGACGATCTGCTCGAACGTCTGCGCGGCTCGCGTGTCTGGGTGCTGGATAACGATGCCTCGATCTGCGCCGGCATGCGCACGCTGCTGGAAGCCTGGGGTTGCCGGGTGGTGACGGCGCTGTCCGAAGAAGACCTGGCGCGCCAGGTCGACAACTTCCATGCCGAGTCGGATCTGCTGATCGTCGACTATCACCTGGACGACGGGTTGAATGGCGTCGATGCGGTGGCCTCGATCAACGCCCGGCGCGGTACTCCGCTACCGGCGCTGATGATCACGGCCAACTACAGCAACGAGCTCAAGCAGCAGGTCCGTGAACTGGGCTACATGCTGATGCACAAGCCGGTACGGCCGATGAAGCTGAAGACCGCGCTGTGCCACCTGATGGATCGTAGCGGCTGAGCGCCGGCAGGCACGCATGAGCACTGCCGGCGCCAGGGATTGTCGTCAGCGGCGCAGGTAGGCGGAAAAGTCGATGTCGCTGGCGCTCAGGATGGCCTGCACGCGGTTGTGCACCTTGAGCTTGTGCAGGATCGCCGAAACGTGGGCCTTCACGGTGGTTTCGGCGATCTCCAGGTTGTAGGCGATCTGCTTGTTCGACTCGCCCTTGGTCATGCGTTCGAGCACCAGCAGTTGCTTGCGCGTCAGCGCCTGCAGAAGCTCCGACGGGATGCTGTGCTCCTCGTGGCTGTTGCGCCGCGGCGAACTCTTCTGGGTGCGAATGATGTCCGACGGCAGGTAGACGTTGCCGTTGAGAATCTGCTCGATGGCCTCGGTCATCTGCAGTCGCGGCGAGGACTTGGTGATGAAGCCCACCGCGCCATAGGTGATGGCTTGCAACACCACCTGCTTGTCCTGCTCGGCGGAGACGATCACCACCGGAATGGTCGGTGCCTCGTTGCGCAGGCTCATCAGGCCGTTGAGCCCATGCATGCCGGGCATGTTCAGGTCGAGCAGGATCAGGTCGAGATCGTCGTGTTCCTGGGTCAGGTCCAGGGCGCTGTCGAGGTCGGCAGTCTCCATCACTTCGCTGCCGGGGAAGCCGTCGGCGATTACGTTATGGATGGCCTCGCGGAACAGCGGGTGATCGTCGGCGATCAGGATCTTGTACATGGCCTACACCTCGTTGTTGTCGTTATGGGTGGCGAGCGGCTTGCGGTCGCAGGTTGCTTCCAAGGTTGCAGCTTCCAGGGTCACGGCTGCAGGGGTTGCGGCTGGGCGTCCTGCAGGGGCAGCCCTGCCTGTTCCCAGGCGTCGATACCGTCACGGTACCAGTAGAGGCTGGCGTAGCCCAGCGCATGCGCCCGACGGATGGCGTTCCAGCTCAACCAGCAGTCGGAACGGCAGTAGAACACCAGTGGGCGCCTGGCGTCGCCCGCGGTCAGGCGCTGCAGGTTGTCGGCGAAGTAAGCTTGCCAGCGGGGCTCCAGCGCGCCGTTGCCGGTATTGGCCAGCCACAGGCTGCCGGGCAGGTTGCGGTGCTTCTCATCCTCGACGAACTGGCCGTTCAGCCAGGTGCGGCGATAGACATCCACCAGTCGGGTTTGCGGCTCGCGCTTGAGCAGCGCCTGAAGGGCGGGGGTGTCGAGGGTGGTGGCATGCTCGGCGGACGGCGGCGTGGGGCTGCGGTACTGGGTCAGGCGGTAGCCGTCGGCGGAAAACAGCGGCGTATCGCCGGCCTGCGCGGTCGGGAGCGCGAGAGTCAGGCTGAACAGGCACGCGGCCAGGCAGCCGTTCAGTGCGGAGGCAGGGCGAGGCATGGCGGTATCTCTATATCGTTCTTTTTGTAGTGGCCATTACATGCCAGCCGCGCACCTTTGGAAATTCGACGTGCGGAGGGGCGAACCAGTACCAAAGTAGTAGATTTCACCCCTTGCGCAGCGCGGCGTGTTGCGGGTTGAAGGTGAGCACGGCGAGGCTGGCGAAGAGCAGTGTCAGGCCCAGGCAGACGCCAGCCGCCAGCGGGTTGAAGCGTTCGTAGAGGGCGAAGCGCACCAGTTCCACGGCATGGCTGAACGGGTTCAGCGCGCACAGCCAGTACAGCCACTGGCTGGCCTCGCGCATCTTCCACAGCGGGTAGAGCGCTGAAGACAGGAAGAACAGCGGGAAGATGACGAAATTCATCACCCCGGCGAAGTTTTCCAGCTGGCGGATGCCATTGGACAGCAGCAGCCCCAGCGCGCCCAGCAGCAGGGCGGCGAGCAACAGTGCGGGGAGGGCTGCGACCAGTCCCATGGCCGGCGGCTGCACGCCGTAGAGCCAGGCGATGAGCAGGAAGGCGTAGACCTGCAGCAGCGACACCAGCGCGGTTGCCAGCAGCTTGCTCGCCAGCAGGAAGGCGCGCGGCAGCGGGCTGGTCAGCAGCACGCGCATGCTGCCCATCTCGCGGTCGTAGACCATCGATAGCGAGCCCTGCATGCCGTTGAACAGCAGGATCATGCAGCACAGCCCCGGCACGATGTAGGTCTCATAGGTGACGTAGGTATCGTAGGGCTCGATGATCGAGATGCCCAGCGCGGCGCGAAAGCCGGCGGCGAACACCAGCAGCCAGAGCAGCGGCCGCACCAGCGCGCTGAGGAAGCGCGAGCGCTGCAGGACGAAGCGCAGCCACTCGCGCACGACGATGCCGCGCAGGCATTGCCAGTAAGCGGCCGGGCCGAAGCGCGGATTCTCCAGGGCGCTCATGCGCAGGCCTCCAGGCGGGTCAGGCGTTCGAAGGTGCGCTCCAGATTGCCGGCATCCGGCGCGCAGATGTCCTGGGCTTCGCCACGGGCCACCAGGCGGCCGCGATCGACCAACAGCAGCGCGTCCTCGCCGCGGACTTCGTCCAGCAGGTGAGTGGTCCAGAGCACCGCCAGGCCGTCTTCGCGGCACAGTCGGCGCACATGGTTGTTGAGGGCCTGGCGCGCCGCAGGGTCGAGGCCGACGCTGGCTTCGTCGAGCAGCAACAGGCGCGGGCGATGCAGCAGGGCGCGGGCAATCTCCACCCGACGTCGGTGCCCGCCATTGAGCGCGCGGACCTTGTCGCGGCGACGATCCTGCAACTGCTGGCGGGCCAGCTCGGCGTCGATCCGCTCGTTCGCCACGCTGCGCGGCAGGCCGTGCAGGGCGGCGTGGTAGCGCAGGTTCTGCTCCACGCTCAGGTCCAGGTCCAGGGTGCTCTGCTGGAACACCACGCCCAGCTCCCGCAACGCCAGGCGCGGCTGGCGACGGAGGCTGCAACCGAGTACCTCGATCTCGCCCTGCTGCAAGTCGTAGAGGCGGGTGAGCAGGGCGACCAGCGTGGACTTTCCGGCTCCGTTGGGCCCCAGTAGTGCGGTGAAGCGCCCGGCCGGCAGCTCGAAGTCGAGGCCGTCCAGAGCGCGGCGGGGGCCGAAGGCGAAGCTCAAATCGCGGACCGTGAGAGCGTTCATGGCGTCACCACCACGCCCCAGGGATAGCGGCCGACCTTGATGGACTTGGTGACCTTGCGCGATGCCACGTCGATCACCGACACATCGCCGCTGACGCCGTTGGTGGCGAGCAGGGTCTTCTCGTCCGGAGTGAACGCCAGGTGCCAAACGCGGCGGCCCACCAGCAGGTAGTCGAGCACCTCGAAGGTCTTTGCATCGACGACCGCCACGTGGTTGGCCGGGCCGAGGGCGACGAAGGCGGTCTTGCCGTCGTCGGTGAGCTTCACGCCCACTGGCTGCACTTTGTCCGGGTGTACGCCCTGGATGGCGAAGCGCAGGGTCTTGAGAATCTTGCGGCTGGCGGTGTCGACCACGCTGACGGTGCCGCCGATCTCCGCCGAGACCCAGACCTGCGAGCCGTCGCGGGTGAATTCCGCATGGCGCGGGCGCTGGTCCACCAGGGTACTGTCCACCAGCTTCTGCGTCGATGTATCGATCCAGTGCAGCATGTTGGTGGTCTCGCTGGTGTTCACCGCCCACTTGCCGTCCGGGCTCACCGCCATGCCTTCGGGCTCGACGCCGACGTCGATCTGGCCAAGCACCTTGGCAGTCTCGGTATCGACCACGGTAACCAGCGCATCGTCCTCGTTGGAGATGTACAGCCAGCGGTCGTTGGGGTGCAGGGCGAACTGCTCGGGGTCGGCGCCCGAGGGCAGCTGCCTGATGATCTTGCGGCTGGCGAGATCGAGCACCTGCACCGTGTCCGAATCGCTCGCGCAGATGTACAGCAGCTTGTTGTCGTGGGACAGCGCCAGGCCGCGCGGACGCTTGCCGGTGTCGATGGTGCCGGTGACGGCCAGGGTGTCCAGGTCGATGACGCTGAGGTTGTTGTCCTTCTCGTTGGACACATAGGCGGTGGCGGCGAAGGCCGTGGGCACCAGACCGAGCGCGAGGCTCAGGCAGGAGAGGGCAAGCAGGCGGGGCATGGCGAATTCCTCTGTGATGCGTGTTATGGCCGGGCGTCGGCGAGGTGGCACTGGCTTTCCGGGGCGTCGAGGCCGAGGCTGTCCAGTTCGCTGGCAGGGTGCAGGAAGCCTTCCTGCGGCGAGGTGCCGACCAGGGCGCGCGGTTGCACCAGTGGAATCGGCTGGCGCAGCTGGCCGTCCCAGGAGCGGTAGCCGAGCTTGTAGCCCTTGAAGCCGTCCAGTGGCAGGTCAGGGGACAGCGACAGCGTGCGGATCGCCATGGGGTCGGCGCTGCGCAGCCGAGTGACGGCGCTGGCGACGCTGCGCACGGCGATCCAGGCGGCGAAGTCGCGGTCGTTCATCCAGCGCCCGGCGTGCTCCTCGAAGCGCTTCTGCAGCTGCGCGGCGCCATAGGTTTCCACGGTTTTGTGCCAGCCGGTGGCGACCAGCCCCTGGGTGCCGGCCACGGGGCGCGGCAGCCAGGTGTTGTAAGGCACGTATTCGCCGAAGTCGCCGTGCTCGTCGGCCACCAGCACGGCGTCGTAATCCTCGCTGGACTGGGTGAACAGCGCCATGTCTGCCTGGGCGCTGCGGCGTTGGTCGTTGTCGAAGGTGAAGGGCTTCTCCTCGACTATCTTCGCGCCGAAGCGCTTGGCCGAACGGCGCAGGGCATTGGCGTAGGCGGCGTCTTCCGGGCGCCGGCCGACGATCAAGAGCCAGCGCGTCCACTTGCGCAGCACCAGGAACTGGGTGAGGGCGTCGGTCAGCATCAGCCGGCTGGGCAGGGTGTGCAGCACGTTCGGCGCGCACTGGCTGGCGCGCAGTTCGTCATCGGCGGCACCGGCATTGAACAGCAGGCTGTCCGGCAGGGCGGCGGACAGTTGGCGCAGGGTGTCGGCGGGGGCGTTGACCACGAACAGACGCAGGCCGGCGTCGTGCAGGCGCTTGGCTTCGGTGAGCAGCTTTTCCGGGGTGTCGGTGCTGGCGGCTTCCAGGCTGTAGTGGTGCTTGAGGAAGCGCCCGGTGCTGTTGCTGTCGGTGATTGCCAGCTCGGCGCCGCGCACGCCGGCATCGGTGGGTTCGGGGATGACATTGGACAGCAGCGGGCCGGGATCGGGCGTGTAGCCCAGGTAGCCGATACGAACCTCCAGCGCCGGAGCCTCGTTAGCGCGCGCGGCAAGGCTGAGCGATGCGGCGCAGGCGACCGCGAGCAGATAGGCCACGCCGTGCAGGACGAACTGGCGCATGGGGCGACTCCTTGTTTCTGGGTCGACAGGTTGTTCTGTCGCCAGCATAGGAATCGCTCGGGGCGCGGCAAATATGCAGAAAGTACCGTTGGGGCAGTACCAAGGTAGTAGGTTGCGCGCCGCGCCTGCGCCCTAGGATGGCGACACAATAACCAGAAGAGAAACGTCGCCATGCGTATCGCCGTCACTCTCGTCCTGCCGATCCTGCTGATGCTCAGCCTGCTCGGTTTCGATTTCATCTATGCCCGCAACAGCTATCCGAGTCCGGTCGAGGTGCGTGCGCCGGCCGGGCCGGTGGGCTGCATCCTCACTTGCCGCCACGCGCCTTAGACGGACGCTCATTCCGTGTCGTTATCGAGTCCGGGAGTGGCGCTTGGTTCGCGAGCAAGCTCGCTCTTACAGGTCTGTGCCGAGCTGCTCTTCGTAGGAGCGAGCTTGCTCGCGAACAGCCTGTAGGGCGGATAACGCCTGTGGCGTTATTCGCCCTACAAAGAGCCGGGCGATGCCCTGTTGCTGCCGTCACTGGCCGGTGGCGTGCCGCCAGGGATTCGGCCATGCCTACCGCCGCTCTAGTACCAAGGGAGTAGGCGGCATCACCCAAAGCAGGATTCGGCGCGCGGGCAAGCGTTCTTACCATCGTCACCACGGTCGCCGATCCGGGCGCCGAGCCTTGCCAAGCATCTCGATGAGGATGAAGTGATGAACAACAAGAATGTGCTGTGCGGCCTGCTGTTGCTGGCTGGCCTGGGTGCCTCGGGTCTGGCCCTGTCCCACGGCAATGTGACGCCCCAGGCAGTGGATACCACGGGACTGGAACCTCTGGGCAAGGAATGGCGCGACACCAACCCGTACCGCGAGCCCTACGCCAACCACGCCAAGGCAGTGGAGATCGGCGCCTCGGCCTACAACCAGAACTGCGCGCGCTGCCACGGTCTGGAAGCCAAGTCCGGCGGTATCGCCCCCGACCTGCGTAAGCTCGACGTCGGCGCCGAGGGCGACGAGTGGTTCAAGGAGCGGGTGATCAATGGCGCGGTGCGCGATGGTGCCGTCTACATGCCGAAGATGGCCGACTACATCAGCCAGGAAGGCCTCTGGGCGATCCGCACCTACCTGGACAGCGTGCACGTGGACGAGTGACCGCCATGCGCCTGCCCAATCTGCTGATCGGCCTGGTCCTGTGCCTGCTGCTGGGGCAGGCGCAGGCCGGGGTCCGCCCCTACGAGGACATGGTCGCCAGCGGCGTGCTGCGGGTGGCCGTGTACGAGAACTTCCCGCCCTACAGCTTCATGCAGGGTGGGCAGCCACACGGCATCGACATCGACCTGGCGACGCGCCTGGCCAGCGGCTTGGGCATGCGCGCGGAATTTCTCTGGGTCACCCCGGGCGAGCGGCTGGACGACGACCTGCGCAACTTCATCTGGAAGGGGCACTACCTGCGCCCCGGCGTGGTCGCCGACGTGATGCTGCGCGTGCCCTACGACCGCGAATACGCCAATCGGCGCAACGATGTCGGCGAGTTCGCCAACGCCCAGGTGGTGATGTTCGGCCCCTACCAGCGCGAGCGCTGGCAAGTGGTCAACGATGACCGCCGGTTGCCGAAGGTGGACACCATCGCGGCTTTCCGCGAACACCCCATCGGCGTCGAGCTGGACAGCGTGCCGTCCTTCTACCTGACCTCGGTGCTGGGCGGACAGCTCAGTCGCATGACCGTGCATTTCCCCAGCACCCAAGCGGCCTTCGACGGCATGCGCTCCGGCAAGGTGGACGCGGTGATGGCCCTGCGCGGCGAGCTGGACTGGATGCGTGCGCAAGCGGCCGACGAGCATCTGAAGAACGCCGAGAACACCTACCCGAATCTCGGTCAACCCGAGTGGGACATCGGCATGGCGGTACATGAAAGCAATCGCCAGCTTTCCAATGCCCTGGACGGCGAACTGGAAGAACTGGTGCGCAGCGGTGAGATGGAAAAGCTCTACGCGGCCTACGGCGTGCGCTACGAACTGCCGGGGCTCTATCAGGACGTGCAGTGAGGGAAACAGGATGCACAGGCGCCACGTGTTGCTCGGACTATGCGCGCTGCCGTTGCTGGCGGCGGCGGTGGAGGGCGACCCGATGCCCTCGGTGATGTGGGAGTACCACCACCAGCGGTTGCTGAACGGGGAGCCCTACGTCTTCGACGAGCGGGTGAAACTGGGCGTGCCGCCCTTCGCCGAGGACTCCCGCCAGGTACCGGTGGAAGTCGACGCCCGCGCCTTGCCGGGGCGCTTCGACCGCCTGCTGTTGTGGGCCGAGCTGAACCCGATTCCCCACGTGCTGACGCTTTATCCGGGCGAGCACCTGGAGCCGCTGCTGGCTGTGCGCATCCGTATCGAACAGGCTACGCCGATCCGCGCCGCGCTGCGGGACGAGAAGGGCGTCTGGCATGTCGGCTCCGCCTGGATCGCCGCCGCCGGCGGCGGCTGTACCGCGCCCAGCGTGGTGCGCGCGCAACCCGGCTGGGAGGACCGGCTCGGCCAGGTCCACGGCGGGTCTTGGCCCAAGGGTGAATACAGCCGGGTGCGCCTGTCGGTGTCGCACCCGATGGACAACGGCCTGGTCGGCGGAATCCCGGAGTTCTACCTGGACCACGCCGAGCTGCGCGGGCCGGACGGCGAAGTCTTCGCCCGGCTGGACCTGTTCCCGGCGGTGAGCGAAAACCCGACCTTCACCTTCGAGGTGCGCGGCCACCCGCACACCGAACTCTGGCTGCACGACAACAACGGCAACGAATTCCAGGCTGCTCTGCCTTGACGAGGTGTCCATGCGTTTCCTGCTGATCGCCCTGACGTGCCTGTGCCTGCCGGCACTGGCCGACCTGCAGTATCACCTTCAACCCCGGCAGATCGCCGACGGCACCTGGCTGGTGGAAGGCAGCACCGATAACTTCGGCAAGGACAATGGCGGTGCCATCGTCAACGTTGCCTTCATCGACACCGGCGACGGCGTGCTGGTGATCGATACCGGGCCCTCGAAACGCTACGGCGAAGCCCTGCGCGCAGTGATCCAGCAGACCACCGGCAAGCCGGTGAGGCGCGTGCTGCTGACCCATCACCATCCCGATCACGTGCTGGGCAACCAGGCCTTCGCCGACGTGCCCATCGGTGCGCTGGCCGGCACCAGCAAGCTGCTTAACGAGCAGGGCAACGCCATGGCGGAGAACATGTACCGCCTGGTAGGTGACTGGATGCGTGGCACCGAGGTGGTGCTACCAACGGAAACGGTGGCGCCGGGTACATTCCAGATGGGCAGCCATCGCTTCAGTCTTGTCGGGTTACGTGGCCACACCGGCGCGGACCTGGCGATCCTCGACGAGACCACCGGTGTGCTGCTCGCCGGGGACATAGTGTTCTACCAACGTGCGCTGACCACACCGAACAGTCCGGGGCTGGACGTGTGGCTGGGCGATCTCGACACGCTGCAGAAACTGCCGTGGACGATTATCGTCCCCGGCCATGGCCCTATCGCCACCGATGCCGCGCCCTTTGCGCAGATGCGCGACTACCTTGGCTGGCTCGACAGCGTGATGCGCGACGGCATCGCCCAGGGCTCGGACATGAACGACCTCCTGCGCACGCCCATCCCCGAGCGTTTCGCTGGCGTCAGCCTGACGCGCTACGAGCTGATCCGAAGCGTCAGTCACCTCTATCCACGCTACGAGCAGAAGGCACTGCCGCGCGTCGATGAACAGTGACTGCGCTCTCGTAGGATGGCGTGGAGCGAAGCGATACCCATCAATCCGTGTGCCGACAGGATGGGTTTCGCTCCGCTCTACCCATCCTACGCCGTCCATCTTCAAACGTAGGGGCGCAATCCCTCCTCGATAGTCTCCATCACGGAGGGCGTCCGCTCCTACGCAAGCCTTGAATTTCGCGCCGCTGCGGCAAGGTATTGCTACCAAGGAACTAGAGAATTCGGCACTGCGTTCAATTGTTGGCCACCGTCGCCAAACCAAGAATCTGCGACAGACCGGGAAACTTTCCCGGGTACAACAACAATCGCAGAGGCGCACCGCCATGAGAAAGCTTCAACCTTTCGCCCGCACCGTGCTGTTCACCGCCGTCAGCCTGGCCAGCCTGGGTGCCCACGCCGGGGTCACCGACCAGGACATCAGTGATTCCGCCAAACGCACAGACCAGATCGTGGTCAACGGGATCAACCAGCAGGGTCAGCGCTTCAGCCCGCTGAACACCCTGAACAGCGACAACGTGAAGGAACTGCGGCCGGTCTGGGCGCTGTCCTTCGGTGGGGAGAAGCAGCGTGGCCAGCAGGCGCAACCGCTGATCAAGGATGGCGTGATGTACGTCACCGCCTCCTACTCGCGGGTGTTCGCAGCAGACGCGCGCACCGGGCGCAAGCTGTGGCAGTACGACGCGCGCCTGCCCGACGGCATCATGCCCTGCTGCGACGTGATCAACCGTGGCGTCGCGCTCTATGGCGACCTGGTGATTTTCGGCACCCTTGACGCCAAGCTGGTCGCCCTGAACAAGGACACCGGTAAGGTGGTGTGGAAGAAGACCGTGGCCGACTACAAGGCCGGTTACTCCATCTCCGCCGCGCCGCTGATCGCCAAGGGCAAGCTGATCACCGGCGTGGCTGGAGGCGAGTTCGGCGTGGTCGGCAAGATCGAGGCGTACGACCCCAACAACGGCGAGCTGCTGTGGAGCCGCCCGACGGTGGAAGGCCACATGGGCTACGTCTACAAGGACGGCAAGCCGGTCGAGAACGGCATCTCCGGCGGCGAAGCGGGCAAGACCTGGCCGGGCGACCTGTGGAAGACCGGCGGCGCCGCGCCCTGGCTGGGCGGCTACTACGACCCGAGCACCGACTCGCTGTTCATCGGCACCGGCAACCCGTCGCCGTGGAACTCGCACCTGCGCCCGGGCGACAACCTGTACTCCTCCTCGCGTCTGGCGCTGAATCCTGATGACGGCTCGATCAAGTGGCACTTCCAGACCACCCCGCACGATGGCTGGGACTTCGACGGCGTCAACGAGCTGGTTTCCTTCGACTACAAGGACGGCGGAAAGACCGTGCAGGCCGCGGCCACCGCCGACCGCAACGGTTTCTTCTACGTGCTCGACCGCACCAACGGCAAGTTCATCCGTGGTTTCCCCTTCGTCGACAAGGTGACCTGGGCCAAGGGCCTGGATGACAACGGCCGGCCGATCTACGACGACGCCCACCGTCCGGGCGCGCCGGGCGAGGGCACCGAGAAGGGCTCCTCGGTCTTCGTCGCGCCGTCCTTCCTCGGCGGCAAGAACTGGATGCCCATGGCCTACAGCCAGGACACAGGCCTGTTCTACGTGCCGTCCAACGAGTGGGGCATGGACATGTGGAACGAGAACATCGCCTACAAGAAGGGCGCGGCGTACCTCGGCGCGGGGTTCACCATCAAGCCGCTGAACGAGAAGTACATCGGCGTGCTGCGCGCCATCGATCCGAAGACCGGCAAGCAGGTCTGGCGCTACGAGAACTACGCGCCGCTGTGGGGCGGCGTGCTGGCGACCCACGGCAACCTGGTGTTCACCGGCAACCCCGAGGGCTTCCTGATGGCCTTCGACGCCAAGACCGGCAAGAAGCTCTACGAGTTCAACACCGGCTCGGGCGTGATCGCCTCGCCGATTACCTGGGAAATGGACGGCGAGCAGTACGTGACTGTGCTGTCCGGCTGGGGCGGCGCGGTGCCGCTGTGGGGTGGCGAGGTGGCCAAGCGGATCAAGGACCTGGACCAGGGCGGGATGATCTGGACGTTTAAGCTGCCCAAGGATCTGGTGGCGAAGAAGTGATGTTGTTGTGAGGTGAGCAGGGGGCCGGCCGTTTAGCTGGCCCTTTGTTTTTGCGGGCGAGGGGTGGTGCTCCCGTGGGGCGGACCTTGTCCGCGATGTTTCTGGTTTGGGTGTTCTGCGTCGCTTCGGCGTGTGCTGAGACGTTTTGTTTCGCCCCCTCGGGCGAGTCACTTCTTCCAAACGTCGGAAGGCCGCCCCCAAAGAAGTAACCAAGAAGGCTCGTCCCGACATGCGGGTCCGGCTTCGCCGGACTCCCCTCCTGACGGGACTCTGCGCGCGCCTGCGACTCTGGCTGCTTCATGCTGAATGGCTCTTCGTAGGATGGCGTAGAGCGAAGCGAAACCCATCAAGGCGGATAACGCTGTGCGTTATTCGCCCTACGGGTGTTCATCCTGCAACGCAGGTGCAATGGCAGGCCTTCGCGGACAAACTCCGCTCCTACGAGAGCAGAAGCAACGCGGAGCTTTTGCTTTGCACTGGAGACTTCCAGAGAAACCTCCGCGCGCACCGGAGCGCCCCTTCAGGAGGCCGAGCGGAGTCGGAGTTTCAGGGGTTGAGCGACATGGATGTCGCGAGAGCGTCGTTGGGCCATGGATGGCCCGTCGACGCGTGCCCCTGAAACTTCGATGGAGCGAGGGAATTTTTCGCCTAAGCGAAAAACCGGATGCAGGGGCAGACCTTTTGGTTCCTTTTGGGGCCCCAAAACGGACTCGCCCGAGGGGGCGAAACAAAAAGTCTCATCCCACACCGAAGCGGCGCAAAAACACCCAAACGAAAGCGTCGCGGACAAAGTCCGCTCCTACGAAGAGCCCACGCCCCACATCTACTACCAAATGAGTAACCCACCCCTCCCATGGGTGCATTCCGAGCAGGAAAGGGCGCTGCCTAAGATCGCTCCATGACCTGGCCGATGTAGGCCGGGACCCGACAGGAGAGCATCCCCATGATCTACGCCCCACCCGGAACCCCCGGCGCCGTCGTCACCCTCAAGCCACGTTACGGCAACTACATCGGCGGCGAGTTCGTCCCGCCGGTGCTGGGCCAGTACTTCAGCAACACCTCGCCGGTGAACGGCGAAGTCATCGCCGAGTTCCCGCGTTCCACTGCCGAGGACATCGAGCGCGCTCTGGACGCCGCCCACGCCGTCGCCGACAGCTGGGGCCGCACCTCGGTGCAGGAACGCGCGCTGATCCTGCTGAAAATCGCCGACCGCATCGAACTGAACCTGGAGCAACTGGCCGTCGCCGAAACCTGGGACAACGGCAAGGCCGTGCGCGAAACCCTGAACGCCGACGTGCCGCTGGCCGCCGATCACTTCCGCTACTTCGCCGGCTGCATCCGCGCCCAGGAAGGCGGCGCCGCCGAGATCAACGAGAACACCGTCGCCTACCACATCCATGAGCCGCTGGGCGTGGTCGGGCAGATCATCCCGTGGAACTTCCCGCTGCTGATGGCCGCGTGGAAACTCGCCCCGGCCCTGGCCGCCGGCAACTGCGTGGTGCTCAAGCCAGCCGAGCAGACCCCGCTGTCGATCATGCTGCTGGCCGAGATCATCGGCGACCTGCTGCCGCCGGGCGTGCTGAACATCGTCCAGGGCTTCGGCAAGGAAGCGGGCCAGGCGCTGGCCACCAGCAAGCGTATCGCCAAGATCGCCTTCACCGGCTCCACCCCGGTCGGCTCGCACATCCTCCACTGCGCGGCGGAGAACATCATCCCGTCCACGGTGGAACTGGGCGGCAAGAGCCCGAACATCTTCTTCGAGGACATCATGCAGGCCGAACCGGCCTTCATCGAGAAAGCCGCCGAGGGTCTGGTGCTGGCCTTCTTCAACCAGGGCGAGGTGTGCACCTGCCCGTCGCGGGCGCTGGTGCAGGAATCGATCTTCGAGCCGTTCATGGCGCAGGTGATGAAGAAGATCAAGGCGATCAAGCGTGGCAACCCGCTGGACACCGAGACCATGGTCGGTGCCCAGGCGTCGCAGCAGCAGTACGAGAAGATCCTGTCCTACCTCGACATCGCCCAGAACGAGGGCGCAGAGCTGCTCACCGGTGGCTCCAGCGAGCGCCTGGAAGGGGACCTGGCCAGCGGTTACTACATCCAGCCGACCCTGCTCAAGGGCCACAACGGCATGCGCGTTTTCCAGGAGGAAATCTTCGGTCCGGTGGTGGGCGTGACCACCTTCAAGGACGAAGCCGAAGCCCTGGCCATCGCCAACGACACCGAGTTCGGCCTCGGCGCCGGCGTCTGGACCCGCGACATCAACCGCGCCTGGCGCATGGGCCGTGGCATCCAGTCCGGCCGCGTGTGGACCAACTGCTACCACCTGTACCCGGCCCACGCCGCGTTCGGTGGCTACAAGAAGTCCGGCGTCGGCCGCGAAACCCACAAGATGATGCTCGACCACTACCAGCAGACCAAGAACCTGCTGGTGAGCTACGACATCAATCCGCTGGGCTTCTTCTGATCCTCGGCTGATGTGAGCGCAAGCCGGTGTGCCGTCCCCCATCAGGCGCGCCGGCTTCCACCTCCGGTGTGCCCGCCGCCCGGGCATCCCTTGTCTCGACGCGCCCGTTCGGGCGGCCGTCCGCTTCCGTGCCCACTTCCTCGGGCGACGGTCTTCGTCGAACGCGACTCCGGTCGCGTTTTCTTTTTCGGGCGGACTGTGAAGGATCGGACTCCGTACGTGGTGCAACTGCGCTCAGGCGGCCCCTGTAGGAGCGGGCCATGCCCGCGAGCTGGCGGATAACGCTGCGCGTTATTCGCCCTACGGTCGTACCTGGGCCTCTGCGGCGTCGTACAGCCGGGCGGCATCGTCGGGCAGGAATTCCAGGCAGGAGAAGGCGCCGGCCAGCACTTCGGCCGAAGGCGCGCCGTGATCGGGGATGCCGGCGAGGAAGCTGAGCATGTGGCGCAGGGCTCGATGGCGCGCGTAGGCGGCGTCTTGCAGCGATAGGTAGCTGGGGTCGTCGTTCAGGCGGAGCAGGGACGGTGTGGTGAAAGTCATGGTTGTACCTCGTGTCCTTGAGTTTCCGCGCCCTGACGCCAATCAGGGTGGGCGGACCGTACAGGTTGGCGTACCGGGACACGAGCAACCGGCGCATCCGAAGATGCCCTGCACGGTCCCCCCATAACGCGGGTGCAACCATGCGAGCCACCCAGCGATGCTCGGTGGCTGCTCGAATCGTCGGGACGCCAATCCCGAACCGCCCAGATGGGGCAGCGGGGCCACGTTAGGGACTCGGATGGTGAGTGTCAATCGGAGGGTTCCGACGTTCGCTGCAGGTTCGTTTCGCGGGCATGACTCGCTCCTGCAGTGAGCCATTGCGCCGAGCCTACCCGCAGGAAAGGGCGATGCCCGTGATGCTCGCGGGGCAGCCGCGTCCTGGCTGGCGGTCTAGTCTGGATCGGCAAGGCCCGCACTCACTACCAAATCAGGGGGGAATCTCCTTCGAAAGTATCATTCGGCGTGTCTGCCCCCGGTGGTTAACTCGACCTACCGGAACAACCGGTGCGATGCCTGAACGACATCCCTACAACAAGAGGACAGACCCATGTGGACCAAGCCTAGCTTCACCGACCTGCGCCTTGGCTTCGAAGTGACCCTGTACTTCGCCAACCGCTGATCCACTCGGCCCCGGTCCGCCGGGGCCCCTGCCCACGGGGCACTGTCATGCACATCCGAATTCTCGGGTCGGCCGCCGGCGGCGGCTTCCCCCAGTGGAACTGCAATTGCCGCAACTGTCGCGGCGTACGCGACGGCAGCGTGATCGCGCAGCCACGCACCCAGTCGTCCATCGCGCTGTCTGACGATGGCGAGAATTGGATCCTCTGTAACGCATCCCCCGACATCCGCGCTCAGCTCGCGTCCTTCCCGGCGCTGCAACCGGCGCGGCGCCTGCGCGATTCGGCGATCGCCGCCATCGTCCTGCTGGACAGCCAGATCGACCACACCACCGGCCTGCTCAGCCTGCGCGAGGGTTGCCCGCACGAGGTGTGGTGCACCGAGATGGTCCACCAGGACCTGACCACGGGTTTCCCGCTGTTCCCCATGCTGTCGCACTGGAACGGCGGGCTGAAGCACAACCGCATCGCGCTGGATGCCGAACCCTTCACCATTCCGGCCTGTCCGGGCCTGCGCATCACCGCCATCGCCCTGCGCAGCAGCGCGCCGCCGTACTCGCCGCACCGGGGTAACCCGCATCCGGGCGACAACATCGGCCTGTTCGTCGAAGACCTCTCCACCGGCGGCAAGTTGTTCTACGCGCCGGGCCTGGGGCAGGTGGACGACGGCCTGCTGGACTGGATGCGCCGCGCCGACTGCCTGCTGGTGGACGGCACACTGTGGCGCGACGACGAGATGCGCGTCTGCGAAGTGGGCGACAAGCTCGGCAGCGAGATGGGCCACCTGGCCCAGAGCGGCCCCTGCGGCATGCTCGAAGTGCTCGACGGCATCCAAGGGCCGCGCAAGGTGCTCATCCATATCAACAACACCAATCCCATCCTCGACATCGCCTCGCCCGAACGCGCCGAACTGGACGCGCACGGCGTCGAGGTGGCGTTCGATGGCATGGGTATCTACCTGTGAGGGGAACCGCCATGACCCGAGAAGCCATGAGCCCCGCCGAGTTCGAGCAGGCGCTGCGCGCCAAGGGCGCCTGCTATCACATCTTCCATCCGTACCACGTGGCCATGTACGAAGGCCGCGCGACCCGCGAGCAGATCCAGGGCTGGGTGGCCAACCGCTTCTACTACCAGCTGAACATTCCGCTGAAGGATGCGGCGATCCTCGCCAACTGCCCGGAACGCGAGGTGCGTCGCGAGTGGCTGCAACGCATCCTCGACCATGACGGCGCACCGGGCGAGGAGGGCGGCATCGAGGCCTGGCTGCGCCTCGCCGAGTCCGTGGGGTTGGACCGCGAGCAGGTGCTGTCCCAGGAGCTGGTGCTGCCCGGCGTGCGCTTCGCGGTGGACGCCTACGTCAACTTCGCCCGCCGTGCCAGCTGGCAGGAAGCGGCCAGCAGTTCGCTGACCGAGCTGTTCGCCCCGCAGATCCACCAGTCGCGCCTGGACAGCTGGCCGCAGCACTACCCGTGGATCGACGCCAGCGGCTACGACTACTTCCGCAAGCGCCTGTCCCAGGCGCGCCGCGACGTCGAGCATGGCCTGCGCATCACCCTGGAGCACTACCGCACCCGCGAGGCCCAGGAGCGCATGCTGGAAATCCTGCAATTCAAGCTCGACGTGCTCTGGAGCATGCTCGACGCGATGAGCATGGCCTATGAACTGCAGCGCCCGCCGTACCACACGGTGACGACCGAGCGCGTATGGCACAGGGGGTTGCTGTGATGAGTCTGCCTTCACTGGACAGCGTACCGGCGCTGCGCCGGGGTTTCCGCCTGCAATTCGAACCGGCTCAGGGCTGCCACGTGCTGCTCTATCCTGAAGGGATGGTGAAGCTCAACGACAGCGCCGGGGCGATCCTCGGCCGCGTCGACGGGCAATCCGACGTCGCCGGCATCATCGACGGCCTGCGCGGCGATTTCCCCGGCGTGCCGGGCATCGACGAAGACATCATGGCATTCCTCGAGGTGGCCCATGCGCAATTCTGGATCGAGCTGCGCTGAGGCGCCGGTGGGCCCGCCGCTCTGGCTGCTGGCCGAGCTGACCTACCGCTGCCCGCTGCAGTGCCCGTACTGTTCCAACCCGCTGGACTTCGCCAAGGGCGGCGAGGAACTGACCACCGCGCAGTGGATCGAGGTGTTCCGCCAGGCCCGCGCGATGGGCGCGGCGCAGCTGGGTTTCTCCGGCGGCGAGCCGCTGGTGCGCCAGGACCTCGCCGAGTTGATCGCCGCCGCGCGCGGGCTGGGCTTCTACACCAACCTGATCACTTCCGGCATCGGGCTGAACGAGAAGCGCCTGAAGGAGTTCGCCGACGCCGGGCTGGACCACATCCAGATCAGCTTCCAGGCCGCCGACGAGGAGGTGAACAACCTGCTCGCCGGTTCGCGCAAGGCCTTCGCCCAGAAGCTCGCCATGGCCCGCGCGGTAAAGGCCCACGGCTACCCGATGGTGCTGAACTTCGTCACCCACCGGCACAATATCGACAACATTGCGAACATCATCGAGCTCTGCGTGGAGCTGGAGGCCGATTTCGTAGAACTCGCCACCTGCCAGTTCTACGGCTGGGCCGAGCTCAACCGGGCCGGCCTGCTGCCGACCCGCGAACAGCTGGAGCGCGCCGAGCGCATCACCAACGAGTATCGGGAGCGCCTGGCCGCGGCCGGCAATCCATGCAAGCTGATCTTCGTCACCCCCGACTATTACGAGGAGCGCCCCAAGGCCTGCATGGGTGGCTGGGGCAGCGTGTTCCTTGACGTCACCCCCGACGGCACCGCGCTGCCGTGCCACAGCGCGCGGCAATTGCCGGTGAAATTCCCTAACGTGCGCGAGCACAGCCTGCAGCACATCTGGTACGAGTCTTTCGGCTTCAACCGCTTCCGTGGCGACGCGTGGATGCCCGAGCCGTGCCGATCCTGCGACGAGAAGGAGCGCGATTTCGGCGGTTGCCGTTGCCAGGCCTTCATGCTCACCGGCGATGCCGAGGCGACCGACCCGGTGTGCGCCAAGTCTGCCCACCACGGGATGATCCTCGCCGCCCGCCGCCAGGCGGAGGAGGCGCCGCTGGCCCTCGAGCAGCTGACCTGGCGCAACGAGCGCGCCTCGCAACTGATCTGCAAGGCCTGAGAGTGGAACGCAACGACTGGAGCGCCGAACGCGCGGTAGCCGCCGCCGGGGATTTCGCCGAGTTGCACGTGGCCCACGGTGGACTGCTGTGGGCTGCGTTCGACCCCGCCAGCGCACGCTGCCGGCTGTTCCTCCGCCGTGAAGGGCAGAGCGTCGAGCTGACGCCACCCGGCGCCTCGGTGCGCAGCCGGGTCTACGAGTACGGCGGCGGCTCCTGCTGCGTCACCGCCGATGGGGTGGCCTGGGTGGAAGAGAGCGACCAGCAGGTGCGCTGGCTGCCACTGGCGGGCGCCCCTCGATCGGTCACCCAGCGCAGCGACTGCCGCTATGGCGACCTGCACTACGTCGCCGCCTGGAACGCGTTGCTGGCGGTGGAGGAGGAAGGCGGCCAGGGTGAAGTGCGCCACCGGATCGTTCGTCTCGACGCCGATGGGCACCGCCGGGTGATCGCGGAGGGCGCTGACTTCTATGCATCGCCCGTCGCTGGCGGCCGTGGTGAGCGAGTTGCCTGGGTCGAGTGGGATCGCCCGCACCAACCCTGGACTCGCACCCGCCTGTGCGAAGCCTTCGCTGGCGAGCAGCGTTGCCTGGCCGGGCAGACGAGCCACGAATCCATCCAGCAGCCACGCTATTGCGACGACAGTCACTTGCACTGGTTGAGCGATCTGGACGGTCACTGGCAGCCGTACCGGGAAGGACTCGGAGTTCTGCCGTCCGCGTCTGCCGACCACGCCGGCGCCCCCTGGCAGCTGGGCGGACGCACCTTCCTGCCGCTGGCGGGCGGCCGCCTGCTGGCAACCCGTTACGAAGACGGGCGCGGCATGCTGGTGCTTTATGACCGCAACGGGGAGCGTCGGTTTGCGCCGGAGTACAGCCGCTTCCGTTCCCTGGCCGCGGATGCGCACCACTTCTATTGCATCGCCGCCGCGCCGGACCGCCTGCCGACACTGCTGGCGATCCGCCGCGCCGACGGCTCCACCCAGGTCCTGGCGGGCGGCGAGCGTCCACTGGCCGAAGCCGAGCTGTCCCGAGGGGAGGCCTTCCATTACCCGGTGGGCACCGACGAGTGCGGTCATGGCTTCTTCTATCCACCCCGCGCCTTCTACCCGCCTGACGGCAAGGACTCGGCGCCGCCCTTGGTGGTGTTCCTGCACGGAGGACCGACCTCGGCCAGCTACCCGGTGTTCGACGGTCGCATCCAGTTCTGGACGCGCCGGGGCTTTGCCGTGGCCGACCTCAATTATCGCGGCAGCAGCGGCTACGGCCGGGCCTACCGCGAGCGTCTGCACCTGGGTTGGGGCCAGGTGGAAGTGGAGGACATCGGTGCCGCGCTGGATTTCCTCGCCGGGGCAGGGCGCATCGACCGCCAGCGGGTCTTCGTGCGCGGCGCCAGCGCCGGCGGCTACAGCGCGTTGATGGCGTTGGCACGGCTACCGGGCCTGCGCGGCGGCGCCAGCCTCTATGGCGTCAGCGATCCGCAGGCATTGGCGCAAGTGACCCACAAGTTCGAGGCGGATTACCTGGACTGGCTGATCGGCGACCCGCAACAGGACGCCGAGCGCTACCGCGAGCGCACGCCGGTGCTGCTGGCCGCGCACATCCACGCGCCGGTGATCTTCTTCCAGGGGGACCTGGACGCGGTGGTGGTGCCATCGCAAACCAACGCCATGGTCGACAGCCTGCGCCAGCGCGGCGTGCCGGTGGAGGCCCATCATTACCCAGGCGAGCGCCACGGTTTCCGCCTGAGCGCCAACCTGGCCCATGCGCTGGAGGCGGAGTGGCGTTTCTACCGGGCGCTGCTGGCTGTCTGAAACGTCTGCCAAGGTCGCATTGCAATACCTGACGGATGCAGTAGGCTGCCGGAAATATCCATAACAATAACGACAGAGCGCCCGATGTCTCACGAGCTCAGCCAACTGCGCAAATTCGTCTCGCCAGAGATCATTTTCGGTGCCGGATGCCGGCACAATGTCGCCAATTACGTGAAAACCTTCGGCGCGCGCAAGGTGCTGGTGGTGTCGGACCCCGGTGTACTCGCCGCCGGTTGGGTCGGCGACATCGAAGCCAGCCTGGCCGCCCAGGACATTCCCTTCTGCCGCTACACCGATGTCTCGCCCAACCCGCGCGTAGAGGAAGTGATGCGCGGCGCCGAGGTCTACCGCAGCGAGGGCTGCAACGTCATCGTCGCAGTCGGCGGCGGCAGCCCGATGGACTGCGCCAAGGGCATCGGCATCGTCGCCGCCCACGGCCGCAACATCCTCGAGTTCGAGGGCGTGGACACCCTGCGCGTGCCCAGTCCGCCGCTGATCCTGATCCCGACCACCGCCGGCACCTCGGCGGACGTCTCCCAGTTCGTGATCATCTCCAACCAGGACGAGCGGATGAAATTCTCCATCGTCAGCAAAGCGGTAGTGCCCGACGTGTCGCTGATCGACCCGGAAACCACCCTGACCATGGACCCGTTCCTCTCCGCCTGCACTGGCATCGACGCGCTGGTGCACGCCATCGAGGCCTTCGTCTCCACCGGCCACGGACCGCTCACCGACCCCCACGCACTGGAGGCCATGCGGCTGATCAACGGCAACCTGGTGCAGATGATCGCCAATCCCGGCGACATCGCCCTGCGTGAGAAGATCATGCTGGGCAGCATGCAGGCGGGCCTGGCGTTCTCCAACGCGATCCTGGGCGCGGTGCACGCCATGTCGCACAGCCTCGGTGGCTACCTGGACCTGCCCCATGGCCTGTGCAACGCGGTGCTGGTGGAGCACGTGGTGGCCTTCAACTACAGCGCCGCGCCGGAGCGCTTCAAGGTGATCGCCGAGACCCTCGGCATCGACTGCCGGGGCATGAACCACGCGCAGATACGTCAGCGTCTGGTGGAGCACCTGATCGCCCTGAAGAACGCTGTGGGCTTCCATGAAAGCCTCGGCCTGCACGGCGTCGGCAGTTCCGATATTCCCTTCCTCTCGCGCCATGCGATGCAGGACCCGTGCATCCTCACCAACCCTCGCGAGTCCAGCCTGCGCGATGTCGAGGTGGTGTATGGCGAGGCCCTCTGACGAGCAGCAACAACAGGCCCTGGCCGGGCTGCTCGGCCTCGGCAGCCACTCCGCGCGCAAGAGCCACTACCCGGAACTGGTGGCGCGCCTGGATGAGCTGGAAACCGAGCGCAATCGCTACAAATGGCTGTTCGAGAACGCCGTCCACGGCATCTTCCAGGCCAGCCTGAGCCAGGGCCTGCGCGCCGCCAACCCGGCCCTGGCGCACATGCTCGGCTATGACGACCCGCAGCAGGTGCTGTGGAACCTGCAGGACATGGCAAGCCAGCTGTTTGTCGGCGGCGAGGCGGAGATGCACCGCATCCGCGAGCTGCTGCAGGCGCAGGGCGGGTTGTTCGGCTACGAGACGCGGCTGCAGCGCAAGGACGGCAGTCACGTCGGCGTGTTGATGAACCTGCTGCTCAAGCCGGACGAAGAGGGGCTGGTGGAAGGCTTCGTCGCCGACATCACCGAGCGCATCCAGGCCCAGCAGCGCCTGCAGACCCTCAACCAGGAGCTGGAGCAGCGCGTCGCCGCTCGTACCCGCGAGCTGGAGACGCTCAACCAGCAATTGCGCGAAGCGCGCGACGCCGCCGAGGCGGCCAACCTGTCCAAGGATAAATACCTGGCGGCAGCCAGCCACGACCTGCTGCAGCCGCTGAACGCCGCGCGCCTATTGCTTTCGACGCTTCGCGAGCGGCAGTTGCCAGCGAGCGAACGGCAACTGGTGGAGCGCACGCACCAGGCACTGGAGGGTGCGGAGAACCTGCTCAGCGATCTGCTGGAAATCTCCCGCCTGGACCAGAGCGCGATCCGTCCCAATCCGGAATCGTTGGACCTGGACGAGCTGCTCGGGCCGCTGGCTTCGGAGTTCGACAGCGTGGCACGCGCCGCTGGCCTGCAACTACGCACGCGGGTTCCCGAGTTACGGGTGCGCACCGATGCGCATCTGGTTTCACGCATCCTGCGCAACTTCCTCAGCAACGCCTGCCGCTATACCCAGCAGGGCGGCGTACTGCTGGCGGCGCGCCGCCGTGGCGAGCGCGTGCGCCTTGAGGTCTGGGACACCGGGCGGGGCATTCCGGCGGACCAACTGCTGGCGATCTTCCGCGAGTTCAATCAGTTGGATGTGGGCCGCGCCGCCGAGCGCCAGGGTGTGGGCCTGGGCCTGGCGATCGTCGAGCGCATCGCTGGCCTGCTCGGCTGCGAAGTCCAGGTACGCTCGACGCCGGGCCGGGGCTCGCTGTTCGCCATCGAAATCCCGCTGGCCGATGAACTGCCGGTCCGCCAGGCAGCCCCCACTGCGCCCCGTCAAAGCACGGGGGACCCACTGCCGGGAAGGCGCCTGTTGGTGATCGACAACGAAGAGACGATTCTCTACAGCATGTCGGCGCTGCTCGGCCAATGGGGTTGCGAAGTCCTGACAGCGACCGACCTTGAAAGCGCCGAGGCGGCCCTGGGCTCGCGGGTGCCAGACATTGTCATCGCCGACTACCATCTGGACTACGGCCAAACGGGCTGCCAGGTCGTGAAGGCGTTGCGGGACAAGTACGCAACCAGCATCCCCGCCGTGATGATCACTGCCGACCGCAGCGACGAGTGCCGCAGGGCGCTGCAACGGCTGGACATCCCGCTGCTGAACAAGCCGGTACGCCCCGGGAAGCTGAGGGCCGTGCTCAGTTCGCTGGTGCAAGGGCAGGGGGAGGGCATGCCGGCCCGTTGAGGCTGGCGTACCCGGGTGATCGGCCGGTCGATTCCACCGCCGGTTGCTGCAACCTTCCTCGTCCAGGTGCCGGCGCATCGGACTTTCCGCGTCACTCGCGAACGCGCCCCAAGTGCCGCCGGGAGCGGTGACGCTGTCCTGTTAATCCCCCCTTGTTGGCCGCCAATGCCCTCAGCGCCGAGCCGCGCCTGACTTAACGTTGCTCTCTGCCCATACAACAAGAATCCGTGCCACCACCCGGCGCGGTAGAAGAGGGGAGCACCATGTCGATATCCAGAACACCACTGCTGCCGGCTGCCCTGCTGGCCCTGGTCGGGCTGCTCGGCGGCTGCGGGGATGACGCCCGCCCGAGCGCGCCGGTCCATTCCGCCACCCTGGCCCCGGCCGACAAGGCCCTGGCGAAGATCTACGACACCAGTTGCAAGACCTGCCATGCCAACCCGGCGTCCGGCGCTCCTCAGGCCGGCGATCTGCAGGCCTGGCGGCCACGGGTTGCCCAGGGCGCGGACAGCCTGCTCGACCACAGCATCAATGGCTACAAGGGCATGCCGCCCATGGGGATGTGCATGCAGTGCTCGGAAGACGAATTCCTGGCGCTGATTTCCTTCATGTCCGGTCAGCCCATCCAATAATCACAAGGTGCTCTGATGACCATACAGCTCACTCGACGCCAGCTGCTGCAGCGCGCCGGCGTTGCCGGTGCATTCGCGACACTCTTCACCCACCCGGTCATGGCGCAATTGGCTCGCACTCCACGCCTGATCCCGTGGCGCAACTGGTCCGGCGGGCAGAGTTGCCTGCCGGCGGCGCGCCTGGCGCCACAGAGCCTGGACGAGCTGGTACAGGTCATCCGCCAGGCCGAAGGCAAGGTCCGCCCGGTAGGCTCGGCGCATTCCTTCAGCCCCCTGGTGCCCACCGACGGCACGCTGGTCTCGCTCAGCTACTTCAACGGTCTGCTCGGCCATGACGCCAAGACGCTGCAGGCGGAGTTCGCCGCCGGCACGCCGATGTCGCTCATGGGCCCGGCGCTGAAAGAGATCGGCCAGGCATTGCCGAACATGTCCGACATCGATTACCAGACGCTGGCCGGGGCGATCTCCACCTCGACCCATGGCACCGGCGTCGGCTTCGGCTCCTATTCCTCCCACATCACCGGCCTGCAACTGGTGACGGCCACCGGCGAGGTGCTGGACTGCGACGCCCAGCGCCACCCCGAGGTGTTCAACGCGGCGCGGGTTTCCCTTGGCGCCTTTGGCGTGGCGACCCGGGTTCGATTGCAGAACCGCGAGGCCTACCGCCTGCGCGAGCGGCAGTGGATCGCCAGCACCGAGGAACTGCTGGAAGACGTGGAGAAGAACACCCGCGAGAACCAGCACTGGGAGATGCTGGTGATCACCCATTCCGACTATGCGCTGTCCGTGGCGCTCAACGAGACCAGCGATCCGGCCACGCCACCGCGGGACCCGGCCGAGGAGGGTGGCAACGAATTCGTCGGGTTGATCGAGAAGCTCGACAAGTACGGCAGCGACTTCCCGGCCGCGCGCCGGGCGCTGCTCAACAGCCTGCGCCATATCGCCAGCTTCGACGAGCGCGTGGCTGACTCCTACGCGGTCTACGCCAACGTCCGCAACGTCCGCTTCAACGAGATGGAGTACTCGATCCCCGCCGAGCACGGTCCGGCCTGCCTGCGGGAGATCCTCAAGCTGATCCGCGACAAGGACCTGCGCACCTGGTTCCCCATCGAGTACCGCTACGTCAAGGCCGACGATATTCCCCTGAGCATGTTCGAAGGCCGCGACAGCTGCTCGATCTCCGTGCACCAGCACTACAGCATGGACCACCACAACTTCTTCGCGGCCATCGAGCCGATCTTCTGGAAGTATGCGGGCCGGCCACACTGGGGCAAACTGCACACGCTGAACGCGCGCACCCTGCAGCCGCTGTACCCGCGCTGGAAGGAATTCACCGAGGTACGCCGGGATCTGGACCCCCAGGGCAAGTTCCTCAATGCCCATCTGTCCTCGATCCTGGGCGTGGCCTGACACGGAAGGAGAGTGCATGAATCGACGCAATTTCATCGTCGGCGCCGCCGGGGCAGGGGTCCTGCTCGCCAGTGCCGGCGCCTGGTTGCGCCCGGCCGACAAGGGCGCCCCGTACAGCGACTACTTCGCCCGATTGAACCGCGAACTCAAGGAACACGGGCCCATGCGGCCGGTGATGCTGATCGACCTGGACCGGCTGGATCACAACATCGACGTGGTCATGCAGTCGGTGCAGCGCACCGGCAAGCACCTGCGCCTGGTGGAGAAGTCCCTGCCGTCTCCGCAGCTGCTCGACTACATCGCCAAACGTGCCGGCACCCGCCGGCTGATGTCGTTCCACCAGCCCTTCCTCAACCACGACGCCGAACGCTTCCCCGACGCCGACCTGCTGCTCGGCAAGCCGTTGCCGGTGCGCTCGGCGCAGGAGTTCTACGAGAATCATCGTGGCCCGTTCGACCCGACTACCCAACTGCAATGGCTGCTCGATACCCCCGAGCGCCTGCAGCAGTACCTGGCGCTCGCCCAGGGCCTGAAGACCCGGCTACGGATCAATATCGAACTGGATGTCGGCCTGCACCGCGGCGGCGTGGCGGACCACGCGACCCTGGGGCGGATGCTCAGCCTGATCGGCGCCAACCCGCAGCACCTGGAGTTCGCCGGCTTCATGGGCTACGACCCCTTCGTCGGCATGGGGGTGCCCGGCATCCTCGGCTCGCCGGAAGTGCTGTTCGCCAAGGTCATGACGCTTTACGACGGCTTCGTCGACTACGCCCGCACCCTACATGCCACGCTCTGGCGGCCGGACCTGACGCTGAATACCGCCGGCAGCCCGAGCTACCGGATGCACGAGCACGAGCGCACCAGCAGCGAGGTGTCGGTGGGTTCCGCGCTGCTCAAACCGACCCATTACGACCTGCCTTCGCTGGTGGAGCACCAGCCGGCGGCCTTCATCGCCACCCCGGTGCTGAAGAGCACCGGCGCGGTCGAGATTCCCGCGCTGGACGACAAGTCGGCGCTGTTCTCCTGGTGGGACCCGAACCAGCGCGAGACCTTCTTCATCTATGGCGGCAACTGGCTGGCCGAGCCCGAATCACCTGCCGGACTGCAATTCAACGGTCTGTACGGGCGCAGCTCCAACCAGGAGATGGTCAACGGCTCCGGCGCCGTGGGCCTGAAGGTGGACGACCAGGTGTTCCTGCGCCCGACCCAGTCCGAATCTATCCTGCTGCAGTTCGGTGATCTGCTGGCGGTGCGCGACGGCCGCATCGTCGAGCATTGGCCGGTCTACAGTTAAGCGCCGGAACGCCGGAACAAAAAAACCTCAGGTCATCGACCTGAGGTTTTTTTCTGCCCGCTTCGCCCTCAGAGGGTGAACGGGAGGGTCAGCTTGGCCCAGAGCATCTCGCCTTCGGGGCGGTTCTCCACCGCGAACTCCTTGGCCCAGCGCAGCTCGACACTGGCGTACTTGAGGAAGGTCAGGTGCGCGGCGGGGCCGATGGCGAACACCTGGCCACGCACGCCGTCGTCCACGTCCTCACCCATGAAGGTCACGGTCTTGCCGTACTGCTTGTCGTCGGTGGTCTGCTTGAGGAAGTAGCCGTTCACCCCGAGATACAGGTCGTCGGTTACCCGGTAGCTGGCCGAGTAGTCGAAGTGGAACAGCTGGCCGGAGCGGTAGTCGGTGTCGTGGTTTTCCTCGTTGAAGCTGTAGGTGACCTTGCCCGACAGCTCTGTGTTCTCGGTGGGCAGCCAGGTCGCGGAGAGCAGCGGCTTGTAGGTGTAGAAGTTGTTGCCGGTGTTGGCCAGGCGTGCGGCGTTGTAGTCGCCGGTGGGCACTGTGATCTCCAGCGCGGCGCCGACCGTCAGGTTCTTGCCCATGTCCCAGAGGATAATCGGCGCGACCGTGGTGTCGCCCTGGCTGTTGCGTTCTCCCTCCATGCCGAACATGGCGACCTGCTGACGCATGTACGGCTGCGCGACATAGCCGCCGAGACGGCCGCCGAATACCCGCAGCGGGCTGAGGTAGTCCAGGCGCGGGATGATGGCATCGGAAGTGATTTTCACCCCCGGCACCTTGCCGCCGAGGGAGCTGATGTCCAGCTTCGTCGCCTCGTAGTGGTTGTAGTAGAGGTTGAACGCGAACATGTTGTCCGGCAGGTTGTTGACGTCCAGCGGCAGGACGAAGAAGCCGTCGGTGCCGGGGCCGATGTTGTCGACGCCGTTTTCGGTGGCCAGGGCCGGTAACGAAAGGGAAGCGGCGGCGAGGAGGGCGGCTGCCAGGGGCAGCCTGGGGAGATGGATGGTGTGCATGCTTGAGCTCATTGTTCTTGTTGGCGGACGGCACCGGGGCGTGGCCCGGCCCGCGCCATAGGAATAAGCGCTCAAGGCTCTGCGAAGCAGGGCATTGCCGGACAATCAGGGGGCTTTGGCGGACAAGGCTTGTAATATTCTGTTACGCCCGCTCTTGGCGCTCCCGCGAACGCGTTATGATGGCCCCGCCGCGCGCCGTCCCCAGAACAAGAACTGCAGGCGCCCGGTTCGAGAGCCTCCTTCATGCCAAGCACACCCATCGACACCCACTTCGACCTGGCCCTGGTTTCACCCTTTCTGCTGCAGACCCTTGCCGAGGTCCTCAGCGACAAGGGCGTGAACAGCGAGCGCCTATGCCTTGGGCTCGGCTTCACCGTCGAGGAGCTGCAGGACCCGGCGCAGCGCATCTCCTACCGTCAGGCCGTGAGCATGATCCAGCGTGCCCTGGCGGCATTGCCCGAGCGCGGCCTTGGCCTGTGGGTCGGGCACCACAATGTGCTAGGCACCCTCGGTCTGCTCGGTCACGTGCTGTCGCTGTGCAGGACCTTGCGCGACGCCTTCGAGATCGGCCGGCGCTTCCAGCACACCACCGGCAGCATGGCGGTCTGCAACCTGCTGGAAGGCCCCGAGGAGAGCTTCGTCGAAGTCGAGTGCCGTCTGCCTTACGCCGATGTCCAGGTGTTCGCGGTGGAGGAGTTCTTCGCCAGTCTGCTGGTCTACAACCGCACGCTGATCGGTACCGGTTTCCAGCCCCTGCGCTTCGAGTTCACCCATACCGCGCCGAGCTACGAGGCCGAGTACGTTCGCCTGCTGGGGCCGAACCTGCATTTCGGCTGCCTGCACAATCGCATGGTGATTGCCAGCCACTGGCTGGACCTGCAACTGCCCAGCCACCACCCCGTTGCCCTGCGCCAGGCGCTCAAGCTGCTGGAGTCGGAGTGCGCCCAGGTGCAGCAGAGGATGGGACTGCTGGAGACGGTAGAGCGCGCGATCGCCCGCGATTTGCCTTACGGCAGCCATATCGACAAGGTCGCCAGCGACCTCAACATGAGCAGCCGCACCCTGCGTCGCCGCTTGAGCGAACACGACATGACCTTCGACGCCTTGCAGGAGCAAGTGCGCCGCGCGCGTGCCATGAGCCTGCTGGGCAACCCGGAAATGCCCATCGAACGCATCGCCGAAGCACTGGGCTACAGCGACGTGCGCGGATTCCGCCGGGCCTTCAAGCGCTGGACCGGGCTGAGTCCCTCGGGCTTTCGTGACGAGGTGCCGGCCTCGGCCGATTGACCGGAATGGGTGGCAGGCGAGCCGCTATCCCTGAAGCCTGGACGTGGAGTGCAGGTTCGCACCGGGCACGAGACAGAAGCAGGCACGAAAGGAGGGGCAGGGCAGGAGTGCTCCGCCTGCCCCACTCGTTGACGATGGGCTGCTTGTCATCGCCTACTTCTGCTGCTGCCTGCCTCTTATATTGCCGACAACCCCGCCAGCGACGGCGCCAACCGCCGCGCCTGTCCAGCCACTGCCACCGGCGATGGCGGCAATGCCGGCGCCGGCTGCGGCACCGATGGCCGCGCCGCTCACCGTTCCCTGTTGTTCGGAAGTCATCGAGGTGCAGCCGATCACGCTGGCTGCGGTAAGAATCAGGGTGAACGAGAGGAACCGTTTCATGTTCATCTCCGCTACTTGTTCTGCTGAAGACCGGGCAAGACCATCTCGAACCAGATGGTCTCGATGACAGGCCGTTTAACCTGGTCGGGGTGAGCCGAGTACCACTGGTTGAGCCCTTCGCGTACGGAGTCGAGCGTGTGCCCCTTCAGGCCCCGGCCGAATCGCGGAATCAGGCTCTGGGCGTCGGTCGGCGGTTTCGGCGCGTAATAGGCCGCTTCCACCTGGTAAGCATTGGCAATGCCGATCAGGTAGACCTTCTTGAGCTGCTCCGACGACTTAATCCACTGTTCGCCGGTGATCATGGGTACCTCTTCGGCACGGGCAATGCTCGTCGCCAAGGTCAGGCATGCCGCCAGTGCCAGCGCGCCCGTTCGCAGTGTCCTCATCGTCTAGTCTCCACTATGGGGTGAAGCTCAATGCCGTGGCGCGACAGGCGCCGGCAAGCGCGGAGTCTTTATCGGCACATCGACGACAGGAGCGGGGTCCGATGGACGAAGCCCACAAAGATGCCGCCAGAACGAAGTGAATGGATCCACGAGCATTTGAGCGTTGCGATCAGGTATGGGGCAAACGACAAGAACAGCTCTCCGCGAACCAGGAACATCACCAGCCGACAACACCCCGGAGTACATGCCTACAGCTCCTCATCCCAATCGACAAGTGTAGGAGCTTGGGTAGGAAAGGCTAAGAAACCGACGCTGCGCTTGATGCATACAGCGACACACCTTCCTCCTTGGCGTAAGAGACGACCAGGTGGCTGTGCAAGTAGGAGTTCAAAGCGAAGAGCGCGCCGAACAGCATCAGGCCGCCCGAGAAAACGGCCTCCTGACCACGGCTTGCATCCGATCTCACCAACGAGTTGTAGAGAGATGGGGGCAGAGGTTGACCCTGCCGGAGAGAAATAACAGAACGCGTCTATCAGCTGCCTCCCTCAAGCGGCAGCTATCGACCGATAGCTGCCTGCGCCCCAGGGCGGGCGACCGGTACGCACCGCCTACTCAGCCGCGTTGGCGGGAGATATAGTGCCTGCCCAACCTCCATGCCCACCGAACCGCGACACTCGGCACGGCGTTGCGAACGCTCCGAATGTGCGACTGGAACACGCCCGACCATGCATCCGAAGAACCTCGATGGCGCCACCGATGAATCGCTGCTGCTCGTGGAGCTGAAGCGTCTGTTGAAGGATCGCAATATCCGCTATTGCGATATCGCCGAGCAGTTGAACCTGAGCGAGACAACCATCAAGCGCAAGTTGACCGGGCATGGTCTGAGCGTATCGATGCTCGAGTCGGTCTGTTCCATGGCGGGCGTGCGCCTGATCGATCTGGCCGAACTGGCGGCGCGGCGAAGCGATAGCAAGATTCACTCGCTGAGCACCGCGCAGGAGCAGGGGCTGGCCGATGCGCCGTTCACGGCGTTCATCTTCCTGCTGTTGCGCTATGACTGGACGCCCCGGCAGATACAGCAGGAGTTCGAGCTGAACGACGCGGACATCTTCCTTCACCTCAGGTGGCTGGAAAAACTCCGGTTGCTCGACCTGTTTCCCGGCAACCGTGTACGACTGCTGACCGTGCGGCACCCGGAGTGGATACCAGGCGGCCCGTTGCGGCGGGCAGTGGACGACACGATGCGCCGGCATTTCGAAGCGATGGACTTCCACGACCCGCAGTCGGTCTGGCAGCTCGAAACCGTCAAGTTGTCGCGCGGCTCGATAGACCAGTTGCGTCAGATGATGGCCTCGCTTTCGCAGCGCATGCGCGAGCTCGCCACCGACGATCGCTCCCTGCCTGACGGGCAGACGGAGTGGTACAGCATGCTATGCATGGCTCGCCTCACTGATCCGCGAATCTTCTGGACCGAGTGACGCTGGCTGTCGTGCCGCCATGGGCGCGCGTACCGCAACGCGACACTACTAAGTATCACCCGAAGATGCTTTCTTAATAGTCCTGCAGTGGGCAATCCATGTGGGATCGACTGCTGATACTTTTCCTCAACGACACCCTGTCGATCTACCGAGGAAAGGAGAGGCAATGATGAGAAAGAGCGAATTCCCGCAGGGCGCCACTTTGGTCTTTGGCGGCAGCGGTGGCATCGGACAATGCGTTGCCCTCGAGTTCGCACGCGCTGGCGTGCCGGTCGCAGTCGCCTACCGGAGCAAGGCCGAGGTAGCGCAACGCGTCGCCGGCCAGATCCGGGAAGAGGGCGTCGACGCGAGCATCCACCAGGTCGACGTTACCGATGTCGCCCAGATCCAGGCGACACTGGACGCAGCCATCGAAATCCACGGTCGCGTGCACACCATCATCTGGGCTGCCGGGCCTTTCGTGAACCAGCTCCATATCAGCGAAATGGGTCCCGATGACTGGAAGCGCGCCATCGATGTCGAGGTTATGGGCTTCTTCAATGCCGCCAAGGCCGCGCTGCCGCACCTGCGCGCCGCGGGGGGCGGTTCGTTCGTCACGCTGGGCTCCGCCGGCCACCTGCGCTGGCCGGATCGTGATGGCCTGTCGGTCGCGCCGAAGGCCGCCAATGAGTCGCTGATAAAGGGCCTCGCCCGCGAGGAAGGCCGCTACAACATCCGCGCGAACTCCGTCCTGGTGGGTGTCATCGAGGCCGGCATGTTCCCGCAGCTCCTGGAGCAGGGGCAGTTCGACCAGAAGTGGATCGACGAAACGCTGCAGATACTGGCGCTCAAGCGCTGGGGCAAGCCCGAGGAAATCGGTCGTGCCGCCGTGTTCCTGGCATCCGACAACGCTGCCTACATCACCGGGCAACAGCTGAACGTGTCCGGCGGGTACGGCATCTAGGGCATCTTCTGGCCCCCATCGAGAGTCGCTGTTCACCGATACCTCCGCGTCTGCATTCTCGGCGCGGCCGTCCTTTTCCTGTCCTGGAGTACGGCATGACCGATTTGAATCCCCACCACGCGTTGTACGAACTCGCGTGCCGCTATGCACAAGCTGTCGACCGACGCGACTGGGCTCGGCTCAGCACTCTCTTCACCCCCGACGCATCCCTTGCCGGCCCCGGCTTCCGCTTCGACGAGCGCAACGCGATCGTCGCGGGCATGGGCGCGATCGAGCGCTACGAAACGACGCAGCATCACGTACACAACCAGCTCGTCACGCTTGACGGCGGTGTGGCCGACGTCGAGACCTACGGCGTTGCGTGCCACGTCTATCTGCGCGATGGCGTGAAGCGCAAGCTCGACTGGGGGCTGCGCTATCACGACCGCTGCCGGTTCGACGGCGGCACGTGGCGCTTCGCGGCGCGCACGCTGCACGTCGATTGGACCCAAGACCTGCCGCTGGAGGGCTGAACGATGCCAACGTCTCGTCCCCTTGACGGCCAGACTGCGCTGGTTACCGGCGGTGCCGGCGGTATTGGCGCGGCCTGTGCGCAGGCGCTGCTCGCGGACGGTGCGGTCGTTGTGCTGATGGGCCGCCGCCACGACGCGCTCGCACGCACCCGGCGGCAGCTGACCGACGCGGTGCCCGGCGGCCGAGTGGCGATCCACGCGGGCGACGCGTGCGACGAAGCCGATCTGCAAGCGGCGCTCGACTGCGCATGGGCGCTTGATGGCCGCCTCGACATCGTCGTGCCGACGGTCGGCGGCGCCGGATTCCGGCCGCTGCTGATGCACGACGCCGACACGTTCCGCCAGGAAATCGACCTGAACCTGCACAGCGCGTTCCTCGCGATCCGCCATGCCGCGCCACGGCTGGCCGACAGCGGTGGCGGCGCGATCGTCTGCATCTCGTCGACCGCCGCGCGGATCAACTTCCGCTGGCTGTCCGGGTACTGCACCGCGAAGGCTGCGCTCGAAGCACTCGTGCGCGGGGCGGCCGAGGAACTGGCGAGTGCGAAGGTCCGCGTCAACGCGGTGCGTCCGGGCCTCACGCGCTCGGAGGCGACCGCGCCGATGTTCGACAACCGCGCGCTGGTCGACAGCTTTCTCGAGCAGGTCCCGCTCGGCACGCTCGGCGAACCCGACGCGATAGCGCACGCGGTGCGCTATCTCGCGGGCCCCGAGTCGGGCTGGGTCACTGGCCAGAGCTTCGCGGTCGACGGCGGCAACGAACTGCGCACCAACCCCAACGTCGACGACACGGTTGCGCAGATCTACGGCGCGGCCGCACTCGCCGCGGTGAAGGCCGGCCGCGTGCCGGGCGCCGCATGAGCGCACGTCCTCTTTCCATCCCACGGGAAATCGATCATCCATGAAACGAGTCGCAAACAAGGTCGCGCTGGTCACCGGCGCGGCGAGCGGCGTCGGCCGCGCGGATGCGCTGCTGCTTGCCGCCGAAGGTGCCCGCGTCGTGCTGTCCGATATCAACGAAGAGGCGGGACAGGCGCTCGCACGTGAGATCGGCGACGCCGCAATGTTCGTGCGTCACGACATCGCCGAAGAAGACTGCTGGCGGCACGCGATCGCCGCGACGCTCGAGCGCTTCGGCCGCCTCGACGTGCTGGTCAACAACGCGGCCATCTGCCCGGTCGGCTCGATCGAGGAGACGGACCTCGGGACCTGGCAGCGGGTGATGCGCACCAACGCGGACGGCTATTTCCTCGGCTGCAAGTACGCGATCGGCGCGATGAAAGGCAACGACACGCCGGGCTCGATCGTGATGATGTCGTCGGTCGCCGCGCTCGGTGGGTTGCCGATGATGTGCGCGTACACCGGCTCGAAGGGCGCGGTGACGGCGCTCACCCGCAGCGTCGCCGTGCACTGCAAGCGCAGTGGCTACCGGATCCGCTGCAACTCGATCCACCCGGACGGGATCTGGACGCCGATGACGCAGGCGCTGATGCCCGGTCTCGACCCGGCCGCACTGGGCATCGGCAGCGATCCGATGGCGCGCATGTGCGACCCACAGGATGTCGCGAATCTCGTGCTGTTCCTCGCATCCGACGAATCGCGCTTCGTGAACGGCGCGGAACTGCGGATCGACAACGCGCAACTGGTGTCGTCGCTTTGACGCGGCGCAATGCTTTTCCAATCCAAGGAGTGCATCGATGATTTCATTCTCCGGCAAGACTGTACTGGTCACTGGCGGCGGTGCGGGTATCGGCCGGGCCTGTGCTGAAGCGTTCGGCGCCGCGGGCGCGCGGGTCGCCGTGGCCGAGATCGACGCGGCCCGCGCGCAGGACGTGCGGCACGCGCTCGAGGTGGCGGGCGTCGACGCGCTCGTCGGCATCGTGGACGTCACGCGCCGTGACCAGGTCGAAGCGTTCGCGCGGACGGTCGACGCGCGTTTCGGCGGGCTCGACGTGCTCGTCAACAACGTTGGCGATTTCCTGCAGATCGCGAAGCCGTTCGACGACTACACCGATGACGACATCGCTCGGCTGTTCGACGTGAACCTGCGCCAGGTGTTCATCGTCACGCAGGCGATGCTGCCGTTGCTGCGCAAGCGCGGCGCGGGCAGCAGCATCGTCGGCGTGTCCTCGATCGAAGGGTTCCGCGCGATTCCGAACTGCGCCGTGTATGCGTCGTTCAAGGCTGCGCTGACCGGTTTCACCAAAAGCCTCGCGCTCGAACTCGGGCCGGTCGGCATCCGCGTGAACCAGATCGCGCCGGAAACCACCGAGACGCCGCAGGTACCCGTCAGCCTGATGGTCGCGGCCGAGCACCAGGAGCACATCCCGCGTTGGATTCCCCTCGGACGCTTCGGCGAGGCCGGCGACATCGCGGGCGCCGCGCTGTACCTCGCGAGCCCGCTCGCCGCGTGGGTCACCGGTACGACGCTGCACGTCGACGGCGGCGCGCTCGCGGCGGCCGGCTGGTACCGCGACCCGAAGGGCTTCTGGACCAACATTCCCGTCGTCACGGGCAACGGCTTCAACTTCTGAGCGCCAGCCGCACGTAGCTGCGGCTTCATCCGTCCATTTCTCGCGGCGTGTCTGCGCCGCTTCCGGAGATATTATGAAGATCCTCATCGTCGGCGGTACCGGTCTCATCGGCGGCCATGCCGCGCTGTACCTGCACGCGCAGGGCAACCAGGTCACGCTCGCCGCGCGCAAGCTGCCCGTGGCCGACAGCGCGCTCGCGCAGTTCGACGTGCTGCTGCGCGACTACGTGGCCGATAACTTCACCCGCGAGGATCTCGTGCCGTTCGACGCGGTCGTGTTCGCGGCCGGCAACGACATCCGCCACCTGCCGGCCGGCACCGACGAAGCCGCGCACTGGGAGCGCGCGAACGTCGACGCGGTGCCGCGCTTCTTCGCGCTGGCGCGGGAAGCGGGCGTGAAGCGCGCCGTACTGGTCGGCAGCTTCTATCCGCAGGTCGCACCGGAGCTGATCGAGTCGGTGCCGTATGTGCGCTCGCGCCATCTGGCCGACGAACGCGTGCGTGCCCTGGCGACTCCGACGTTCGAGGTGTGCAGCGTCAATGCACCGTTCGTGGTCGGGTCGGTGCCGGGGCTGCGCAGCGAGATGTTCGCCGCGTACACCGGCTATGCCGAAGGCAAGCTTGTGGGGCTGCCCGTGTTCGGGCCCGCCGGCGGCAGCAACTTCATCTCGACGCAATCGCTGTCGGAAGCGATTGGGGGCGCGCTGCTTCGTGGTGAATCCGGCAAGGCGTATCTCGTCGGCGACGAGAACCTCAGCTTCGCCGATTATTTCGCCGCGTTCTTCCGCGCGGCCGGCCATCCGCAGGATGTGCCGTCGTTGGACCAGGAACATCCGCTGTTGCCAGACATGGCGATCTACACGGGGCGCGGCAACGTCGTGTCCTACGAGCCCAATGCCTCGGAACTTGCGCTACTGGGCTACCGGCGCGGCGACGTGCAGCGCGCGGTCGACGAAGTCGTCGCGCATTGCCGCGCGCAGTAGAGCAAACGGCGCTGTCCCTCCACCGGTAAGCAGAGCCGGCGGCGGGACGTTGGGGCCAGTTCGGCCCGCTGAATGAGCTCAATACGCCCCTCTGCTGCACGCGCCCCCTTGGGCGAACTGTGCCGAGCGCGAGAAGCTCGACATGGGCAAAACAGAAAAATCGAAAGACTTACCCCGCGCCGCCTTGCTCTCCGGGCAGGGAGGCTGGTGGTTGCTTGCCAATCGACGGAGTCGCACCCCACCAGCGCCTTGAAACAGCCGGCAGTTATCGTTTGATACGCAGATCTTTAACAGAGCTTGCCCGCTGTTCGTCCAGCGAGTTGTAGTAGGTGTTCTGAGTTGTGCTCAGGCTGTTGTGCCGCAGGTCAGCTTGAAGGTCTTTCATGTCTCGAAGCGGGGCATCGAATGTTGCAGAGGTATGGCGCAGCCAGTGAAGGGATGCTGAGCGGAGTTGGTCGACCTCATCATCGCTCCAGCCATCGTCAGTCATCCGTTGTAAGGACTGGTCAAATACCTGCTGCAACAGAAGTCTGATGTGGCGATCCGAAAGGCCCCCTCGACCTTTCAGCGTACTAAGCAATGGGCGTTTTTCATGAGCCGAGGGGAGGGGAGGGAGTTGCAAGTGCTTTCTATAGCGGGTCAGGTACGACTCGATAAACTCATCACGCACACTGACCTTGGCTGCTTTGTTCCCTTTACCTACCACATGAAACCACCAGTTTCCGGCGGTATCCCGCCGGAAATCACCCATTACTGGTCGCCAGTTGTCACGGCCAACCAGGTCAGATACACGAAGGTACATGGAGAAAAGCGTTGCAACGATGAAGAGTGTCCGCTCATGGGTGGGGTCAGCCGCAGCCATCAGCTCTGCCGTCTCTATGACAAAGCTCCACTGCAACTGGGTCAGTGAACGCGAAGCGACATCCAGGGTGTTACGTTGTTTGTAAATCGATTTCTGCTTAACAGCCCTGAAGGGATTCACCTCGGTGAATCCTTCATCAATGGCGTGCTGGAAAAAACTTCCACACACCGCAAACACTTGAGCCACAGAGCCCTGAGACATTTTGTACGCGTCCGAGGGGAGGGCGGTTAGCATTTCTGAAGCTATCTTCCGATCGCGCTTTGGCACCGTAGTGGCAAAGGGGCGCCAGTCCTCATTTACAGCGTACGTGTCAGATTCGCTTTTTTTCCTACCTCCCATACGCAGGAAGCGAGACTTTATAACTGGGCCAACCCAATCCGCGGGAGGATTCAGACAGAACTCCATGAAAGCTTCTGCATCTCTACGCCGTAACTCAATCAGAGGCTTTTCGGCGATTAAGGCTGACCAAAGCAAAAGCCGCTCAACATGCGTTCGGTACGAGTTATAGGTGGCCGCATTGCCTGCGTAGGATTTGAGAAATCCTCGAACGGCAAGGTAGTTATCGACTGCCATAGCGTGCTCTGGTAGTTCACGCAGATAGCTGAGAATGACGGGCAACTCTGAGCCAAGCCCCAGGAAATTGAGCTCATGAAAACGATCGAAGGTGTCGAACAGGGGCTGAGGGCTTTGAGGCATGACGCACATTATCAAGGGGTTGCGAGGCCTCTAGGATGAGCTTTTTCAGAGAGTCGTGCAATATCCGGGTCTAGCCATTATCGGATATTGAATTTCCATTTACCCCTTGCCTCGGCAGCCACTCGATCAGCTGCTGCACCAGCTTCAGTGAGACTTTTGCGTGCAGGAAAGCTCGGACAAGCGGAGGTGAGTCAGCCGTGTCGTGCCCGGCTCGCCTGCACCACACGGTGCGCCGGCACGCGCAGTTGCGTCAGCAGGTATTCGGCGAATTCCGGCGAGAAGGGCTGCAGGGCGATGGCGCGATCCATGCAGCTCAGCCAGAGGCCGCCGAGGGCTTCGTCAATCGGCCATTGAGCGTGGAAGGACGGGATGGAGATGGGGCCGTATTTTTCACTGAACAGCCTTGGGCCACCCAGCCAGCCGCTGAGGAAGCAGGTGAGTTTGTCCCGAGATTGTTCCAGGCTTTCCGGGTGCATGCGGCGCAGGTCGGCCACGTCCGGCAGTTCGTCCATCAGCCGGTAGAAGTCGTCGACCAGGCGGCGCAAACCGTCGATGCCGCCAGCGGCCTGATAGGAGGCATCGCCTGTGCCGAAGGGGGGAATGCTGCTCACGCTCGGGGCTCGTTGAAATTCGGGAGCCGCATTATACCCGGTGCCCCAGCGGATGATCCGTTGGTATATCGCTCCAATAATTTGGGTCTCCGACACAAACGCGAAGTCATTTTTCAGATCTGCGTTGGCAGCTCCGTTGCAGAGTTTTAGTTCGCGCTTTTGCTGATAATGAGTTCAGAGTGCTTTCTGATGATGAATTCAGGTGTACGAATGCCTTAAAAGCTGTAAAAATATAACCATTTGATTTTAAATAATTATATTAATCAGCAGCCATTAAAAGGTGGAGAAAACCTCCTTGCGATGTGCAGATTCCACCTTTTAGATGCTCGACGAGACCTGGCCTGTCCCGGAGCTGGTGGACAGGTAGTTAAGAGCTACTGGTCGTATTTCGCCGCTCAAACTCCATCGGACTGAGATAGCCCAACGTCGAGTGGCGACGGCGGTGATTGTAAAAGCGGATGTAGTCGAACAGGTCAGCCTTCGCCTCCTGGTAGCTGGCGTAGCGCGTCAGGTACACCCGCTCGGCCTTCAGCGAACGGAAGAAGCTCTCCATCGCGGCGTTGTCCCAGCAGTTCCCCGGACGTGAATGGCTGGGCACGATTCGATGTCGCCGAAGCGAGGTCTGGTAGTCGTACGCGCAGTATTGGCTGCCACGGTCCGAGTGCAGCAGTACCTCTGTTTTCGGCTGTCGGTGTGCAACGGCGATCTCCAGCGCGGCGTGTACCAGGGCCTGCTGCATGCGGTGGTGCATCGCCCAACCAACGACGGCACGTGAATAGAGGTCGAGCACGACGGCCAGATACAGCCAGCCTTGGGCCGTCCGCACGTAGGTCATGTCCGAGACCTAGTGCCGATTGGCGCGATCCGAGACGAACTGGCGATCCAGGTGGTTCGGGGCAATCGGCAGAGCATGACGACTGCTGGAAACCAGCCGCCACATCGGCGCTACGGTGCACAATTGCACTTACTTGACCACCTGATTGCATTCGACTTGACCATGCATTTGCATCGGATCGGACCATCACACTGCGTGGCCATGACCGGCTGCAATCAACCCATTGCAGCCGTTCGTAAGGGGCAGAAACCGGCCAAAAGCGGTCATTTCGAGTGCCTTCGAAAGTAGGCTGATTCACTCCTGATGTGGTGACTTTTCCGAGTCTTACGTGAGATTTATCGGTTAAAATTGCAGACAAGCTTGCTGACGAGAACTCCTCTTCCAGAGGACATGAGAAACGGGTCAATAGCCATTTCAAGTACTGCTAATGAGCAGTTATGGATTCCCGATACGATAGATTGAGCCCGCGAATAGGACTGCTCCATCAGCATGCATCCGACCCAACAACGGCAGAACGGGCACAGTGAGGGACTATGGCACGCAAGTGGCTGAAGCAGGAACGGCGGACAAAGGAAGAGCTTTTTGATGCCTTGGTGCGAAACGCTTTAGGTTTCGTCAATACCTCCATCGACCACCTACAGCAAAAACCCAAGAATGCCATTGTCGATCTGTACACGGCGATCGAGCTGTTCCTGAAAGCCCGACTGATGAAAGAGCATTGGACACTCATGCTCGCGAAGCCCGAAACCGGTGACCTACAAAACCTTGCCGTGGGAGATTTTCTGTCGGTCTACCTGGATGACGCGCTGAAGCGAATCCAATCGATTCTTGGCGAGAAAATCGACCAGGATGCTTCCGACAACTTCAAGGCCCTTGGCGAGCACCGCAATCAGATCGTCCATTTTGCCCACTCAGGCATGGATAATCCGAGTAAGACACAAGCCGGCGTGATTGTGGAAGCGTGGGCATCCTGGCACTACCTCCATGCACTATTGACCGGCCCTTGGGAGGCGGTATTCCAGCCCTACTCAGTGGAACTCCAGGTGCTCAACCAACGCATGATGCGTCAGGGAGACTTCATCAAAGCCCGATTCGAGATCCTCAAACCTCAGATCGAAATCCAGGAAAAGAAAGGCAACAAGATCGTTCCCTGCGGTCATTGCCACATGTCTGCCGCAATTGTCGGCGAAACCCATTCATGGGGTACCGACTACACCTGCATGGTGTGCGGGGTTGATGACACTGCAGTGGAAGAGTGCAACGCAGAATTACCCTGCCCCGGCTGCAATGCTCCGTTTAAATTCTTTCAAAAGGGTCTGCATGCCTGTCCTGCCTGCGGCCATCAAATCACCACCGACATCCTGATAGACCTCTGCACCAAACAATTTCCCGAGGGCGACGACTGGTGCGAGGAAGGCCACGTCCACATTGCATCCTGCCACAAGTGTCAGCACCCTCAACCCTCGGTATTTTTCATCGAGGGCATGTGGAGTTGCGTATCGTGCTTCGACCGTGGCTGGGGAGCAGTCGCGTGTGAGCGATGCGATGAATTCGTCACAGGTGACATGGACAGAATCAAATACTTTGCCTGCCACAAATGTGAGCCCGACGTGAGAAAGCGTCTCTTGGGTTTGGCCGAGCCCGCCGAGAGCCCCACTGCTGAGGGCAGCTAAGGAATCACCGATCGTGCACAATCGAAGGAGAGCCTTCATTGAGGCGTCCAGCGCTTGTGCACCCGATGCGAGCGCATCCCAGTATTGTATTGCCTGCCAAGCGCAGCAGCCTTGCAGAATGGGGCTGGCAATCCACCCAGAACAGTCGTCCATTCCATGGTGGTACAATGCCACTCTCAGCGGCCTCAGCTCTCGTATCAGCACCACTATCGATTCGGTCAATAGGGAAGTGTCTAGCATTGAGACAGTTAGAGATTGAGAATGAACTAAGGGATGTCGTCAGCAGAATCATTAACCAGGTTGACCTATCAACTAAACAAGGCAGGCTTGACATCAACCTGTCGCTGGAAGACGCGCTGATTCCGATCCTGAAAGCAGCCTACAACCTACCCAACCTGATTAACCTCAATAGGCGGCAGAAAAACTTCCCCGGCATCGATCTGGGTGATGACCATGACCGTGTCGCCTTCCAGGTTACCGCCACCACTTCTCTGGAAAAGGTCAAAAAGACCTTGACCCACTTCGTCGACAAGCAGTTCTACAACACGTTTGATGAACTGTACGTTTTGATGCTGACCAACAAGCAGGCTTCCTACAGCCAGTCCGCGATTGACGCCATCACAAATGGCGCATTCGAGTTTTCAACGAAGAATCACATCATTGATCTTGGCGACATCCTAGCCAAGGTGTCCGGGCTTCGAATCCCCGCTCAGGAGCGGGTGTTGAATGACTTCAAGATCATCTTGGGGGACATCAAGGCATATCTGGACTTCAATGCTGAGGGAGACCTTCAATCTCACACACTGACTTCCAACCTCATTACGGTAACACCGCCTGAAACAGTATACGTCGCCGAACTGCTGCTGAATGAGGCCTCAATCCTTGAACAAGCCCGCGAACACCTGAACTTTCGAAAAAATAGCTGCTCCAGGCAAAGCCTTGTGAAGATGGCCCTACTGCTCAATGGATCTGGCACGGATGACTGGGTGGTTTTCGAAAATCGAATCTTCACCTTTGAGGACATCAACAACTCCAGTATTCGACATATTGTTGATGTAGGCACCATTGAAGCACTTGAGTCCCGCGACCTCTCCGAATCTGAGATTGACGACAACATAAATATTTTCAAGCTACTTTTGAACAACCATGTTCGTGAGGCCGTCAAGCCTCACAACATTGTGTATGACCGCCGAGAGAAGTTCTTTTTCTTCAAGCCTCACAACCCAGACGACGAAGGCCGCAAAGAAGACTGGGTAGGGAAAAAGAAATCAACCCGTCGAGTATACGAAAAGGTGATGTCGAAGCGAGAACCCACGCGTCTCGCCCACCATGTTCATTTATCATTCGAACTGAGCTTTACCAGCATTGCGCAGCAGTGGTACGCACTGGTGGTGCCTAGTTGGCTTTATACTTATGATGGAAATCGCAAGTCTCGCTTCCATGAAGATTTACTATCAAAGCAAAAAAGACTTGAGTTCAACCAAAGCGTACGAAACATAGTTCGATTCCTAGCCTACTACTTACGCTCAATCAATAACCCGATTACTAAAGCTTCACCTAATAACTCTGCCTCGACTCCTGCCCAGGGCAGCCCAGCGAATGAAGTAGAATTCTTCGGTGAGTTATTAGAGATCACTTGCGAAGAAAAACTGGTAGAAGGCGAACAGGTTGGCGCTGAATTTGATGAGGAGTTAGCCCTTGAAGATTAAAATCCTCAAAGAGCCAATGCTGGAGTTCGGAAACGGCGCGCACATATGCCCTAGGACTGGCATCGAAACCCTGGGAGTTTATGACAAGCGCGATGAGCTGAGGCGTAGTGAATTACGCATTGGCATCGTCGGGCGCGGTGAAGGTGTTGATCTCCTAGACGAATGGCTGGACAAATGCAAACGCGGAATCGTCGGTAAGGAAGAAACCAAGTTCCCCAATCTGTTCCGGGGGTTTGGTGGCGTGGATGAATACCATGGGTTCTACACCAAAATTCTGTCCTCTCCCCAGTACACACGAACCCTGCAGAAGTCAGAAATCAACAACATATCGAAGATCACGGCCCGTGAAGACCGGGTCGTGAAATGCGTTGAGCTCTACTATGAGCAGATTCGATTTCTGTCCGAGAACCGCTCCATCGACGTGATCGTCTGCGTCGTCCCAAATGACATCTTCGACTCTCTAACCAAGGCGACTGGGGGCAAAGACACCGAGTCGCTGGAAGCCTACCTGGAACACAACTTCCGTCGGCTTCTCAAAGCGCGTTGCATGCACTTGGGCATTCCGCTGCAACTCGTTCGCGAGAAGACCATCCTGTCAGTCAAACCCTCGATCGATCAGCAAGATCTCGCTACCAAGGCTTGGAATTTCTGCACCGCCCTCTACTACAAGGGCAACCGCACTGTGCCGTGGCGGTTGGTCGAGGACAAGTTCAAGCCCAAGACCTGCTACATCGGGATAGGGTTCTACAAGAGCCGGGATGGCGAAACCGTCTCGACCAGCCTGGCTCAAGTGTTCGACGAGTTCGGACACGGGGTCATTCTGCGCGGTGCACCAGTGTCTCTGGACAAGCGGGACAAGCGCCCCTACATGGACGAATCTCAGGCGTATGAGCTGCTTGACAGCGCGTTGGCTGAGTATGAAAAAGCGTTGATGCAGAAGCCGGCTCGCGTCGTGATCCACAAGTCCAGCAGGTTCAGGCCTACCGAAGTATCAGGGTTTTCCAGGGTACTGGATGCCAAGGGGATCAGGACAAAAGACTTGGTGTCGATCACGTCCACCGATATCCGGCTGTTCAGCGACAAGAACTACCCGCCAACCCGGGGAACGCTGCTGAGCCTGTCGGAAACTCAAGGCGTGCTCTACACGAAGGGGATTGTCGACTTCTACAAGACCTACCCAGGCATGTACATCCCAAGCCCGTTGCGCGTGGAAGCGTTCGAAAGCGACTCATCCCTGGAAGACCTGTGCAAGGAGATCCTTGGGTTGACCAAGATGAACTGGAACAACACCCAGCTTGATGGACGCCTACCCATCACTTTGGAGTGCGCCAACAAGGTTGGGGACATCATGAAATACGTGGATACCTCGGAGAAGCCACAGGTCAGCTATAGCTTTTACATGTGAATCAATTAGACCCATCAGTTCTGGGACATCATGCACGCCCGACATGACGAGAATCAGCCCGCTTGAATGTCGGGCGACAGTATTCTCTACTGCAATCCTTGAATCAGCGAAGGTGGCTCATCGCACTTGGAGCCTGGCAAGCGGAGCGCGCAGGCGTGAGGATCGAAGCCCGCAGGGCTAAGACAAGCCATTCATGACCAGCCTTGGCTTGTTGTGAGAGCCGCCCCGGAGCGAACACGCCCTAAAAGCCTTCATAGCGTCTTCCATCGGCACTCCCACCCAAGCGCCGACGATGGTCAATTGCCCAGGAAGTGTAACGGTGGTGCCGGTCTTTAAGGCGTGACTAAGGAGCGCTGGTTCCCACAAACGGTGCTGGAGACACTGATATGTCTCGGATACGCTAAGAATTTGAGGCAGGGCTCCGTCTAGGTTGGATCAATCCAGCTAAACCTTGATCTTGCTGACATCCGAGTGTCCGCATTAGGTTGGATTTTGCTTTTCACGAGCGGCAGCAATTGGCCGATTGCAGCCGGTCGTGACTACGGTGTGACTAATTAAGCCGCATGCAAGCGGTGGTCAGCACGAATGCAAATTCTTGGTCAGAAGGAATGCAATCGTGTGGTCAAGACAGTGCAATTACGCACTACGGGATAGCGACCGGCCAACGCCTCGATGGCGCGGAACTTCACTTCGTGGGCTGCGAGAAGATGGCGAGCGCCTTTTTTAAAACATCGCGCCCCATGGTGACCTGAGCCAGTTGCTGGCGTAGACGCGGCAGCTCCGCGCTCTCGCCTCGCTGCTTGCCGTTGCCCGGAAAGGCATCGTCACCTTGCTGCTCGTACTGACGTTTCCATTTGCCCAACAGGCTTTCAGCGATGCCGAGAGTCTCGGTGACATGGCGAAGCGGCGTGCCGGCAAGCATCTGGTCTGCCGCCTCGCGTTTGAAGGATTCGGGAAAACGTCGTCTGGCCTGGGTCATGAACACTCCTTGCGGTGGACATTATCCACCTTCAGTCAGTGTCCACTCAGCCCGGGACAGACCATGTGCAGATTCCACCTTTTAGATGCTCAACGAGGCCTGTCTCTAATTCGCTAGGAATAGGCTCTCAAAAACTACCCAGCTCTTGGGGCTCATCAGTTTTAAAATGGCTTGGGCTTGATCGTGCCATGACATCTTGTGACGTTTCTCTTGAGCACTGTGGAGGGCGAGATGGTGGAGCAACATTGAGTCGGCCATGATCTCCTCGGTTCTTCTGTAGATGCTATTTCTAGGCGATGGATCCAGTGACAAGACATTCTGCAAAAAACAATCGAGCAGAGGACGCGCAAGGTTCCGCTCTTGGAACAGCATCGCGTAGATAAGAAGGATCCTGTAAATGGCGATCGCCAATCGACCTACACGGCCAGGGTTGTCGTCATAGGCTGCTTCATGCAGCAGCCAGACGAGCGCCGCTAATGCGTCAAGACTGGGCACGCGAAGCAAACGATTTACTAACCCCACTGAGAACGGAGCGCGTCGCCAGCCGTATGGCGAATTTTTGTATAAGAGTTGCTGGATATCGGGCGATAGCCTGAGAAGCAGCGCTTCGTCACAGGCCCCATTAGCTGGGCGATGCTTCAACACACTCCAGAGTGGGTGGTTGAGTTCGTTTTTTGATCCTGGATACAGCCCCTCCAGCCGCGAGACCAGTCTGTTTTGTGGGGTATTAACACCTGCCTTGAAATTTTTCCATTTTCCGGAGTTGCAGTTCTTGCCGCTCTGATGCCGACGCTTGATTAGATCAGGCTCCAGCTTCGCCTCAATGGCTCCTGGTGTGTCAAGTCCAAGCCGCATTCGCAGCCCCTCATACCAGTAGCGCACCCGAATCACATCGATTGGATCTCGAGTTGGAGCGGGTTTTTTTCCCGCGATGGAATTTCGCATCTCAATGCGAAATTCCGAGTAGATATTGGAAATATCTTCAAAATCAAATGCTTGTGATCGCATTACTAGTCCTGGGTACAGTAAAAAAGCAATGAATTATATGGGTTTTACGCCTGTCTCCTGTGCTCTAGAATCCGAGCAACAAATCCGAACTGGGCGAACATGAGCGAACCAGGCGATATCCAACAGAAATTGGCGAACGAATTGGAGCGCTCGCTCACTGAACGGTATGGGGAAATTCTCAATACCGCTGCGCTTGCACGCGAGCTGGGATATCCGTCCACAGCCGCATTCAGAATGGCGGTACTGCGCGGAAAAATTGATCTGCAGGTATTTGAGATACCCAATCGGAAAGGGAGATTTGCGCTCGCCAGAGACGTCGCCGTCTGGATTGCCCAACTACGCCATCAAAAATAGAGGAGAGCCTAAGGACTAGGCTGAATTCTTGAAAGATTTTACGGATTACGGAAATGCAAAGGGCCTGGAGTTGCAGCTCCAGGCCCCTGCGAATGTCAGGTAAGGACCATGACCTGCTCATTCTGCGTTTCCCTGTGCTCAGAGTCAATCCCTCTGAGTGGATGGTCGTTCTGACCATTCGAACCTAATCGAAGACAACTTGCAGTCTAACTGCACGTGTTGGAAGGGAAATTACATGAAAGCTGCCCTCTTATATTTTTGTCAGCAATAAATTTACTTTACACAAACCACCGATCTGAACGCTTGCTTCAGTTGCAGCAAGCGTTCAGCTCTATTGATGTCTGAGTAATTTATTATCGCGTTCATTCGTTAGGCCTGCAGCTGGGCCTTAATTAACAGCCGTAAACTCTGAAAGCACACTGCGAATGCACATTCGATGGCGTTTGTCGGCGTTGCTTTGCCAGAAATTTAACCATGCATGTACTAATCAGGAGTGTGTATGTTGAAGGAAGAACTACGGCCAGGATTGGTTGTGATTGCACGCGGTACTGCGGCAACTGTGGTGCACTGCCTTCCCGATCTAAAGGTTCAGGTTATCACCAACCTGCAAAGAGAGACATTAATTGTTAGAGTTGATGAACTGGAGATCTTGCCTGTTAGGAGTGAAGAGAATATTGGGGCGATATCGAGTTCTCTGGTCGCGCGGGCGGACACTGCCGATGCAGAGGAAATTGAGACCGCTAAGAAAAGATTTAAGGTTATTTCTCAGTATCTGGCAAAAAGCATATCAAGGAAGCAGGCAGTACGAGAGTTGGGTGTTTCAAATGGTATGTTTTATAAACTGTTGAGGCTCTGTGAGGAAGAGTCTGGATATATAAGTCTTCTTCGTATGAGGAGAGGGCGGCCGGATGGTGTGAAATTACTGGACGAGAGGATAGAGGAGGTTATATCCAAGGCAATCAACGAAAAGTACAAAGGGAAAGCGGCAACCTTCACCGTGGTTTGGCGGGAAGTAGAAAAACTTTGCCTGAAGGAGGGGATACCCGTTCCCTCGCAAAAAACGGTGACCGCTCGAATCAAATCTCTTGATGCCAGGGAACTGCATCGTCTCAAATATGGCGCGGAATCCGCGAGCCAGAAATTTGATGCGCGATCTGGAAAACTAATAACCAAGGCTCCGTTGGAGTTCGTCCAAATGGACCATACTCTCGTGGATGTGATTGTTGTCGACGAGGTGTACCGGAAGCCGCTTGGACGTCCATGGCTAACCGTGATCATCGATAAACACACACGAGTGATTCTGGGCTATTACCTAAGCCTCCATCACCCGTCGACTTTATCTGTAGCCTGCGCCATCACTCATGCGGCACTGCCAAAGCGAAAATTTCTCGAGAGAATGAATCTGCCGGATACGGTTTATCCATTTTATGGCGTTCCAAAAATTATCCATATGGATAACGCCAAAGAGTTCAAGAGCGCAAAATTCCAGCGAGCATGCGCTATTCACAATATAGAACCTAAGTGGCGTCCGTACGGAGCTAAACATTATGGTGGGCACGTTGAGCGCCTCATCGGAACGCTCATGACGGATCATGTTCACTTTCTTCCTGGGAGCACTTACTCCAATGTTGTACAACGTCGTGGATATGATAGTGAGGGAAAGGCTGCGTTGAGCTTCAAGGAGTTCTGCCGCTGGTTTGCAGGGGAGATTGCTGTTTACCATGGCCGCCGACATAGAGAGTTAGGATGCTCGCCGAGAAAGGCATGGGCGAGGCATTTTGGCGAAAACCCTATAGGGATACGACACCCAGAATTAATTGCAAAGCCATGGGAGTTTAGGCTTGATTTTATGCCCGAAGAATCACGGGTCGTCCAGCCACAAGGTATTGCGTTTAATGGGCAGCGGTACTGGAGTCCTGCGTTAGTCCCGCATATTCGACGTGGAAAAGTTACCGTAAAGTACGATCCATTTTCGATGGGGACGATCTGGGTGAAATTAAATGGGGAATACCTTCCTCTCCATTTTGCCGATGCTACGAGCACGGATTTCTCATATGAGGAATACAGAAATTCACTATTGGCAGACAGGCTTTCTGGTAACAGCAAGACCCCACGTCTTGAAGACTTTTCGCTCGTCGATGTGATGACCGAAAATGATCAGCTTGTCAAGGAAAGTGTCAAGAAAACCAAGGCCGTTCGAAAGAAAGAAGCCGCCAAGAAAGAGTACCTGGAAAGCTCTGGTGTGGACATTGATTCTTTACCGCAGCGCGTTATTCATGGCGTGGAAAAGCCAGATTACTCGAAGCGGGCCGTCCCCTTTACAAGGAAAAAATAATGACCCACATGGAACATCTGGTACCAAATCGGCGCTCTCTTCTTTCCCTGTCTGATGAGGCGAGAATTCATGAGATTCAAAAGGATGACATTTATATAGACTCACCTGCGCCGATGAGCGTTATAAGCATCCTGAGAAATATGCTAAAAACCTCCGATAGAGTTCAAGCTCCTTGCTTGATCGTGACCGGAGAGGGGGGCTCGGGAAAGACCAGTGTCATCAGACAGATTAAGGCGGATCGCTTCATGAGTGAGCAGCTTGTATTTGTGGCTTTGAATGTGAATCCTTATAACTTGAAGTTTGGCGAACTGCTAGTAGAAGCGTTGGGCGTTCCGCCTGGAGGCTCTGTGTTTGGCAAGCCGCGCAAAGACCTATTGCCGCGCGAGCTTGCGGAACTCATCAAGTTGCGTGGAATTAAGGGCTTGGTCATTGATGAGCTGCATGATGCAATGTTAGTTCCGCGAGCGGAGCAGCAGCGCAATTTGTCAATTTTGAAAGGCTTATCAAATTCACCGTATGGTTTAACTGTGGCAGGATTCGGAACGTCCGCTGCGAGAAACGCATTGAGTTATGATTATCAACTGAGCCGCAGATTCTATAAGATGGAGTTGGTTGACTGGTATGAGTCTGAAGATTTTCGTTCATTTCTCGCCGGAATCGAGTTCAATCTTCCTCTGCGACTGCCTTCCAGTTTGGATGGGCCTGAAATAGTTTCAATTTTGATTGAGATGACAAGCGGGAGAATGGATGATGTCATAAAAATTATTAAATCTGCTGCTTGCTATGCAATATGCAGCGGGGATGAACGCATAACACTCGAAAATCTGCGTTTGGCTGCTGCATCTCCATGGGGGTATGAGCAATGAGTGCGTTGCAGTTAGTGCCACCTGTAGCTGATGAAACCTTTTCTTCTTGGGTATTTCGTTGCATTAATAGCAACGATGCCCAGAAGCTTGCTGTGGTTAGAGCAGACGATTTCGCTGTGTCTGAGGGGGACGACCCGGATTTTGATGAGCGCTCATCTTTTTTAGCACAAGCAAAGAGCAGCCTGGTGGGTGTTGAGTTTCGTGGTGATCTCTTTCGGGCCAAGTCAGATTGGTTGTTGCCTTGGATGTCTCGTCGTCATTATTGCCACAGATGTTTGCGTGATGATATCGCGCAGAAGCGACTGCCGTCCTGGCGAAAAAGTTGGTGTTACGCATTTTCGACACATTGTGTAGAACATCGTTGCCCATTGTCCTTTTATGAAACTCATGATTTGTCCATAGATAAAGCATGGAAAGCTTTTGCTTCTCATTTTTCGCCAAACGCTGACGATCCTGCGAAGATCCGCTTACTGAGATGGAAGGACCACGGGATGTTGGACAGGATTCTCTATATACTCACTAGGAAAGCCATAGCTTGGTATTTACGCTCGCCCCCTGTGCAATCGCAGGAGGTAGAACGAATTCAGGGGCGGCGCCAGTGTTTTCTCGCATTTTATCGGATCTTCCTGCAGCATAAGACTAAGAAGCTTCCAGTTGCCTTTGTGCGAGATAACTTCACTGGGGGGCGTTCAAGATATCAATTTTATAAATATGATTATCCGGTGGCGATGGATCTAGGCCTGCACCACAGTACGGCGCATCAAAGATCCTGCTCTATAGTTATGGCAGGGATCCTCATGTCGGTTTTTACGCGGACCGAATTGGATCTACTGAACAGAATAGCTGAGCAAACGAGCCTCTTGTTCTCATGGCATCAAGATGCTATCGGGCGGAACGCCATCTCTGTTCGTAGCAAAAGTGACTATTACTACATTCGCTCCTTGTTCTCAGGGGTATCGCCTGTCGTCCTCAAGGAGATTGGTGAGTTTATTTGGGGCGTGGAGTCCAAAACGTGGATTCAGGGTGCTACTGTCAGTTCTCTGTTTCGGGAGAAGGTCTGGATGAAATGGCAATTCGATCCACATGAGACGCCTGAAACCTGGGCTTATCCTTGATGAGCATCGACGGAGCTCGCTCAACGCCTAGGACACCTCGACGCGCTTCGACTTCACCATACTGACCTCTCGTAGAAGCGCTAGGTTGTGCTGCAAGGGGGTGAGTGGGCTAGTTGTACAGGATTGGTGGTGAGATAGAACGTGGGCGCTCCTACTCCCGCCATCGCGCCAGGCTTGGTGCATCAGCCGCAAAAGTCAGCTCTGGAGTTCGGCGGAGGTACTCGCCGCTCAGCAGATTCCGGTCGATGTGTTCTGACCCTTGAGGCCGTATCCAGCGTAGCGCTTGATTTCGGAGACGGAATTATTTGATGTTCTACGCCCAGCCAATCTTAGGCATGGCATGCAAAGTTACCCAGCTCGTTTGGTTTGTTTGCCGCGATGCACGGTCTGGAGCCGCCGGCAGTGCTGCCGCGTCTTTCGAGCGCTCAGTAGATTCCGGTCGGTGTTTTTGGAGTGGAGGCAAGCGTCGGCGAATGGGTCAATTGCGGCGCAGGTCCGACTCGGCCGAGAACAGTACCTTCACCAGAATCAGATCATCCAGATTTCGCTGTGAGTGCAAGGAATAGCGTGTGTCGTTCTCGGCGCGGAACACGAGGCCTCGCTCGCCACTTCTATCCTGCATAAGACAGACTTCGCGTAACGGCTCCATTGCCCAGCCGGCATTTCCGTTGAGATGTGCCGGTGTCACGATCTGTACCTGCTCAATCCAGGCCTCGGGTGTCTGCTGGCTGACCAGATGTTCCAAGTCATGCGAGTACTGCAGGAACAACGTCTTGACGATCACATCCTCCAGATCGCGCCGGGCGATCTGGACCAGGAACCACGGCCATTGAATGTCCAACTCAACTGCAGCCCATAGCTGGCTAGGGGTGAATTCAAGCCTCGGATCTAGGCAGGCCTCGGCGTGACGATACGTGATGAACATGGTTGAACCTCCAAATGAATCCCATAGATTGTAGTCCTATAGTGTTCGTAAGGGCTTCATCGTTCCTTTTGCGGAAACGGCAAAATGGAACTGACGACTGCATTCGGCTTGGCCCTCAAAAACCTTCGTAAACAGCGCGAATTGACCCAGGAGGATTTCTCGACGGTCAGTAGTCGAACCTACCTAAGCACCTTGGAGCGTGGGCAGAAGACCCCTACGATTGAGAAGCTGGAACAACTGGCAGGGGTCTTGGAGGTTCACCCAGTCACGCTGCTGATGGCGGCGTATCTGCAGAAGGAGCGGAAGCGAAATGGTCGCGCTTTGCTGAATCGATTGCAGGGTGAGCTGGAATTGCTGGGATTGGACGACTGACAGCGGTAACGCGGTTTGGCAGGGGCGTGCTCTTCAATCGATCGAATTATCACCCTTGCGCCGTCGATGGCGACAGCGATGGCGGGGCCTCGCGGTCTCCCAGGGAGAGGGCAGTGATGAGGGGAAGATTTCTCTATACCACCGTTGCGCGACTCCTGTTCGCTAAGTCGAGCCACTCATGTGCTCAGTCTCATGGCGCGACTGTGCCTGGCTAATCACGGCAGGCTTGTCTGATCCAGTAAAACTACAGAGCTTTGACCAAGCTATCCGGCCTTTTGAGAGCATGGCGGTTAGCATGCTCCATTGGGGTGAGTTCTTGGCGCCGCGAGATGCGCCTGAGATGTGTTCGGCTCCTGAGGCTTTCTGCGGCGGTGATCTCGGTCATTAGAGTACGGAAGCTCAATGGCTCTGAATGTTCGACTCGAAATTTTTCTGGTGACACTCATGCGCTTCGCCAGCGATTCAGATCGATAGTTTTCAGTGTTTATGCTAGAGATAAAGCTAACTAGGCTATATACTTGGACTCTAAATAGCCCATCTCCATAGAGGATTGGTAAATGTCCAAGCTTGCTGAGTTTCGTGCCGCAGAGCGCGCGCTGGCTGAACAACTGGCTTATCTCGAGTCACTGAAAAATGATGGTGCGCTCAAGAAAGAAATTGAGTTTGAAGAGAAGCTGAAATCACTGCTTAGCCAGTATGACAAATCACTTAAGGACGTTATCGCCATCCTAGACCCGACTCCGCGACCTGGTGCGCTTGTCCGGGCGCCCCATGATCGCCGCCGTGCTCGAGCCGTAAAGGTCTATAGAAACCCTCATAGCAATGAGGTGGTGGAGACCAAGGGTGGTAACCACAAGGTCCTGAAGGCTTGGAAGGCTGAATACGGCAGCGACACTGTGGAGTCCTGGCTCCAGCAATAGTACGACCTGATCGCACCTCAAAGCTCCAAGGGCAAAGAGTCCTTGGAGCTTTTTTTGTGGTGTGGCCCCCTCTCAAGCAGCCATAAGTTGCAAGCTGCTTATCGGCATCGCCATGGCTCCTTGCTCCAAAGGCCCTCATGGCTACTCAGTAGCCTTATTCCTCTATAGATCAAAGTCCTAACTTCTACCGGAGCTAATAAAGCTTTTCCTCGCACGATCCCTTGAGAATTTTGGATCCGGAAAGAAACCTCTCGACCAGTACTAGATATCGTCTGTCACTGCTTGCATGGGCTACTTGATTTTTACGATTCTGGTGACGCAGCCGCATCGATATGCTGTTGGAGCCTAATCATTGGGGTTCTAGGATGTTTGGTGCTTATCAGATGGAAGATGTTCCTAGGTTTAGCATTGGTTCATTCTTTATCGAGATTTATGGACTGGCATGTTGGCAGTAAAAATGAAATCTCATCGAGTGCGTCAATGATGCACTTGTCCTCTGTCGGTCGCTGACAATCTGGTGCTGATCGGCCATAAGGGAAGGGCGCTGTCATCTATTGAGGCGGCGAGGGTTGCTTCATGTGCTCTGGGAGCTCAAAACTCCGCGAAATGGCCTCTGGTGTTGGCAGGGGGCATCGCTCGGGCCTTCTGACTCATGACGGCACGGCCATAGGATCACATCCAGTCAATTCGTTTGCGGGCTCTTCAGATGCACGGGTGATTTGGTGCCGCTCTATGCGAGCAGATGAGCCAATTTTCCATTGGTTAAGGAGAGATTTTCCGGGGGATTTGGTTGTTTTGATCTGTTGAGCTTCCGAAGGATTTGTAAGTCATTTCCCAAGATCAATGAGCGGGGTTGAAGAAGGTCTGTCAGCTAGCAATCATTGATTACGGCCGTGCGGTTGGATTTTCTGAGCGCTTTAGGATTTGCAGTACTAAGCGGCAAATGTCTAAGGAGCGGCGGCAGGATCTGATCGATGGCGAGATCAGGATGTGCATTCCATTGCGCTGACAAAAGGATTTTGAGGATTGAAATACGATGGCATCTGATAGCTTTCAGAACGAAGTTCCAAAGGCCCGTGTCAATATCAAACTGGACCTCCATACCGGCGGCGCACAGAAAAAAGTTGAGTTGCCGCTCAAACTCATGGTGATGGGCGACTATAGCAACGGTCGAGAGCAGCGCCCGCTGTCCGAGCGCGTCAAAGTCGATATCAATAGAAACAACTTCAATAGCGTACTTTCTGAGTTTCACCCCAATGTGACACTGGCGGTGCCTAATACGCTGACGGATGACGGCTCAGACACTTCGATCGAGCTGACATTCCGCCAAATGAAGGACTTCGAGCCAGAGCACGTGGCCCGGCAGGTTCCGGAGTTACGCGCCATGCTGGCTATGCGCAACCTGCTGCGCGACCTGAAATCCAATCTGTTGGACAACGCCACCTTCCGTCGGGAGCTTGAACGCATCCTTAAGGATGACGCGCTGAGCGACGAGTTGCGAGCCGAACTGGCTCAGCTCGCTCCCCAAGATCGTTAATAGAAAAGTCTAGGAGGGACTCATGTCCGCAGAAGGGATTGTTGCGCCCGTAGGTGGCGCAAGTGTTGTGACCCGCGAAGGTCAAGGCGTCTACGCCTCGCTGTTTGACAAGATCAATCTCAGCCCAGTGTCGTCTTTGAACGATATTGAGATTTTCCAGAATACCGATGCGTTGTCCGACGTGTCTGCTGATGAGCGCGTCACAGCGGCCGTCCGTGTATTTCTTGATCTACTCAAGCAGTCATCGCAGAAGGTCGAACGCCTCGACAAGACCTTGCTCGATGAACATATCGCACACCTGGATGAGCAGATCAGCCGGCAGCTGGATGCGATCATGCATCACCCGGATTTCCAACGGGTCGAATCGACCTGGCGCGGGGTCAAGTCGCTGATAGACCAGACCGACTTCCGTCGTAACGTGCGCATCGAGCTACTCGACATCAGCAAGGACCATCTGGTGCAGGACTTCGAGGACGCGCCGGAAATCGCCCAGAGCGGCCTGTACATCCACACCTACACCCAAGAGTACGACACTCCTGGTGGCGAGCCGATCGCAGCGGCCATTTCGAACTATGAGTTTGGTCGCGGTCCCCAGGATATCGCGCTGCTGCGCAATATCTCCAAGGTAGCGGCAGCGGCCCACATGCCGTTCATTGGTTCGGTTGGGCCGGCGTTCTTCGGCAAGGAATCGATGGAGGAGGTGGCGGCGATCAAGGATATCGGCAACTACTTTGACCGCGCCGAATACCTCAAGTGGAAATCCTTCCGTGATTCCGACGATGCCCGCTACGTCGGTCTGACCATGCCCCGTGTACTGGGCCGTCTGCCTTACGGGCCCGATACCACTCCGGTGCGCAGCTTCAACTATGTCGAGAGCGTCAAGGGGCCGGATCACGACAAGTACCTGTGGACCAACGCTTCCTTCGCCTTTGCCGCGAACATGGTGAAGAGCTTCATCAACAACGGCTGGTGTGTGCAGATTCGCGGCCCTCAAGCCGGTGGCGCAGTGACTGACCTGCCCATTCACCTATATGACCTGGGCACTGGCAATCAGGTGAAGATCCCTTCGGAAGTGATGATTCCGGAGACCCGCGAATTCGAGTTCGCCAATCTCGGTTTCATCCCGCTCTCGTACTACAAGAACCGTGACTACGCATGCTTCTTCTCGGCCAACTCCGCGCAGAAGCCGGCGTTGTACGAGACCGCCGATGCCACGGCGAACAGCCGGATCAACGCGCGTCTGCCGTACATCTTCCTGCTGTCGCGCATTGCCCACTATCTGAAGCTGATCCAGCGCGAAAACATCGGCACCACAAAGGACCGTCGAGTCCTGGAGCTGGAGCTGAACAACTGGATTCGTGGCCTGGTTACCGAAATGACCGACCCCAGTGACGACCTGCAAGCGTCGCACCCGTTGCGCGATGCCAAAGTCACCGTGGAAGACATCGAGGACAACCCGGGCTTCTTCCGCGTGAAGTTGTATGCCGTGCCGCACTTCCAGGTAGAGGGCATGGACGTGAATCTGTCGCTGGTTTCGCAGATGCCCAAGGCGAAAGCCTAAGCACTCACACGGAAGTCATCCATGAAGATCGACCGCCCCTTATGGGGGGCGGGGGCTTTGCTGTCCCCGCAACAATTCCAGCAGCAGGCGCGCTGGGAGGCATGGACCAACGAATGCCTGGCGCATTTGTCGCGGGTTCACCCGTGGGGCGTTCAGGTCGCATCGTTCGACCTGGATGCCCTGCGGCTGGGTAAGCTCAAGGCTACCCGGCTGCGGGTGCGGCTGCCGGATGGCACGCTGATCGACAGTGATGCGACCGACCGTTTGCCGCCGGCGCTGGAGCTGTCCCGGTTGGCCGAGGGGGAGGGCGCCGTGGCTACTCTGCTGCTGGCATTGCCGCTGGAGCACGCCAATGGCGGCAACTGCCTGACAGGCAACGGTAAACCCTCTCAGCCCACGCGCTATCGCCAGGATTGGCGAGAAGTGCAGGACCTCTATGGTGATGAAACCCAGTCCATGGCTGTTCTGGCGCATGTCCTGTCGCTGCGCCTGGAGAACGATGACAACGCCGAGTACCTGACCTGCCCGGTGGCGCGCGTGGTACGCGACGGGCAGGGTGTCTGGGCCCTCGACCCGCAGTTCGTCCCGCCGCTGCTCAGCTTCGATGCCCAGCCGCAGTTGCTGGGGCAACTGGACAACCTCATGACCCAGTTGGCGGCCAAGCGCAGCCGGCTGATGGGCATGCGCCGGGAGAGCAACCAGCGCATGGCAGACTTCGCGGTAGCCGACGTCTCGTTGTTCTGGCTGCTCAATGCGTTGAACAGCTACCAGCCGGTGCTGGCGGATCTGCTGGCCCATCCGGCGCGACATCCGGAACATGTTTACCAGGAGTTGATCAAGCTGGCCGGCAGCCTGCTGACCTTCTCCCTGGAGCATGACATCGGCGCTATCCCCGGCTACCGGCATGACCAGCTGGAAAGTGTATTCCCGCCGCTGTTCCGGCTGATTTCCACCCTGCTGGAGGCCAGCCTGCCGTCGCGTGTCATTGCGCTCGATCTCGAACGTCCCAATGCGCACCGCTGGCAGGTGGCCCTGCACGATGCCCGGCTGCGCGATGCCGAGGGTGTCGATTTCTATCTGTCGGTGCGCTCCAGTCTTCCTGCTGCGCAAGTGCAGAGTCAGTTTCCGCGCCTGTGCAAGGTCGGGGCGCCGGACGATGTCGACCACCTGGTCAACGTGGCCCTCGACGGTGTGCCGCTGTTGCCGCTGAGCCATGTGCCGGCGGCGATTCCGGTGCGCCTGGGCAATCAGTACTTCGCCCTTGACTTGGCCCATGCCAAAGCACGGGACATGTTGTCGTCCGGCGTCTGTGCCCTGTATGTCCCCGGCACGCTCGGGGAGGTTCAGCTGGACCTGTTCGCGGTGCTGCGCTCATGACCAAGACATTCGGAAAATTCCCAGCCGTTGATATAGACGCCTTGCTGCAGGACAGCTACCTGCTGGTCGTTGAGTTGCAACAGAAAGCCTCACCAAAGGATGGCACCGAACTGTGGAAGCATTGCGCAGCCCAGGTCGAGCACTGTCGCAACAGCCTGATTGATGCCGGCATGAGCCAGCGCACGATCAACCAGATCTGCTATGCGCAATGCGCTCTGCTTGACGAGACGGTGATGCGCAATGCGCCTGAACAAGCCCGCTCCGTCTGGGCCTCGAAACCCCTGCAGGCGCACTTCTTCAGTCGCCATCAGGCCGGCGAGCAGCTCTATGAAGACATGCATGAAGTATTGGTCGAGCCAGCTCCAGACGAACGTGTACTGACATGCTATCAGCGCGTGCTGATGCTCGGGTTTCTGGGCCGGTATCGCGACGAGACCGCACCGGAGCGTGAGCAATTGCTCGCTGCGCTGAGCGAGCGTGTAAAACCCTTTGCCGCGGTTGGAAAGGCCCCGTTGCTGATCCATGTCGGCGGCGGTGGCTGGCGTCATTGGCTTGGTCTGCCATGGCTGCATTTGGCTGGAGCTGCAGTTCTCCTAATCGGGACATGGCTGCTCTTGCATCGAATGCTCGTAGATACCGTCGCCTCCTTGCTACCGGGTCAGGTGTAACCATGCCCACGCAGCTCAGATGGACGCGTGGTCTTTGGCTCTGGGCGGGCTCGCTGGGCCTGATCCTGAGCTTGGCGATACTGCCGATGTCTTGGGCGGCTCAAACGCTGTGGACGCTTGCTGTGATTATCGTCGTGACTCTCGGCTGGTTGTTTGCAGGACGGAGCGCCTTGCGTCAACGTCAGTCAATTACGCTGGCTGCCGGGAGTTTGCTGCCTGCAGCGGGGTTCTTGCAGCCGGTGGTAGCAGTCTGCGGTGATGGATTGCATCCGCTTTTTGGCGATGCGCCGGAAGATCAACTAGCTCTGCGTGTTACGGAGCAGGGTTGTTACCTGCGTGTCCCCTGCATCGAATGCTTGCCGTCGATAATCGATTACGTGCTGGCGAATCGTCCGCATTGGGCAGGCCAACTGAGCGTGTTCTATATCGTCAACCCTGCCGAGCAGACGGATAGAGCGCTACTGGCGGGACGCACCCAAACCTTCCGCCGACAAGTTGCTCGCATCCGAAGAGAAGGTGTGGCATTGCCGGTCCTGCTGGGTTGTTACCGGCAGGCCACGCACAGCGAACTTGCCTGGTTTACATGGGGGGCAGCGGATCCTGAGCTAACTGTTCACGAAGGTACAAGCCACCTATCCATGGCTCAGTGGCAGCGGCAGTCCGTTGACCTTCTTACATGCGCACAGCGCGTACGCACCAGTGTCCTGGTCGAAAGTCTGAATAGCTGGTTGGCAAACGCGGTGCTGCCGCATCTGGAGTCTCGTGAGCAACGAGACCCACCTTGCCCAGTGACAGCCTGCGCGATGATGTTTCTATCCGAAGCGCCTGTGTCGTTGCCAGGCAATTTGTGGGCGAGTTGGTTGCACGGACGTACGACGCTACAGCCGGCTGTACGAGCAGCCAGCACGGCAGCGCTACCGTTTCCTGATCCATTGCTGAGTTTGTTGCCTCGGCAGACGAATCTCACCCCGGAGCGCCGCACCGCGCTCTACGGGCTGTGGCTCTTCGTTCTCGCGACGACGGTGGCTCTGAGTAGCTCTGCCTGGCAAAACCGGTTGCTGCTGCGTCAAGTGAGCGACGATCTGCATCGGTACCGGGCGATTCCTGAGGCCACAACATTCGAACAGCCTGAGCACCAATTGAGAGAGCAGGCCGTCGCTTTGCTGCGAAGCGATGCTTCCAGACTGGATCGCTACTACCGCGAAGGTGAGCCGTTGTCCCTGGGACTTGGCTTGTACGCAGCCGAGCGAATTCGCCCACCGCTCCTAGCCGCAATTGCGGCCTACCGAGCACCAATTCCATCACCGGCGCAGGCAAGGATTCCCGATCCCGTCCGTCTGGACAGTCTGTCGCTGTTCGCCAGCGGCAGTGCCGAGCTCAAGCCCGGCTCGGCGAAAGTGCTGATCAACGCCTTGGTGGACATCAAGGCCCAGCCCGGCTGGCTGATCGTTATTGCTGGGCACACAGACGCCACGGGTGATCAGCAGCGCAACCTTCTTCTGTCGCGTGCTCGGGCCACCGCCGTGCGCGACTGGATGCAGCAGATGGGTGACATCCCCGACAGCTGTTTTGCGATTCAAGGTTTCGGCGCGGATCAGCCGATTAGCAGCAATGACACACCGGAGGGGCGAGCAGCCAACCGCCGGGTCGATATCCGCTTGGTCCCTGAGACAGGAGCCTGCGCGCTCCCGACTCAGGTATCGGGCGGTCAATCCCTGTCGCGGCAGCAGCCAGCGACGAACTTGCACTTTTAGAAGGAACTTCACATGGCTATTCCCGTTTACCTGTGGCTCAAAGACGACGGCGGTGCGGACATCAAAGGTTCGGTCGATGTTCAAAAGCGTGAAGGCAGTGTCGAGGTGGTCGCTCAGGACCATAGCCTGTACATCCCCACCGACAACAACACTGGCAAGTTGACCGGTACCCGTATCCATACGCCGTTCAACTTCACCAAGGAAATCGATGCCTCCAGTCCCTACCTGTACAAGGCGGTGAGCTCCGGTCAGACCCTCAAGAGCGCCGAGTTCA